>CAVUCB010000067.1:0-10737 GCA_963739755.1 uncultured Alphaproteobacteria bacterium | reverse complement strand
ACGATCAGGCCGTAGCTGGCATATGGAACCGCCGCACGCCTTCGCCGGAATTGCGGTTTCCATGACACGTTAATGAGAAATTCGCCAATCGCCCTGCGACGTGATGTCGCCAGTCAGTTGCCGCGACATCAAACTGTAATGGCTCACTGCTAAATCCTCGGCAGGGAAGGCGACATCAGGTCGCCGCCAGTCGGGGATGCCGATGTTATCATTGTTTTGTCAGGGTTGCCGGGGCGGTCATGCTGACTAAATCGGATACCGCCAAGATTGCCAACACCTCATCGGCGCCATTGCTGGGCACGTCGGCCATTCCGGGCCTGGTGTGGGCCTTTCGGCTGCACAACGACGGCAGTGCAGAGTCGCTGCCGATCGATGCGCCGATCGAGTTCACCCATGATGGCCGGCTCTGGCTGCATTTCAATCTTGGCGATGCGCGCGTGCGGCCCTGGCTGACAGAGGCGCAGATCCCGCCGCTTGCGCGGGACTTGTTGCTGTCGCACGACAATTTCCAGCAACTCCATGTTCTCGATGACTGCGTGTATGGCGTGTTCTCGGACCTCGTCCGCGACATCGAGACCGCAACCGAGGAGACCGGCTTCCTGCGCTTTGCAATGACCGAGCGGCTCCTGATCAGTGGCCGCCATCAGGCACTATGCGCCGCCGATGCCGCGCGACGCGTGCTCGAGGGCGGCTATCGCATCAAGCATGTTGCAAACCTTCTGGAAAAGATCATCGACGAGGTCGCCGATACCATGGACCGGATGGCGGATCGCATCGGTACCGAGCTCGACGAGATCGAGGAGAAAGTTGTCGCGGGCGAGGTGAGGTCCGATATGCGCTCCGGTCTTGGCCGACAGCGGCGCACCTGTGTCCGCCTGCACCGGCAATTGACCGGGCTGCGCGTGCTGTTCCATCGCCTTGAACGGCGCGATGTCGACCATCTCAACCCGGCCTTGCGCCTCCATGCTGCGCGGCTGGCGCAGCGGCTCGATGGGCTCGATCACGATATTCGTCGAATTGCGCGAGCGTAGCCGGCTGCTCGAAGAAGAGCTGCACTTCAAGATGGAGGAGGAGAGCAACCGGCATCTGCACACGCTGTCGATCGTGACCACGATGCTGCTGCCGCCAACTCTCGTTACCGGCATTTTCGGCATGAACACCAAGGGGCTTCCGCTCACCGACGTCGATGGCGGGTTCCTTTGGGCGGCTGGATTGATGGTGCTCTCGTCCGCGGCCGCCTACTGGATCATGAGGCGCTCGGGCATCGTCAAATAGAGCAGGCTGGCCGGTATCAGTCACATGTTCAGACTGTCTCTCCGCGCAGCCAGACCAATCGCGGCGGCCGCCTGCATTGCTTTCGCGACGCCGGCGCACGCCGAAGATGCTCTCGCGCACGCGGCCAAAGACGAAAGCGCGGCAGCGTGGCTCGCCCCAAAATGGTTCAACGAATGGCATGACGGACTGGCCGACAAGGGCCTGAATTTCGGCGCGACCTACATTGCCGACAACATCGGCAATGTGTCGGGCGGGGTCGCGCGCGGCGCCATCCATCTCGGCCGCTTCGACGTCTCGGTCGATGCCGATCTCGAAAAACTGTTTGGCTGGACCGGTGGCAGGTTCTACGCCAACACGTACCAGATTTACGGGCGTGGGCTGTCGCGAAACTACATCTACAATCTGGCGACCATCAGCGAGACCGAGGCGCTGCCCGACTCGCGGCTCTATAATGCCTATTTCGAGCAAAGCTTCTTCAACAATGCCCTGAATATCAGGGCCGGTCAGCAAGCGGCGGATGTCGAGTTCTTCGACAGTGAGACCGACGATCTGTTCGTCAACGGCACGTTCGGTTGGCCGGCGATCAAGGCGACCAACCTTCCGGCCGGCGGGCCGGCGCCGCCGATCGCAGTGCCCGGGATTCGCGTCAAGGCCGCGCTCTCGGACAAGATCACCGCCTTTGGCGCAGTGTTCAACGGCAACGCCTCGGCGCCCGGCAACGGCGATCCGCAGACCCGTGACAATCACGGTCTGGCGTTTCGCGTCAATGATCCGCCCTGGATCATCGGACAGGTTCGCTTCGACTATGACCTCAATGCTGGCGGCCGCATGCTCCCCGGTAACTTCACGCCCGGTGGCTGGCGGCACTTCGGCGAATTCGACGATCAGCGCTTCACCGCGCAGGGCTTCTCGATCGCCGATCCCGACGGAACCGGTATCCCGGCAAAGCTTCGTGGCAATTTTGGAATCTTCGCGGTGGTTGAGCAGGTCCTTTACCGGCCGCCGTCGGTGACCGACAAAAGTATTTCGGCGTCACTACCGGGCGTGACCGCGTTCGGCAGGGTCGCCTACAGTCCGCCGGACCGAAACCTGATCGACCTCTACCTCGACGGCGGCGTCGGTTTCGTTGGTTTCTCTCCTGGCCGTCCCAGCGACCGATTTCGGAATCGCGGTGGCCTATATGCGGATTTCGAATGCTGCTCGAAACCTCGATATTGACACCCAGTTCTTCACCGGTCTCCCAAGCCCTGTGCGAAGCAACGAGACCTTGCTCGAGCTCATCTATGAGGCGCACATCAAGCCCGGGTGGCTGTTAGCGCCATATTTCCAATACGTGTTCCGGCCATCCGGCGGCATCCCGGATCCCAACGATCCAACGGCGATCTCGCGGATCGGCAACGCCGCGGTGTTCGGGCTGACCAGCACGCTGAAATATTAGGTTGGTGCTGTCGCGACTTTGAGCTTCGCCGGCCGCGAAATCGAAAGCGCAAGCAGCGCGGCAAGCAAACAGAGCGCGCCGCCGACGAAGAAGGCGGGGAGGTAGCTTGCCAGCAGGGTCCGCGACAGGCCGGCTGCGAAGGCGGCCACGCCAGCGCCGATCTGGTGGCCGGCGAAGATCCAGCCGAACACGAGATTGGCGCGCTCCGCGCCGAAGCGTTGTGCGGTGAGCCGCACCGTCGGCGGCACGGTCGCGATCCAGTCGAGCCCGTAGAACATCGCAAACAGCGACAGGCCGTAGAACGAGAAGTCGCTGAACGGCAAAAACACCAGCGACAGCCCGCGCAGGCCGTAATACCAGAACAGCAGCCAGCGATTGTCGTAGCGGTCGGACAGCCAGCCCGAGAAGATGGTGCCGAAAAAGTCGAACACGCCCATCGCGGCGAGCAGGCTCGCGGCCTGCACCTGCGGAATGCCGAAATCCAGGCACATCGGGATCAGGTGCACCTGGATCAGTCCCGCGGTGCTGGCACCGCAGATCGCAAAGGTCAGGAACAGCGCCCAGAACACGGAGGACTTCGACGCGTCGCGCAAGGTGCCGAGCGCGGCCGCGAGGATCGGAGCGTTGCTCGCAGCAGGGGCGGCCAACGGCTCGGTGCCGGTGTCGCCGAATGGGCGCAGGCCGACATCGCTCGGCCGGTCGCGCATCAGCATCAGCACCGAGAAAGCGGCCACGACGAGCATCCCGCACATCAGGGCCAGCGCGACCCGCCAGCCGAACCGATCGGTGAGGTGCGCGAGCAGCGGCAGGAACACCAATTGTCCGGTTGCGACGCTTGCGGTCAGGATGCCGACCACGAGTCCGCGCCGGGCCGCGAACCAGCGCGCGGCGATGGTTGCGCCGAGCACCAGCGCGGTCATGCCGGTGCCGAGGCCGATCACGACGCCCCACAACAGCATCAACTGCCAGACCTTGGTCATGGCAAGGGAGACGACCAGCGCCGAGATCACGAGCGATTGCGCCGCAAAGGTCACGTTGCGCAGGCCGTAGCGATTGAGCAGCGCGGCGGCGAAGGGCGCCATCAGCCCGAACAGGATGAAACGGATCGACAGCGCCGAGGAAATCTCCGCAGTGGTCCAGCCGAACTCATGCTGCAGTGGCACGATGAACACGCCGGGTGCGCCGACCGCGCCGGCCGACACCAGCGCGGCGAAGAAGGTGAGGCCGACCATTACCCAGCCGTAATGGATGTTGCGGCGAGCGAGCGCGGCCGCGAGCCAGTTCGAGATCATTGAGCCCCAGTTGTTACGAGGTTAGCTTGAGATGCACATTCTGACATGAGGGAGCCACGTCTGAAATGACATAGTTCCCTCATTTCATGACTATGGGCTGCTAGTGCTTCACAAGCTCGACCGCGATCGCGGTGGCTTCGCCGCCGCCGATGCAGAGCGCCGCCACGCCGCGCTTGAGGTTCTGCGCCTCCAGCGCATGCAGCAGCGTTACGATCAGCCGCGCACCGGTCGCGCCGATGGGATGGCCGAGCGCGCAGGCGCCGCCATTGATGTTGAGCTTGTCGCGGGGAATGCCGAGGTCCTTCTGCGCCGCCATCGCGACCACCGCAAAGGCCTCGTTGATCTCGAACAGATCGACATCGCCGACCTTCCAGCCGACCTTGTCGAGCAGTTTTCGGATCGCCGGGATCGGCGCGGTGGTGAACCATTGCGGTTCCTGGCTGTGGGTGGCGTGGCCCTTGATCTCGGCGAGATAGGAGAGGCCATCGCGATCGGCGAGCGAGCGCTTCGCCAGAATGAGCGCGGCGGCGCCGTCGGCATTGGCCGAGGAGGCCGCCGGCGTGATGGTGCCGTTGGCGCGGAACGCCGGCTTCAGGCCGGGGATTTTTGCAGGATCGACTTTCAGGGGATGCTCGTCATTGGCGATGAGCCGCGGACCGGTCTTTTCCTTGAGCGTGATCGGCGCGATCTCGGCCTTGAAGGCGCCGCCTTCGACCGCACTGCGTGCACGGGTCAGCGTCTCCATCGCATAGGCGTCCTGGTCGGCGCGGGTGAACTGATAGGCTTCCGCGGTCGCCTCGCCGAAATCGCCCATCGAGCGGCCGGTCTCATAGGCGTCCTCGAGCCCGTCCATCATCATGTGGTCGATGATGCGGTCATGGCCGGCGCGATAGCCGGAGCGCGCTTTCGCCAGCAGATAGGGCGCATTCGACATGCTCTCCATGCCGCCGGAAAGCACGATATTGGCCGAGCCGGCATTGATGATGTCGTGCGCCAGCATGGTCGCCTTCATGCCGGAGCCGCAGACCTTGTTGACGGTGGTCGCGCCGGTGGCGTCGGGCAGGCCCGCGCCGCGCGCGGCCTGGCGGGCCGGCGCCTGGCCCTGTCCGGCCGGCAGCACATTGCCCATGAAGACTTCGTCGACCTTTTCCGGCGCCAGTTTGGCCCGCTCCAGCGCGGCGCCGATGACATGGGAACCGAGCTTGTGGGCAGCAAACGGCGTGAGTTCGCCCATGAAGCGGCCAAGGGGCGTGCGGGCGGCGGAAACGATGACAACGGGATCGGAGGTTGCGGCCATGGCGGAACTCCCTGGAGATAGCGAGTCAGGTTTGGATGATATGCATCATATGATGCGCCGCAAAAATTGCAACGGTAACAAATCATGACAAAATGTCGGGGTCGGATGAACGACGCGGGGGCGATCGTAGCGCTTGCGATCGACGAAGGCCTGCATCAGCCGGGTCGGCTCGTCAGTCAGGAACGACTTTCCGAACACGCCGACGCTCAGATTGACGGACTCCGTCAGCGGCAGCTCCTCCCATTGCCGCAGCAGGGCCTTTTGCGAGCGCAGCGCCTCCGGGCCGCATTCGAGCAGCATGCCGATCACACGCTCGACCGCCGCATCCAGGCCGCCTTGCGGCGCGACGACGTCGACCAGGCCCCAGGCCAGCGCGGTCGGCGCGTCGATATTTTCCGCCGTCATCACCAGCCAGCGCGCGCGGCCCCAGCCGATCAGCCGCGGCAGCAATGCGGCATGGATCACCGAGGGGATACCGACCCGCACCTCGGGCATGCCGAATTTGGCGTCATGGGCGGCGACGCGGAAATCGCAGGCGGCGGCGACTTCGAGCCCGCCGCCGAGGCACCAGCCCGGCATCCGCGCGATGACAGGCGCCGGAAAGGCGCGTACGGCTTCGCAGAGATCGCGCAAGCGCGAGATGAAGGCTTCCGCCGATTTCTGCTCCAGCGTCGCCATCTCCTTGATGTCGGCGCCGCCGATCATGCTCTTCTCGCTCTGGCCGGCCAGCACGAGAACGCGGATCGAGGCGTCGGACGCGAGCTGTTCCAGGCCCTCGCGGACGCCATTGATCACAGCCGAGCCCAGGATGTTCAGAGAGCCGGCGTTGCAGATCGAAAGCCGCACGACGCCGCGGGAGTCGCGGTCGAGGCCGCAATATTGGTTAAGCATGTCCATGGAAGGTCTCGCGACAGTGGGCGGAACATGCTACTTCCCGGAGAGGATGCGGCCTTGTCAAGGGCCGCGGTAAAATCCTGCATGGAACAGAATTAACGAAATAAAGGCAGCTTTTTCGACTCGACAGCCTGCTATTATATGACTGTAAACATTTCATAGGACGACCTATGCGCTATTCGAAAGAGCACAAGCAGGAAACCCACGCCCGGATCGTGCGCAAGGCCTCGGTGCGGCTGCGCGAGAAGGGCGCGCATGGCATCGGCGTGGCCGACCTGATGAAAGAGGCAGGGCTGACCCATGGCGGCTTCTACGCGCATTTCGATTCGCGCGAGGCGCTGGTGATCGAGGCCTTTGCCTATGCGATGGACCGCTCGATGGAACATTGGCGCAAGACCGCGGCAGAGACGCCGCCGGAGAAGCGGCTCGCGACCATCGTCGACTCCTATCTGACGGCCACGCATCGCGACGATCCCGGCCGTGGTTGCGCGGTTCCGACGCTGGGCGCCGAAATTGCCCGCGAGAGCCCGAAGACCCGCAAGGCCTTTGCGGCCAAGCTCGAGCAGATGATCGACATGATCGCCGACCAGCTTCCCGATCTGCCGCGCAAGGCCGCGCGCAAGCAGGCCTCTGCCACGCTCGCGACCATGATGGGGACGCTGGTGCTGTCGCGCATCGCCGGCAATGGCGAGTTCTCCGAGGAGATTCTCGCCGCCGGACGCGAGGCCGCGGTCGGCCGTCGGGCGGCGGCCAAGCCAGCGGCGAAGAAACCTGCCGGCAAGGCCGCGGCTTCAGTCCGGCATTGAACCGCCGTCTGAGGGTACTCGGCTAAGCCATTGGTCGCATGCCCGCATGCGGCGGCGCGCAAGTCGGCATTTTCGCAACACCGCATCGCGCATATACCCTTTCCAAACGCCATAAAGACTGCAAGATGCCGGCCAAAACCGGCATTCGCCAAGCGTGGAGGAAATCATGCGCTCAATCGGACATTTCATCGGCGGTAAGGAAGTCAAGGGAACGTCGGGCCGCACAGCCGACGTTTTCGAGCCGATGACCGGCGACGTCCAGGCCAAGGTGGCGTTGGCCTCCAAGGCCGAGGTTCGCGCCGCCGTCGAAAACGCCAGGGCCGCTCAGCCCGAATGGGCCGCGACCAATCCGCAGCGCCGCGCGCGCGTGATGATGAAATTCCTGGAACTCGCCCAGCGCGACTACGACAAGCTTGCCGAGCTGCTGGCGCGCGAGCATGGCAAGACCGTTCCCGACGCCAAGGGCGACATCCAGCGTGGACTCGAGGTCGTCGAGTTCGCCATCGGCATCCCGCATCTGATGAAGGGCGAATATACCGAAGGCGCTGGCCCCGGCATCGACATCTATTCGCTGCGCCAGCCGCTCGGCGTCGTCGCCGGCATCACGCCGTTCAATTTCCCGGCGATGATCCCGATGTGGAAATTCGCACCCGCGATCGCCTGCGGCAACGCTTTCATCCTCAAGCCCTCGGAGCGCGATCCCGGCGTGCCGATGAAGCTCGCGGAACTGATGATCGAGGCGGGCCTGCCGCCGGGCATCCTCAATGTCGTCAACGGCGATAAGGAAGCGGTCGACGCCATCCTCGATGATCCCGACATCAAGGCCATCGGCTTTGTCGGCTCCTCGCCGATCGCGCAGTACATCTACGAGCGCGCGGCCGCGAGCGGCAAGCGCTGCCAGTGCTTTGGCGGCGCCAAGAACCACGCCATCGTGATGCCCGATGCCGACATGGACCAGGCGGTCGATGCCTTGATCGGCGCCGGCTATGGTTCGGCCGGCGAACGCTGCATGGCGGTCTCCGTCGCCGTTCCCGTCGGCAAGACCACCGCCGAGCGGCTGATGGAAAAGCTGATCCCGCGCGTGGAGAGCCTCAAGATCGGCACCTCCATCGATCCGTCCGCCGATTACGGCCCGCTGGTGACGCGCGAGGCGGTCGAGCGCGTCAAGAACTATGTCGAGATCGGCATCAAGGAAGGCGCCACGCTCGCGGTCGATGGCCGCGGCTTCAAGATGCAGGGCTATGAAAAAGGCTTCTACATGGGAGGCTGCCTGTTCGACAACGTCACCAAGAACATGCGCATCTACAAGGAAGAGATTTTTGGCCCGGTGCTGTCAGTGGTGCGCGCCAAGGACTATTCGGAGGCGCTGGCGCTGCCGTCCGACCATGATTACGGCAATGGCGTTGCGATTTTCACCCGCGACGGCGATGCCGCGCGCGATTTCGCCGCGAAAGTGAATGTCGGCATGGTCGGCATCAACGTGCCGATCCCGGTGCCGATCGCCTACTACACCTTTGGCGGCTGGAAGAAGTCCGGCTTCGGCGATCTTAACCAGCACGGCCCGGATTCGATCCGCTTCTACACCAAGACCAAGACGGTGACCTCGCGCTGGCCGTCCGGCGTCAAGGAGGGCGCGGAGTTCTCGATCCCGACGATGAACTAACGGCGCAGACCATCATTGCGAGGAAGCGGAGAATCCAGTTTGTCCCTCGCGGAAAATGGATTGCATCGCGCTTCGCTACTCGCAATGACGGTTAGAGCGGTTCAGTGAGCTCGGGACGATGCAGTTCGCGCTCAACGAGGACCAGATTGCCGTTCGCGAGATGGCGCGGGACTTCGCCGCGGAAAAGATCGCGCCGCATGCGCTCCGCTGGGACGAGGAGAAGCATTTTCCGGTCGATGTGATGCGCGAAGCCGCCAAGCTCGGCATGGGCGGCGTCTATATCAAGGACGACGTCGGCGGCTCGGCGCTGACGCGCTTCGACGCGGCGTTGATCTTCGAGGCGCTGGCGAAGGGTTGTCCGACGGTGTCGGCTTTCATGTCCATCCACAACATGGCGTCCTGGATGATCGATGCCTACGGCAACGAAACCCAGCGCCAAAGATGGCTGCCAAAGCTCTGCACCATGGAGCTGATCGCAAGCTACTGCCTGACCGAGGCGAACTCCGGATCGGACGCGGCGGCGCTGCGCACTCGCGCGGTGCGGGATGGCGACCATTATGTGCTGAACGGCCAGAAGCAGTTCATCTCCGGCGCTGGCGGCGGCGATCTCTATGTCGTGATGGTCCGCACCGGCGCTGACGGGCCCGGCGGCATCTCCACGCTCGTGGTCGAAGGCGACACGCCCGGGCTGTCGTTCGGTGCGAACGAGCGCAAGATGGGCTGGAAAGCGCAGCCGACCCGCGCAGTGATCTTCGAAAATGCGCGCGTGCCCGTTGCCAACAGGCTTGGCGACGAAGGCATCGGCTTCAAGATCGCGATGGCCGGGCTCGACGGCGGCCGTCTCAACATCACGGCCTGTTCGCTCGGCGGCGCGCAGAGCGCGCTCGACAAGGCGCGCGCCTACATGAAGGAGCGCAAGGCATTTGGCAAACGGCTCGACGAATTCCAGGCCCTGCAGTTCCGCCTTGCCGACATGGCGACCGAATTGGAGGCGGCGCGGACTTTCCTTTGGCGCGCGGCGGCGGCGCTCGACCGCAAGGATCCCGACGCCACCATGCTCTGCGCCATGGCCAAGCGCTTCGGCACCGATGTCGGCTTCGAGGTCGCCAACCAGGCGCTGCAGCTCCACGGCGGCTATGGCTACCTCAGCGAATACGGCATCGAGAAGATCGTGCGCGATTTGCGCGTGCACCAGATTTTCGAGGGCACCAATGAAATCATGCGGCTGATCGTGGCGCGCAAATTGATCGAGGGCGCGCGATGACGGATGCGAGCGTGGTCACCGAACCCGATCTGATCGCGCGGCGCGAGGGTTCTGCGGGCATTGTCAGGCTGAACCGGCCGAAGGCGATCAATGCGGTGACGCTAGAGATGTTCCGCGACATCGACAAGGCGCTGGACGCGTTCGAGGTCGATCCTCAGGTCGCGGTGATCGTGCTGGAAGGCGCGGGCGAGCGCGGCCTGTGCGCCGGCGGCGACATCCGCGCGCTCTGGGAGAGCTCGAAGGTCGCGGGCGATCTCGGCAAGGTGCTCTGGCGCGAAGAATACATTCTCAACGCCCGCATCAAGAAATTCCCAAAACCCTATGTCGCCTTCATGGACGGCATCGTGATGGGCGGCGGCGTCGGCCTGTCGGCGCATTCGAGCCACCGCGTCGTCACCGAGCGCACCAAATTGGCGATGCCCGAGGTCGGCCTGGGCTTCTTCCCCGATGTCGGCGGCACCTATCTGCTGTCGCGCGCGCCCGGCGAGATCGGCACCTATTTCGGGCTGACCGGGCAGACCATGAACGGTCCCGACGCGATCTACGCACGCTTTGCGGACGCGGTCGTGCCGTCAGGGAAGTTGCCGGCGCTGCGCGAGGCGCTGACCAAGGTCCGTCCGGGCACCGCATCGAACGAAGTCAAAGCGCTGATCGCGGGCTTTGCGAGCGGCGAGCAGGCCGGTCCCGTGGCGGCGATGCAGCCGCAGATCGACGCCTGGTTCACTCACGACCGCATGGAAGATATCGTCGCGGAGCTGCGGGACGATGGATCGGAGTTCGCGCAAAAAACCCTGAAGACACTTGGCGA
>CAVUCB010000066.1:0-135951 GCA_963739755.1 uncultured Alphaproteobacteria bacterium | reverse complement strand
GGCATTGCGCGGCGCGCTGCGAGTTCCCCCGAGCCGAGCGCTTCGGCTGGTGAAGAGAGGATCCGCGCCGATGACGAGCCCGCCTGCGCCGATTTCCGTTAGCTTTGCGAAGACATCCTCGAAGTCACCCTCGTTACTCGCGTGGAAGACGTGAAGCGTAACGCCGAGGCTCTTAGCAGCCGACAATGCGCCGCTGGTTTCGGTATTGACAAGAACGGGATTGGCCGGATTGACGAGGAGGCCCACGACGTCAGCCTTCGGCACGAGCTCGTGCAGCAATTCCAGCCGTTTCGGCGTGACGAATGCATTTAGCTGCGTAACACCCGTAATGTTCTCGCCTGGCCTGTTGAGGTTTTTGACAAGGCCGAGCTGGATCGGATCGAATGCGGTTTCGAAGACGATTGGAGTGGTGATCTTGTCGGCCTTCGCCGCGAGCGCGGCGGGTGTGCCGGTTGCTGCGATCACGGCCGGCTTCCTATCCAACAGATCGACCATTAAGGCCGGCAGCCGATCTGAGTGGTTCTCTGCCCAACGGTATTCTATATTGACGTTGCGACCGTCGACATATCCAGCTTCGGCGAGCCCGTCGAGAAAGACCGCCAACTGGCGTCGGTAATCTTGGGCCGACTGAGCGTTCAGAAATCCGACGATAGGGACCGCGGGCTGCTGTGCCTGCGCAACCAGCGGCCATAGCGTGGAACCTCCGAGCCCTTGCAATGAACTCCCGCCGCCTCATTCGATCACCTCGTCGGCGAGCAATTGCATCGAGTTCGGCACCTCGATGCCAAGGGCCTTCGCAGTCTTCATGTTGATGACGAGCTCGAACTTGCTCGGCCGCATGACGGGAAGATCGGCGGGCTTCTCGCCTTTGAGAACGCGGCCGACGAGGTTTGCCGGCTTGGCGATACAAAGTCATTACGGTCGGGGCCGTCGATAGAAAAGTCCGCCGGCCACGACGAGAATGCACGAAATTCGTAGATCGTGGGGACCGCGTAAAGTTTCGCCAACGCAACGACCTGGTGTCGTCGATCCGTGAAGAGTGCATCAGCGGTCATGACGAGCCCACCGACCTTTAGTTGGGCTAGGGCTCGAAAAAGCGAAATCGAGGTCTTGTTCGCTCGCTGTCTTTGACGATGTGTAACGGCAGCCCAATCGCGCGCGCCGCCTCTTTGATCTGCGCCGACTGGTGCATCGGCCCCGGGGCGGGTCGGATTGATTGAGAGGCGGCGATCGATGTCGACGGTGGCACGAGCTCGCGCAGCAATCCCACCCGCTTTGCGGCGAAGTTCACCACTGAAGTTGGTGATCACCCGTGACGTTGCTACCAGGATGGTTGAGGCTCGCAACCAGTCCGATCTGCACGGGGTCGGCCCCCAGTCTCGAACACAATTGGAATCAATTTCGGTCGCCGATTTGGCCGCCAATGCGGCGGTCGGGCTACCGCAAGCGGCGATTACCGAGACCTGGCGGCGCACGAGGTCGGCGGCGAGCGCCGGCAGTCGATCCCCCGTCAGCTTTGCCCAGCGATATTCGATCGTAACATTTCGGCCTTCGACATAGCCGGCGTTGGCCAGACCATCGCGAAAGGCGTTCAAATTCAATTCGTAATTTGGCAGTGACGCCGAGTTCAGAAATCCAACCACCTGCATCGTGGGCTGTTGTGCGCGCGCCGCGAGCGGCCAAGTCGCCGCCGCCCCGCCCCAAAAGGGTGATGAACTCGCGTCGGCGCATACCGGTCCCCGAGGATCAGAGGCACCAGTGTAGCTTTTCAAACCTCGATACTTGGAAGACGCCGGAGCCGATCAAATAAATTATTTCTGGGGCTCGCGATGTCTTAAATCGGGTGTGCGCCGTGGAAAGGCGGCGCTTTCCAGTGGGTGTAAGTCCCACCCGGCGACCGCTCTACCGGAAGCAAACGGAGCAGCTATGGAGGCGACGAAATAGCTGAAGCCTTCGGAATGCGTGTCACGAATTGGTGACAGCGCGAGTGTGCAGGCCGTAACGCGAGTGAACGCCGAGCAAACCTCGAAAAGGACGATGCGCAGGCCGACCCGACCACTCTTTCGGGGAGGCTGATACGGCTGGGGAAATGAGCGAAGTAGTACGCTCAGCCGCTGTGTGCCGGGGTAGTGGCGACGGCATGTACACAAGGAAAGCGTACGCAACACGGGAAGCCCCATGGCGTGGTCAGCGATGACCAACCGGACGCCCGCGAGGGACAGGTCGGGCGCCTTGGGGTGGCGGAGAGGTTGCAGTACCGCTGAAGCCGGGTAACGCCGGTGGAGGGAAGGGACCTCAGTTCAAGACAGACGCAACAAGTAGTGAGGGATTTGGAGATTGGGCAACCTATCAACTCCGAAAACTGTTCAGAACTGCAGAACGCGTTGCACGCGAAAGCGAAGGCAGAAGCCGGCTATCGCTTCTACGCGCTGTACGACAAGATCAGCCGCGAGGACATCCTGGCACACGCCCACGCCCAGTGTCGCTCGAACAAGGGCGCACCGGGGGTAGACGGTCAAGACTTCGCGGACATTGAGACGTACGGGGTGCAGCGGTGGCTTGGCCAACTGGCGCTTGCGCTCCGGGAGGAGAGCTACCAACCAAATCCGCGAAATCATGTTGGCGCACTAATCAGAAGAAAAATTGTAAGAACATCGAGTATCATTTCAAAAGCCTCCGGGTTCGAATTTGCTCTCCTAAAATGCACTCCCAGCTGACGACGGAAAAAATTAGAGCCGGACCTCGGCCGTTTTAAGGCGACTTAGGGCGGCAAGTTGGCCCGGAATCCAAGTCCGGCGGCGAGCTACAGCGCGTCGTGGGTGGGCCATTTAGACCGGCTTCTTGCCGCGCGGCCTTACACCATCGGTCGACGGCAAGCCCAACAAATCGCGAAGCTGGGCGACTGAAGTCTTTCCGAAATCGGGGAGCGCGAGCAATGAAGCGTCCGACATTTCGCGCACTTCCCCAACAGTCTTCAGGCCGGCCGCGAACAAGGCGTTCTCGATGCGCGTCGGAAACCGGACTTCACGGATCGGCGTGTTATCCGGAAGCTCTGGTGTTGCCTCAAGCTTGCTCATTTCCCGTGCTTCCTTTTCCGGCGACCGGCGGATCGCTTCCGACAGCGACTGCACGAACCTTGGGCGATGGTTCTGCGAGGCATGCGCTGAAAATAGGAGTTTCGGCGCGTAAATGCGAATCCGAAAAGTGTATTGACCTTGCGGGCCGGTGACGCCAAAAGCGCACCATGATTTTGAGCACGCATGCCATAGCGGTGTGCGCGGCATTCTCCGCGCCCCATCCCCCGCGGGTTCTTTCCTTGGCGGCTTTCGGACGCCGGCCACTGGTGTATGTCGCGCCGCTGTCGCTGGCCGGCATCCGAAACCCTCAACAACAGGAGACTTGTGTACCGCAGCAACGGTGTTGCTCGATCTCCGCCACATTTCATGCAGCGTTACTTTAGTTAGGGCTGAGGTGCGTAGTGAGCGAAAACGTAGTCGTGAGCTTTGGCAGGCACGTGGCATCCGAAGCAGGCCTTATGCAGTGCCTCGCCGCCAGGCTTTCCGTCCTTGAAGTCACCCAATCCCCAGCCGCCCGTCGCAGCGTACTTTTTTGAGTCCTTGACCATAAACTGAACATTTACGGCAGACTGGACAACGAAAGATTGAGCGCCAGGAAATGCATCGGCCAGCACTTTGTCGTTGTCTTCTGATGGAACGCGATTCCAATGTATGGCTGCAATGACTGTACCGTCCGGGAACGGGATTGTCCCCTCCTTAAAGGCCTTGATCGCTATTTCGTTGCCGATTTGAGCACGCAACTGGTCGAGCTTATCTGTCTTTAGCTGGTTCACCGCGATCAATTTCCAATCGCGGTATCCCGCTGGTATCGTGACGCCATAAATCGGGGAGGCGTTGTTCTGCGCGGCGGGCCTCGCGACATACAGAGTACAAAGCGCGATAACAGCGCAACTGCCCAAGGCAAGATAGTATTTCAGAGCGCTCGTGGTGGCATGAAGCATGACAGTCTCCTTAGCACAGGCGCGACGACAACCCTCCTGAAAACTGGACAGGATCATAGCGGCACGAGAGATCGGTTTCAATGGTGCGACGGTATCTAGCGACACGTTGAGTTCGGCCCGAACAGGGCGTGGTCATCTCGGTAACGCGACGCACACGCAGGGTCCGGGTTGTGCCAATGGGCGACATCGCGCGCGCACTCCTCAGGACATTTTTCTGAGTGAAGACTTTGCGTTCACGCGCAAAAAATGTTTCTTGCTGGCGAGCCCCCGGCAACCTCTCGACGCCGCGCTTGCCCACGTAGCCGAAGAGTAGCTTTTACGAACAATTACGCACCAGATTTGATATTCAGCAAAACTTCCCCGGCGATGATTTCGGGTTCTCCCAGATTTAGATCAAGCAGACTTGCTTGAACAAACTCCAGTACCTTATTGTTCGCCGCATTGGCGCTTTCGCGGTCCTCGAATATCATCACAGCGACACCGATGCCTTCGCCCCCATCCAGTACATAATAAGATCGGAATCCGTGCGATTCCCTCAGGATCTGACCGATGCCGCTTTTGGCGCGGCGGGCAGCATCCGCAACCGAACGAACCTTGGTGTACTTTCGAACGAACATGTACATAAGGCCACCCATGCGTCCAATTCCAGCCGCACGCATCAAAGCATATTGGGCCGCTGCTGGACTAGGACCATCTTCCGAGATGGGTTCATCTTCGACCAAATTGGGCTGCCCGCGTCATGTCCGGTTCACCCCCATTCGCGACCGGATAGCGGACATCCCGGATTGGCAGCTTCGTGCCACCAACCGACATCGGCTGTCCCCCAGTCATCGGCCATGACAGTCTGGGTGCATCGGTCCGCCGGGCGCCGTCCGATAGGTAAAGCGCACTGCTGGTTCTCGATACCGGCATGAATTTTTCTTTTTTTGGCCCGGGCCGTTGCTGCTCCTATTGGGGACCTTAATCTACCTCCCTCCGGTTGAACATTTCAGGACCGTATTGCGGCGAGGTGTCGCGCGGACGGTTGACCAGCGAAGGCAGGGGTGAACGGAAGCGGAGAATTTGTTCAGCTCATGATCGATCCTCTCTATGTGGTGTCGGGATTGGTGTCGGCCTTCTGGTTGGCATGACGGGTGTAGGCGGTGGCTCGCTGATGACCCCGTTGCTGATCCTGCTGTTCGGCATCCACCCGGCGACGGCGGTCGGCACCGATCTCCTCTACGCCGCTGCAACCAAGATCGCCGGCAGCGCGGCGCGGCGACGAGCGTACGCAAGAGCACGCTTTTGTCTCTCACGATGCGATCTTCCTTCGCGCCTTGGTGGAGAGGTTCGCCGAGAGTGAGATCGTTATGGGACTTGACGCCCCGCCGCTAGGGCCAATCGTTTGGGCACCAGGAATGGCGTATGACCCGCCGCGCTGACTCATTTACGAATTGGGAACTTCCCCCCGCACACACCAAGCTCTCGCTTTTAGCGTGAATGGGCCATCTTGGCGATCTCCAAGCAAGCGCTTGCGCATACGAGCTTCGAGCTGTTGCCGACGATCCTCGGAAAGCGACACGACGAAGGCGCCTCCTGCTGACCAACGAGCGCCGCGACTGTCAGCCACGACAGGACGATACTACTCAAAAGCTTTTTCATCTCGGCCTCTCAGCTCATCGGTCACGGACGACAGCATGCGAACGACACCCTGAATGCCAGTTTGACTCATTCAAACGCTTCAATAAAGATACCTAGCTGCATGAGACTGCTCCATAAAATGGAGTAATCGGAATGGACAAACTCAGAGCGATCAAGAGCTTCGTGCGCATCGTTGAGAGCGGCAGCCTCACGGCGGCGGCCGCGGACCTCAATGTCTCGCTCCCTTCGATGGTGCGCACGCTTGCCGCACTCGAGCACGACTTGGGCGTGACCCTTCTGAACCGAACGACCCGCAGGATCCATCTCACTCATGATGGAGAGCAGTACCTCGAGTATTGCCGGATGATTTTGACCCACGTGCAGGAAGCGGAGGAGGCGCTGCGCTCCCGACGGGCCGTGCCTCATGGGCGATTGGGGTTAACTGCCTCGGTAGCATTCGGCCAACGCCATATGGCGTCCATCGTGAACGAGTTCGCGCGGCGCCATCCCAACGTGAGCGTCGAGTTTTTGCTCGTGAACCGAATCGTGAACCTCATCGAGGAAGGCTTTGATGTCGCGATTTGCATAGCCTACCTGGACGATACGTCGCTTGTGTCGATACCGCTCACGAATGTACGCCGTGTTGTTTGCGCCAGTCCTGATTACCTGCGCCGGTACGGCATTCCGCGCCGTCCGCAAAGACCTCTGAGCCCACCGGTGTGTGCGCTTCACCGGCCTGGCGCCACACGCCCATTGGCCCTTCAGGATCAACTCCCGCGACGTAAGCGTTTCAATTCCGGATGTTATTGTCTGCAATGACGCCGATGTGGCCATCGAGAGTTGTGCAAAGGGTCTCGGACTAGGCTCGTTTCTTTCGTATATGGTGGCGCCGCTCAGAAAGTCGGGAAGATTGAAAAACGTACTCGAGGAATTTGAGATCGAGCCGGTACCGGTGCGGTTTGTCTACCCGCGTTCCCGAATAATGTCGGCGACGGTTCGCGCCTTCGCGGAATTGTGCGTTGATAAATTGCGAGACGTTTCACTCGACTGACATTGCGAGCCCATCGCGTCGACTCCGGGATTGATCGAGAGGCCCGTTGTCGAAGGGTAACCAGAGCCCCCTCCAAAATGGAAGGCAGCACTCGCAAGGGGTAGTGCAAGGTCGCAGGATATCGCAGCTTTGCGGCTTGGAGCGCCTGGAAGGCCGCCGCATCATAGTGCCACGGCGAAGCAATAGTGCCCCATCATCTTCATCGGCCGTGGCGCCCCTAGGCAACCCGGCTAAATCATTAAGCGATGACGATCCCGGCATTCGATGCAGTCTCTCGATTCGCTGCCGTTGCTCAGACCGCTCCGACTTCGGCAACCCGCTTGATCGCGTACTTGTCGTCCAGCAGACGGCGGCTTCCCATGCGGCCCTCCCAACCGTTACGTCACGCCGGGTTGTCCAGTGATCTCGTCACGCCCCAAGAGCGGCAGGTTCCTTATAGCGTTCGTTCCTTGCCATCATGGGGCAGCCGTGATCGCGATAGCCGCATTGGGAACGGCCAGTCAGATGCAGGCGAACAGAAGTTTCTTGGCAGCGACCGCGGCTGCCCTCGCATAGACTCTGTCGCCATGTATCAGAATGAGAACCATTGCTCCCTCTGCCAAGAGCCAAACTTCGCGCGCCAATTCTTTTGGCTTAACCACACCGGCCTCGGCGAGCGTTTCCGCGAGGTGACCTTCAAGGATCGCCTTGTGCCGTTTGGCAACTTTTCGCGCGGGGTGACCGGGTAGGTCGGCCAACTCCACGACCAGGCGGGAAAACCCCGAGCCTGTCCATCTGGGCTTGTTAGACCAGATATCCAGTTCGTTGAAGAATGTATCGATGATCGCCTCGGGCGTCCCGGATAGCTTTTCGCCAATCGTCTGGAACGCTGAGAAAGCCAATTCGTGCTGGGCTTCAAGCACTTCGGTCAGGAGTGCGTCTTTACTCTTGAAGTGGCTGTAAAGGGTTCGCTTTGTGATCTTCGCGGCCGCTGCGATCTCGTCGACAGTGACGCGCATGAAGCCTCTCTGCCGGAACAGCACATAGGACGCCTGCAGAATGCGGAGCCTGGTCTTGCTTTTGACCCTTGGCATCAGTGGCCCAAAGTATACCGTATAGTAAGTTTACTTTGTGGCGTTCGGCTGGGCAAGCTGCCATGGCCATAAAGTGCCCTCTTGTCTTAAAGCGCTTCAGCGTGAATTCGGCTCGTTGAGAATAGGGAGGAAGCCGTGCCCGCCGATCGGTGCAACAACGTGGCCGATTTCCGCTCATTGGCGAAAAGGAGGCTGCCTGCGCCCGTATTCCACTACATCGATGGCGCGGCCGACGACGAGGTCACCTATCGCAGGAACACATTGGCTTACGAGCAGTGTGACCTCGTACCCAACGTTCTCGCCGGCGTTGAAGCAGTCGACATGACGACAACCGTCATGGGGCAGAAATTGTGCATGCCGCTCTTTTGCTCGCCGACGGCCCTTCAGCGGATATTTCATCACGATGGAGAAAGGGCTGTCGCCAAGGCGGCCGAGAAATTCGGCACCATGTTTGGCGTCTCATCGCTTGGAACGGTCAGCGTTGAGGAGATTGCGTCCGCCATCAAGACACCGAAGATGTTCCAGCTCTATTTTCACAAGGACAGAGGCCTGACGAACAATATGATCGACCGCTGCATTGCCGCGAATTTTGATGTACTGGCATTGACGGTCGACACGATCACCGGCGGAAACCGAGAGCGCGACCTGCAAACTGGGTTCACTTCGCCATTCCGCTTTACCCTCAATAGTCTCGCGAGCTTTGCACTGCACCCGCGATGGGCACTGGACTATTTCACGCACGAGAAATTCTCGCTGCCACAACTCTCGGGCTACCTGAAGGAAGGTTCCAACGTCGCCATATCGGTTGGTGACTATTTCAGCAGGATGCTCGATCAGTCCATGAGCTGGAAGGATGCCGAACTTGTCCGTAAGAGGTGGGGAAAGCACTTCTGCCTCAAGGGCATCATGAGTGTTGCAGACGCCAGACGTGCAGTGGACATTGGTGCGAGTGGCATCATGGTGTCCAATCATGGCGGCCGACAGTTGGATGGGTCGCGAAGTCCCTTCGATCAACTGGCGGAAATTGTCGATGCCGTTGGCGACAGGATCGATGTGATCTGCGATGGCGGCATCAGGCGCGGCACGCACGTGCTGAAGGCCCTCTCCGTGGGTGCAAAAGCGTGCTCCGGGGGGCGGTTTTATCTTTATGCTCTTGCCGCCGCAGGTCAGGTCGGTGTTGAGAGGGCACTGCGAAACCTTCATTCGGAGATTGAACGAGACATGAAACTCATGGGCTGTAGAACGCTCAACATGCTAACTCGCGAAAATTTCCGGTTTAGATGATTGCCGGGGAATTAGACCTCCGTAGCGCTTCCGGTTCTACCCTCGTGCAGCAACTATTTGTCCCTTGCTCCAATCGGGTTTCTACCTTTCGTCCAGAGGCCCGCTTCAGTTGTTTTAAGGTGATATTTACGCGGTCAAAGATCATCGAGCCACCCTCTTCCAGCTTCTGGGGCATGAACATGAATTGCAGATGGACCGAGCATTGACCGGACGACCCGGCAACCGAAGCCTCCGAACATCAGCGTCAGTTCCAGGAGATTTTGGAATTTAGTCCGGCGGCTCTCTTGGTGGTGGATGAGGACGTGCGTCTCCTCTTTCACAATGCTGAGCTGCGGAAGTTGCTGGGCTATCAGAAAGACGAGCTTGAGGACTTCGATACCCGCAGGTTCTGGGACGATCTGGATGAGCGTCGAAAATCATCGCTCTGCTTCGTGACCGTGGCGGCCAGCTCCTGAATGAGAAAGTTATCTGGCAAACGAAATCTGGCCAACTCCTTGACGTCCTATTGACGTATGCGCAGGTCGCCTATCGCGGCGGTCACATTAGCTTTGTTGGTGGCAAGCGTGTGCTCTGGGTGTATGACATCACTGCGCTCACTCGGCACGAGCGCCAGGTTCGGGAACAAGAGCATCAACTCCGCGAAATTCTGGACTTTTGCCCGGCCGCAGTCTGCGTTGTGGACGAAGACGGACGCGTCTTGTTTCACAACAGGCGGCTTCGCGATCTTCTCGGTTATGAAAAGAACGAGCTTCAACTGTTCGATACAAGGTTATTTTGGGACGACCTCGCGCGGCGCGACCAAATCATCGGATCATTGAGGGCCCGCGGCGGGCAATTGCTCAATGAAGAGGTGCTCTGGAAAACCAAGCATGGCGAGCCGCTGCATCTTCTGATCTCGTACGTCCAGGTCGCTTATCAGGGTGGACATGTCGCCGTGGCTGGCGGCAAACGGCTGTTTTGGCTCTACGATATCACGCCTTTGCGCAGGGCTGAGCAGGCAAGGCTTCGGAGCGAACGTCGGCTCGCTGAAGCGATCGAGAGTATCTCCGAAGGCTTTGTCTGCTATGACGGCGAGGATCGTCTGGTCATCTGCAATTCGTGCTACCGGGATATTCTTTATCCTGGCCTGGACATTGACCTGAGTTCAGGGACAACCTTCGAAAGGATCATTCGCCGGGCAGCCGAACAGGGATACGTCGAGGACGCCGCGGGGCGCGTTGAGGAATGGATCGCCGACGATTGCGCCAGCATCGAAATCCCGGCGAGGCACAAGTCCAGCGGCGCGGAAACGGCCGCTGGGTGATGGTGAGTGAACGCCGCACAGAGGATGGCGGCACGGTTGCTGTGTATTCCGATATCACGGAACTGAAGCAACGCGAGCAAGATCTCTCCGCGAAATCTGCCACACTGACCGCACTTTCCTCGAAGCTCGCAAAATACCTTGCTCCTCAGGTGTATGAGTTGATTTTCACGGGGCAACAAGATGTCAAGATCATCAGCAAACGCAAGAAGCTCACGGTGTGTTTTTCCGATCTGGTCGGCTTTACCGAGATCACCGACAAGATGGAATCCGAGGACCTGACCCAGTTGCTCAATCATTACCTCACCGAGATGTCGAAGATCGCACTCCAATATGGAGCAACCATCGATAAATACGTCGGCGATGCAATCGTCATGTTCTTTGGAGATCCTGCGACTCTTGGCGTAAAGCAGGACGCTCTAGCCTGTGTCCAGATGGCCGTCGCGATGCAAAGACGTGTCAGTGAATTGGCTGAGGAGTGGCACAATGTCGGAATTGAAACGCCCCTTCGCTGTCGGATTGGCATCCACACCGGATACTGCACGGTCGGCAACTTCGGCAGTGAGGATCGCATGGACTACACGATGGTTGGTGGTACCGTAAATCTCGCTTCGCGACTTGAGCATGAGGCGCCGCCAGGTGGTGTGCTCATCTCGTTCGAGACATATGCGCACGTTAAAGACGAGGTACTCTGCGAGGAGCGTGGTCGCGTGCGGGTAAAGGGAATTCTGGAGCCGGTTGCGACTTATTCTGTAGTCGGATTGAAGAAGGACGAGCAAACTGGCACGGAGCACTTGCGGCTGAAGTTTGATGTCAATCGAATGTCTGACGCCGAACGCGCGACTGCGGCAGATGCGCTGCGGCGCGCGCTCAGGCAGCTCGAAAATGGCAATTAACACTACTTTAGCTGGTACGGCAGGATCGTTACATGTCGACTGGTCTACCGGTTGGTACTTTTATAATCCGCTGGGTCGCGCGCTTGGGATGTGGCGGTGCGGAGGCGGGCTGGGATGCAAGCCGCCGGCACTACCGCAAGCAACCCAGTAGCACCCCGCAACTGCCAACGAAGTAATTGGCCAAAGCGGCGACCAGCGTGGATAAAGCAAGACCGTTTAGTATTTCCAAGCGCGAAGTATGGTTGGCTTATAAGCGAGTGAGGGAAAACCGCGGGGCGGCTGGCGTCGACGATCAAAGATCGTGGAGTTCGAGAAGGATTTGAGTAACAACCTTTATCGGCTCTGGAATCGAATGTCGTCGGGCTGCTCTCCGGCAATGAAGCCATCGTTGAGCCAGCGATGCAAAGTAGAGGGTGCGAGCCCGAGCGCGCGTGCTGCTTTCTCGATCGTCATGCACTCGCCGTCCTGTATTTGCTGTTTCGGCTCGAAGCACGAGATCTCCCAGTGCGTCCGCAGGCTCGCCACGCGATTTGCTGTAAACGGCAGTCCTGTGGCCGTTGTGCGGCCTTGGCGATTGAGGATACCAGCGATCTTGGTGTCGGGATAATGTGCAGCCAGTCGCCGCAGCAGATCGATCGTATCGCCGGCAGTGCGGATTGGCGATGGATGCGAGCGCGGCAATGGGACGTCGACTTCGCTGAAGAGTCCACCGCGCCAACGCAGCGTCAGGTGAGCGTTGTATTTTTCGCGCTCAACTCTCAAAGTGACATCGTCGAGCAGCGTCCGGAGCAACTCCTTGCGATCACGATCGCTCGTCGTGGGAGCGAACCAGATACGCTTGAGGTCTTTACCGAGTGCAAGGATCGTGTCGCGTTCTTCGTGCGTAAGCGAGCGCGGTCGGGTATGTTCGCGGTCCGAGAGTTCGGATTCGGCAGTCTTCAGTTCCAGCAGAGCGCTTTCCCATTCTGCTTCGAGTCCACGCGCGACGAGTCTATTCTCCGGATCCACGGCGCGATAGCGTCGCTCGGCGCGTTGCGCGTTGTAGCGCGCACGCTCGACGTCGCGACGGAACTGCGCGAGAGTCGTCTCGTGATCGGCGTCGAATTGCTCGATCGCCTGGAGCGAGGCTTCCAGGCCTGCGGGCGCGAGAGCCGCAACGAACGCTTCGGCGACAGCCGCATCGATCTGCACACCGCCGATGTTGAGGCAGTACTCGCCCCGGCCGTTGACGATGTTCTTGCCGGCGCAGTGATATCCGGGCGCCGAGAACCGGCCGCTGTAGTGTACGGCCAGGCGCCGACCGCAGTGTCCACATACGGCGAGGCCTTGCAGGAGTGCTGCGCCTTCTCTCACGGCACCCCCGCTCTGGTGCGGTCGAGGACGGATGTTCTGCGCCAGGCGCTTCTGGTTCGCCTCGAAGGTATTCCAATCGATGTATCCGGCATGATGGTCACGAATGAACACCGGCCACTGCTCGCGGTCGCGTTGTTTGATGCGCTTTCGGATTCGACCGCCCGCATCCAGATAGCATGTCTGCTGGGTGCGGCCATACACATAAACGCCGGCATAGAACGGATTGGTGAGGACCTGGTGGATCTTTGTGTAAGTGGGGGCGACCCAGCGAAGATCGACAAGGCTGTTGGAGTGCAGCGGGAAGCGCAGGCCTTGCGAGCGGAACCACAGCCACACGCGTCTTGCCGAGCCGAATTCGGCAAAGCGGTCGAAGACAGCATGGATCGCGGCTTGCACCAACTCGTCAGGATGCAACAGCACCTCCCCATCGGCGTCGCCCCGTACCAGACCCACCGGCAGCCCGCGATGTAGTTCTCCGCGTGCGGCCTTGTTGCGGATGCCACCGAGCAGTCGCGCACGCAGCACATGCAGCTCTGCCTCTGACATCGTACCTTTGAGCCCGAGCACCAGGCGGTCATTGAACAAGCCCGGATGATAAATCCCATCTCCATCACCGATGAGCGTGTGGGTCAGGCCACATAGATCGAGCAGACGGTACCAATCAGCATTATTGCGCGCTAGTCGCGAGACTTCCAGGCCGAGCACGATGCCCACCTGGCCGAGGCCGACCTCCGCGGTCATGCGCGCGAAGCCGGTGCGCTCGGAAAGGCCGGAACCGGAAATGCCGAGGTCCTCGTCGATGACCTTCACCTGATCGCGTCGCCAACCAAGCCGGGCGGCGCGTTCGGCTAACTCGTACTGACGGGCAGTGAACTCGCGATTGTGCTCGACCTGCGTCGTACTGGACTGACGCACGTAGACGATTGCGCATCGGCGTAGGTGCTCAGCGGTGATCTTGCTCAGTTCGTTCATCGTTGTGATCTCCGGCTGTGGCGATTGCTCGGGCGATTAGTCGGGCAAGTCGCAGCACGAGATGTGCGCGCTGCTCTTTATCGAGGGCCTCCCATACGGGTACGGCCCCGCGCTGAGGTGGTGGGTCGAGAAAGCTTAGCTGCTGCATGGCTGTCCTCCGATTCCGGTGGCAGGACAGTATCCGCGGCATCCAATTGCCGCAGCAAAGCGTCGACGATCGTTCGGGCGTGCAGCAACTCGGCGTGGGAAGCCAGGAATGCCGCTCGAGCGCATTGCGGGCTTGCACGCGGTAAATGTTGTGCGATAGGCAGATCTGTCCACGCGGCCGGTACAAGGGCACGGGTACCATCGGGCAGTACAAGCGTCAGATGAAGTTCGCCGCGTCGATGACACCAGCCAAGCACATCGAGCGCCGATCCCTCAAAGGGATGGTGCGACCGAACGATGGTTACTTGATTGGGATAGCCATCGAGATGGTGACCGCGGTGGTGGGTAGTCTGTCGAGTGGTCTTTCGGGAGTCTCAATCATGATTGGGTCCTCCGATTTGTCGAACATCGAGTAGGCGATCCGCGCCTGATCAGCTTGATCCGGCGTTGGTTGAAAGCGGGCGTCTTGGAAGATGGAGCGGTTCATCCGAGCGAGCAGGGAACCCCGCAAGGTGGATCGATTAGCGTGCTGCTGAGCAACGTGTACCTTCATTACGTTCTCGACCTCTGGTTTGAACGCGTGGTGAAGGGCCGGTTGCGGGGCCAAGCCCGGCTGGTGCGCTACATCGATGACTTTGTGATCTGTTTCCAATATCGATCGGACGCCATCCGCGTACAGGATGCCTTGCGTCTACGGTTGGGGAAGTTCGGCCTCACTCTGGAGCCGACCAAGACCAAGTTGGTCGAGTTTGGTCGGTTCGCGCAAAGACACGCTGGCAAACGCGGCAGAAACCGCCCGGAAACTATCTACTTCCTGGGTCTGACGCTCTATTGCACGCGAAACCGAAAAGGTAACTTCAAGGTTGGGATGCGCACCGAGAAATCTCGGCTACGGCGCAGCCTTACGTCTCTGCAAGAGCTAATGCAGCGAATACGACATCAAACGATCAGTGACCAGGCGGGCGAAATCAACGCCTTCCTGCGCGGCCATTATGCCTACTACGGCGTCGCCGGAAATCTTCGGTGTCTCGCCAAGGTGTACCGCGCCGTGGAGCGTTACTGGCATCGGATGTTGCGCAGCCGCAGCTGGGCCGGACGGGCCCTCAACTGGAGCATGTTCAACCAGATCAAAGAACGGAAGCCGTTACTGAGACCAAAGCTGCGCCTCCGTTACCCGGAGCTGCAGGCTCTTGCAGTGCTGTGAATCAACTGCCGAAGAGCGTAGTGCGGTAAATCCGCACGCTACGTTCTGTGGGAGCCGGGGGTGGGCGACCGCCTCCGGCGACCCGGTGGGCGCGCAGGCAATGCGCGTCCCTACCGCGAACATGGCACGGACGGCCCATTTTCGGTCGCGAATGACACTTCGCGGTCCTCGCCAACTAACCTTGTGGTGGAAAGGAGCCCGTGCTTGTTGAAGCCGGCGGGCAAGAGGGCGAACGCCCTTCTTCTGAGCTACTGCCAATGCCCGCCGAAGGGTCACCTCATCGGAACACCCACATGGGCGAGCCCGTCACGATAACGGGCAGTATCCGCCGACCAACAAAAATTCGGCACGCGCCGTTCAATGGTCACGCCATGCGCGTGCGCAATGAATTCCTCGGCCGCCTTGGCCGTCTCGTCGAATTCTGCCCAGTTCAGCAAGCGCTGCAGCTCGAACTCCTTAATGTCGGGGCCTGACAGGCGGCGCAATCGATAGGGCGTAGTGAGCAGCAGCAGGAAGAGTGCTCGATCGGCTTGGTATTTGGCGGCGGATCGGTTGCCCTCGGAACCCAGCATGATGGCGATCCCCTCGGTCGTGCACACGCACCACCGCCACTTTCGACCGCGCTTCTTCAAGCTCACTTCAAAAATCGGAAATCGATCAGGCATAGCAAGGGGTCGCAAGGCATCATCGGGTATAGCAAAGCTTACAGAGGTTAATTCCGGTTTTGAATGACCCCGCTGTAAAAAAAACTATCAAAGAAGTAATTTGAAACCTAAACATCTCGAATTAACTATGTAGTTGAATATGCGCCATCACAATTGGCGTCTTCCCCATTCCGAGCACAGTGTGACTCCATTTGCCTTGTCTAGAGGGCAATAACAAATGTTATCCTTGAATAGAGTCGCGCTCTTTATCGACGGCGCCAATCTTTACGCGACGGCGAAAGCGCTCGGCTTTGAAATCGATTATCGGCGGCTGCTCACCGATTTCCAAGACCGGGGCACGCTGGTGCGCGCGTTCTACTACACCGCGATCATCGAAGATCAGGAATATTCCTCCATCCGCCCATTGATCGATTGGCTCGACTATAACGGCTATACCGTCGTTACCAAGGCGACCAAGGAATTCATTGACGCAAGCGGTCGTCGCAAGGTGAAGGGCAGTATGAACGTCGAACTTGCCGTCGATGCGATCGAGCTGACCGAGCACATCGATCAGATGGTTCTATTTTCGGGCGACGGCGACTTTCGCTCGCTTGTCGCGGCGGTGCAGCGCCGCGGTGTCCGCGTTACGGTGGTTTCGACCATTGCCACCCACTCCCCCATGATTGGCGACGAGCTTCGGCGCCAAGCCGACGTCTTCATCGATCTTCGCGAACTTCAGCCTAAAATCAGCCGTGATCCGCCGGAGCGCCCGGCCCCCGCTTGATCCGCGACCTGCACCCCGAGGGGCGCGGGTAGGAGCGGAGTTCAGTTGTCGAACTGTTCGGTTTCCTGCCCCTTTCTGGGCGGGCCGAGCATCGGGTGCCCGTGATCGTCGACGCAATGGAACAGGATCGGCAACAACAGACCGTGATTGATGTCGGCGAGATTCCTGAGCGGAGCCCATGCCGATAGTCTCAACGCCACAATCCTGATGTGCAGTGCTGCGCGATTGAGCGTCATCGAAGGCAGGGCCGGGAGGCTGATCCAATTTTTGCGGCGATCGAAGCCCACAAGGCTGCGCGGGCTGTCTATCTCAAGGAGGTCCATGAGTGGTCGGCTCTTGAGAGTGAACTTCCAGTCGAAAAACGCCAATCGTCGATTGCGGAAGAATTGATTGTGGAAGACGATCCTCGCTGGATCGACATAGATCCAGACGGTCATGCTCTCTTAAATCTTCAGATCGGGAAAGCGGGTTCGCAGAGCAGTCTTGAGAAATTTGACGTGCACGACGTTTTGGTCGAGCGCTTTCAGCCGCTCTTCCCCGCGCCTAATCTCGGCATCGGAGTTGCTAAGCATTGTCGAACGGTCTTCAGTCCACGTCAGATAGTCATCTATGTCGTTTCCGCCAACGATTGCTGCACGCGAGAGAACATCGTCAATTCTTGCCTTGAGACCTATCCGCTCATTTTCGGCCTTGTTCAGGGCGGCCTCAATTGCGGAGGCAATCGACCTTATCGCTTCGTTGTCAGTATCCGCATCACGCTCTTTAGAGCGAGCTCGAAATCCGGCGCCGGCACGAAACCAAAAGGGTTGCTTGATCATCTGGACGTATCCCCCTTCACGCATGATCTCTCATTTGCAGGAACATCTCCCTCACGTCGGTAAGCCGTAGCTTGCCGGCGTAGTGCTGCCTGAGCGTGTGAAGTTGAGGTGCCGCGAATCAGCATCTTCCAGATCTAGGGGTGGCGCGAACTATACCGCCAACCAACGACAGGGGGCTTTTCCACCGTTGGCACGATCGTGACAATCCATCGTTGTGGGCTGCAGGATCGGTCTTCCTGGACGGACCGGACCATCCCGAAAAATCTTGACCCGTTCAAACTCAGCTCTACCGCCCGTCCGCTATATTGGGCACGGCGACAGCGTGTGGCTTCAACGGAGTTGGTTGTTTCGGCTATTTGCATAATGACCTCGTCCGGTCAGACGCACACGTTATAGTCAAACGTTAACTAAACGCTTAACTTTTCATTCGTCCCGCTTGCCCCAGTGACGATTGATCGCCTTCATCATACCGATCCGAGCGAGCGACATTGGGCCGCCGTTCTCCGCGGCCTCGGTGACGCAATGCGCGGCGGTCTGAATCTCTTTCGTTTTGTGTTGTGACTGCGGAATCTCGTTCGCGAGCCACGCCATCGCATGCTTCAATGTGTACAGCGTCCCGCCGCCGGGCAGCACGATCGGTTTGTCAAAGCGTCGGCGCCAGGACATCAACGGTAACCCATCGCGGCGACTAAGGACGGTGACAGCCACGAGCGGGGGCGCTTCGTTCCCGTGCGTTTACTCTGTCGGCTGACCGTACATCGCCTTAAGGAGCGAAGTCTTCTCGGCAAGGATAGATCGCATCCGCGAGAGATCTCCGGCTCGGCGTGCAGCTTCCAGATCTCTGTTCAGCTCAGCGCAGCGAACAACGAATTGGGTCGGGCTCATGTCATCCTCCAGCATGAGAATCACCCAGCACGACTAAGCATACCACCTCTCTCAATCAGACTCGGCCGCACCGCGGCCGCCGGGCTTCGGTCCGCGCTCAAACCTGTGTACCGACTCAACGCAGAAGCGTACCTTGCACCGGGGTGTTAACGCAGCAGCGCCGGGGGGCGGGAATGCGCGACGTTTCAAAACTGAAGTTCATCGGCTCGGTGTTCTGCAGCCAATATCAGAGCCAGGCGAAGTTTTATATCGACGAGATGCATGTATCGGGAATGCGTCACCTCGTGGTTGTTTATGAGAATGATGCAGACGACTTCATTGCCGGCATTCCTAATGAGTGGGCAGACGAAAACGTGCAGGACTTCATCTTCTGGCCGATGAAAAATCCGAACTCGCCCTATCCCGCATGGGAGGTGCCGGCGCGCGCCTATGGCAGTCCAACGCTTTATGCTTGGTGGAAGGGCCGGCCTCCACTTCAGCGAGCAGTCTCTGCGCGGACTCAGAAATAGCCCGTGGATTCGCTGGCGCCAATCGGTCCTCGCTCGGGAGTCCGCGGACCAAACCCGCACCAGCGGGCTTACTGGAGTCGTGCAGGGGCGATCAATTGACGAGGCCGCGGGGCTTCGGTCCCGCGCTCGCTTTAGGACCAGGGCGGTTCTTCGGCGGCCTCAATCGAGTTTTGAACCGTCATGCCTGCTAAGCGCAGGCCACTCAGCAACACGGTTTTGACGGAAGCCGTATCAAAGCCGATATCTCTGGCATTTGGGGGAAGAGCTTCTGTTCCTTTCAGCCGGACCGCCACATGCAATTGCTCGCAAAGATGTCGAACGGTGCGGTTGACTTGCTCCTCGGTCATTCTTCGCCTCCGTGTCCGTCATCGCTCCCACTCAAACTGGAACTTGGCATCTCCTGCTTGTGGCGGCTGCTCATTTTTGCGGGGTGGCAACGCCGAGCTCGACTCAGCCGTGCAGAGAATCCCCCGATCACATTCATCTGCGAGCTTAAGAAGTAGGTCCGCAATGGCCTTGTCCTGCTAGGCGAGGGCCAGTTTGCGATACGGGATCGCGCGGACAGTGCTCATGGAGCATCTCAAATCCCAACGCCATGGAACGAGGATTGAAGTCCAGAAAAAGATTTGGTTTGGTGCCGTTCCGTTGGCGCGCTGTGCGATGAAGGGCGCTCATTATAGCCCGAATTCCTCGCCTCACCAGCGGCCCTCCCGGACTCGTGCAGAGGCAATCACTGCCAAGCGTCGCCGGCGGCTGGGGGCGTAACGGGATCGATTCCTGACGCTTGTTGCCCCGCCGACGTGAGGGCGCCGGCGGGCTTTTATTCCTTGGGGAAGGTCATTCCGGGGAGCGAGCGTTTTGAATAAATCGAAGGTCGGCCGTTCCCTTGCTTCGCGATCACATGGCGGAAATCCGCCGCTACTTGGCCGTAGTAACCAGCGAGTTCCTCATAGAAGTTCCGCTGGTAGTGGTCTGTCGCCTGTCGAGCCCAGTCTTTACACTGTGCGGTCTTGCTTTCGAACTTCTCGACCTTTGTTTCGAGATCAATCATCACGCTGCTCCACGCAATACCCACCACCCGTCAGGAACAAGCTAACAGCGAAAAGATGGCGGCGCGAAGGAAGGGTGGAACCAGCGCGACCGCGGCTCTTTCATCGTCGGTGCGGGAAGCGCTCAAAATAACCGTTGCGCTTCAAAGGGCCTATATTCCCGCACTTTCGACTTAAGCCATTGCGATCATTACAATCGCCGACATTGGGTCCAACTTGTCTTAAGGAGGGAGGGGCGCGCCTTATAGCGTAGTTCGCAAAAGGCGTCACCGAGCTGATAAAGCATCATAAAGTGGCAGTCATCCCCCCGCAACCTTAAGCGGGGTCATGGAAGACGGGACCGAACGACGCGCGAAATCGTTAATGCCGGGCCCGTGATCTGGAACTGTCGGGCCAGCTCTGCTAGCGCTGCGCATTGAATTATCTGGGAATTTGACCATGACCGACGCCATCCGGCCGCTGATCGCCGGCAACTGGAAAATGAACGGCCTGAAGGCCTCCATGGGCGAATTTGAAGCGATGCTTGCGGGTGCCGCATCTGTGGCGGCCAAGGCCGATCTGCTGGTTTGCCCGCCGGCCACGCTGGTGGCGGCCTTCGCCGAGAAGGCCAAGGGCGCAAAGACCTTCGCGGTCGGGGCGCAGGATTGCCATCCCAAGGCCTCCGGCGCCCATACCGGCGACCTTTCGGCCGAAATGCTGGCGGATGCCGGCGCCAAGGCCGATCATTGTCGGCCATTCCGAGCGGCGCGCCGATCATGGCGAGAGCGACGCGCTGGTGCGCCAGAAGGCCGAAGCCGCCTGGCGCGCCGGCCTCACCGCCATCGTCTGCATCGGCGAGACCCGCGAGCAGCGCGATGCCGGCAAGACGCTGGATATCTGCGGCGGCCAGCTCAAGGGCTCGCTGCCGGACGCCTCGACGGCCGGTAATCTGGTGGTGGCCTATGAGCCGGTCTGGGCGATCGGCACGGGGCTGACGCCAACGCCGCAGGATGTCGAGCAGGTTCACAGGTTTATCCGGGACTCCCTCGCCGAGCCGCTTCAAGGGCGAGGGCGCCAAGATCCGCATCCTCTACGGCGGCTCGGTCAAGCCGTCGAATGCCGCCGAGCTGATGGCGGTCGCCAATGTCAACGGCGCGCTGGTCGGCGGCGCCAGCCTGAAGGCGTCGGATTTCCTGGCGATCGCGGCGGGCTGTTAGGCCGTGATCCGCTTCCAATAGATCATCGTGCCGGTGAGGCCGCCATGCGGCTTCAGCGCATAATCCGGGATGATGCCGGTCAGATTGAAGCCCAGGCCTTCGTAGAGCCCGGAGGCGCCATCATCGACGGCGGTGTCGAGCACGAGCAGCGTGCGTCCGCGCTCGATCGCCAGCTTCTCCGCCGCGCGCATCAACGCAGTCGCGATGCCGCGATGGCGATGGCTGACCTTCGTCATCATCTTCGCGATCTCGGCGCGATGCGGCTGGTTCGGCGGAAGGTCGAGCAGCAGCGTGACTGTTCCGACCAGCATTATCGCCATCGAAGGCGCCGAGCACGATCCGCTCGCCGCGCGCTGCGGCGGCCAGCGAAGTTTCGCCAGAAGGCTCGGCCATTTCCAGCGGCAGCGGATGCATGAAGCTGACCGAGCCGCCGTTTGCGACCGTCTCCACCAGCATCTCGCTCAACGCGCGGCGCATGCGCGGCTCGATCGGCAGAGGTGCGATCGTGATGCCTGCATCGCCTAGCTCCGCGCCAAGGCGACGACGTAGACGCATGCCGCATTCGTCTCGTTGGCAAACGTCGTATCCGCGGGCGGACCGAAGCCGAGACAATCGCCGGCGCCGAGCGCGTGCCGCTCGCCGCCTTCGGTGATGACGAGATTGCCCGACTGCACCCAGACGAGCTGGCGGATATGGGCGTAGGAGGAGGCGGGCAGCGTGACCCGCTGCCGCGCCGGCAATTCGACCCGCACGATCTCGACGGGATGATCGGGGCGGCTGAATACCTGCTTTCGCACATAGCCGGTCTCGGGATCGCGCCAGACCGGCTGGTTGCCGGCGCGCGACAGGCGTTCGCCCTGGCCTTCGGCGCGCAGCATCAAGCCGGCGAGCGTCAGGTCGAAGGCGCTGGCCAGCCGCACCAGCACGACAGCGGTCGGGCTGACCTCGGCGCGTTCGATCTTGCTGATGGTCGCCTTGGAGACACCGGAGCGTTCGGCGAGCTCCGCCAGCGACCAGCCGCGGCTGTCGCGCTCCAGCCTGAGGCGCTGGGCGAGACGGTGGCTCAGATCGTCTACTATAGTATCCATTTGTCTATTATAATAGAAAATCTGCGGCCGCCCGCAAGTTCGGAAAATGAGTCTCCAAAACTGCTTGCGAGAGCGGCAAGCGCGCCTATGTCGGGGGTGACAATGCCCGGTGCAATCGTGTAACACCGCGCGACTTCACGAAAACCCTGCAAGTCCACGAGCCGGATGCCGGCCACGCCCGGCTTGTGACGGAAGGTAGAGATGCAGACTGTCATTATCGTCATTCACCTCATGATCGTCATCGTGCTGATCGGCACGGTGCTGCTGCAGAAATCCGAAGGCGGCGGCCTCGGCATGGGTGGCGGCGCCGGCTTCATGTCGAGCCGCGGCACAGCCAATCTGTTGACGCGCACGACGGCGATCCTGGCGGTGGGCTTCTTCGCCACCAGCCTGCTGCTTTCCTGGATCGCGGGCTTCAATCGCCAGCCGAGCTCGATCCTCGGCACCCAGGCGCCGGCATCGCAGTCGCAGCCGGCCGGTGGGCGCAACGCCGGTCGCGCCGCCGACCAGCGGCGGCGTGCTCGATACGCTGAAGAAGGCCGATGAGCAGCAAAACCAGGCGCCGGCCGGGCCGCAGGCGCCGCGCTCGCAATAAAGCAGACGGGCCATGCAGGAACGCGGCTAGTCTCCTGCATCAGGAATACCCATCTAGAGCGCTGATAGCGCTTCCATTTCTCTGCTACCCACAGCCACGCAAAAACTTTGCCGTGGTTGGACGAATCGTTTTGGCGAATCGAGCAGGTGGCCTTAAAGGTAAAGTCCCATGGCGCGGTATATTTTCATCACCGGCGGCGTGGTTTCCTCGCTCGGAAAGGGTCTGGCATCGGCAGCTTTGGGCGCCCTGCTACAGGCTCGCGGCTACAAGGTCCGGCTTCGCAAGCTCGACCCCTATCTCAACCTCGATCCAGGCACGATGTCGCCGTATCAGCACGGCGAAGTCTTCGTGACGGATGACGGCGCCGAGACCGATCTCGATCTCGGCCATTACGAACGCTTCACGGGCCGGCCGGCCACCAAGGCCGACAACATCACCACGGGGCGCATCTACCAGGACATCCTGACCAAGGAGCGGCGCGGCGATTATCTCGGCGCGACCATCCAGGTCGTGCCGCACGTCACCAATGCCATCAAGGAGTTCGTGCTTTCCGGCAACGACGACTACGATTTCGTGCTGGTCGAGATCGGCGGCACGGTCGGCGACATCGAAGGCCTGCCGTTCTTCGAGGCGATCCGCCAGCTCAAGAACGAGCTGCCGCGCGAGCACGCGATCTACATCCATCTGACGCTGTTGCCCTACATTCCGAGCGCCGGCGAGTTGAAGACCAAGCCGACGCAGCACTCGGTGAAGGAATTGCGCTCGATCGGCATCCAGCCGGATATCCTGCTTGTGCCGCACCGATCGCGAGATTCCGAAGGAAGAGCGGCGCAAGCTCGGGCTGTTCTGCAACGTGCGCGAAAGTGCCGTGATCGAGGCGCGCGACGTCGACAACATCTATGCAGTGCCGGAGGCCTATCACAAGGCCGGCCTCGACGACGAGGTGCTGGCGGCGTTCGGCATTGCGCCCAGGATTCCGCCGGCGCTGCAGAGCTGGAACACCATCAACGAGCGCATCCGCAATCCCGAAGGCGACGTCACCATCGCCATTGTCGGCAAATATACCGGCATGAAGGACGCCTATAAGTCGCTGATCGAGGCGCTCTCGCATGGCGGCATCGCCAACAAGGTGAAGGTCAATCTCGACTGGATCGAGAGCGAGGTGTTCGAGAACGAAGACCCCGCGCCGTTCCTCGAGCACGTCAACGGCATCCTGGTGCCCGGCGGCTTCGGCCAGCGCGGCGCCGAGGGCAAGATCAAGGCGGCGCAGTTCGCGCGCGAGCGCAATGTGCCCTATTTCGGCATCTGCTTCGGCATGCAGATGGCCGTGATCGAGGCCGCGCGCAATCTCGTCGGCATCGAGGAGGCCAACTCCACCGAGTTCGGCCCGACGCCGGAACCGGTGGTCGGTCTGATGACGGAATGGCTGCGCGGCAACGAATTGGAGAAGCGCTCGAAAAGCGGCGATCTCGGCGGCACGATGCGGCTTGGCGCCTATCCGGCGGTGCTCAATCGCGGCAGCCGGGTCTCCGAGGTCTATGGCGGCGCCACCGAGATTTCCGAGCGCCACCGCCATCGCTACGAGGTCAACACCGACTACAAGGATCGGCTCGAACAGCACGGGCTGAAGTTCTCGGGCCTCTCGCCCGATGGCGTGCTGCCGGAGATCGTCGAATATGAGGATCACCCGTGGTTCATCGGGGTGCAATTCCATCCCGAGCTGAAGTCGCGGCCATTTGAGCCGCATCCGCTGTTTGCGTCCTTCATCCAGGCCGCGATGGTGCAGAGCCGGCTGGTGTAAGTCGGCTCTCATCCGCCTTTGACGACGTCGCAATTTGTTGCCACAACACGCTCCCGCTACCGCAAGAACAGAACAATGGGAGTGTGTCGATGATCTACGAAATGCGCGTCTATCGCTGTCTGCCGGGCCGGCTGCCGGCGCTGATGAAGCGGTTTGACACCATCACGCTGAAACTCTGGGAGAAGCACGGCATCAAGCAGGCCGGTTTCTTCACCACGCTGATCGGCGAATCCAACCAGGAGCTGACTTATTTCCTGGCCTGGGAATCGCTCGCCGACCGCGAGAAGAAGTGGGCGGCATTCCAGAGCGATCAGGACTGGATCTCTGCGCGCGCCAAGACCGAGGAAGACGGCCAGATCGTCGCCAATATCGTGAGCCAGCTCCTGGTGCCCACGCCATTCTCCGCCGTGAAGTGAACGGCCGCGCAACCCTGATATTCAGGTCCGAAATTGGGTTGATCCTTCCGGCGCGGCCCTTATGGTCGCGCCGGAAAGGATAGCGCTTTGAGCTCCGCAGCCCCCGTCGTCGGCGTCGGCCAGGTCCGGTTCGGCAATGATTTGCCGATTTCGATCATCGCCGGCCCCTGCCAGCTCGAGAGCCGCTCGCACGCGCTTGAAGTCGCGAGCGCGCTGAAGGAGATCGCGGGCCGGCTGAAAATCGGGCTGGTCTACAAGACCTCGTTCGACAAGGCCAACCGCACCAGCGTCTCCGCTGCGCGCGGCCTCGGGCTTGCGCAGTCGCTGCCGATCTTTGCCGAAATCCGCTCCGCGCTCGGTCTGCCCGTGCTGACCGACATTCACGAAGCCGCGCAATGTGCCGAGGTGGCGCAGGCCGTGGACGTGCTGCAGATCCCGGCTTTCCTGTGCCGGCAGACTGATCTGCTGCTGGCGGCAGCCGCGACCGGCAAGGTCATCAACGTCAAGAAGGGGCAGTTCCTGGCGCCCTGGGACATGACCAACGTCGTCGCCAAGATCACCGGCGGCGGCAATCCCAATGTGCTGGTGACCGAGCGCGGCGCCTCCTTCGGTTACAACACGCTGGTCTCTGACATGCGTGCGCTGCCGATCCTGGCGCGCACCACGGGTGCGCCCGTGATTTTCGATGCCACCCATTCGGTGCAGCAGCCGGGCGGCAAGGGCACTGCCTCCGGCGGCGAGCGTGAGTTCGTGCCGGTACTGGCGCGTGCGGCGGTCGCGGTCGGCGTCGCCGGTGTCTTCATCGAGACCCATCCCGATCCCGATCACGCGCCGTCCGACGGGCCCAACATGGTGCCGCTGCGCGAGTTCGAACCGTTGGTAAAGAGGCTGATGGCGTTCGATGCGCTCGCCAAAGCCAAAGCGCCCTGATGCATCAGACCGTCGCTCGGCCCAAGGAGCAGCTCAGGGATCAGGGCCTGCCGCCGGCGCTTAACGTCGTCGCCGCTGGCATCGCTTTTCGGCGGCGCTCTCGGGCCGTGCGCTCGATCCGGTGCTGCCGCATGTCGCCGATGATTTCGGCGTCACGATCGCCGCCGCCGCGGGTTTTGCCTCGGTATTCGCTTTTACCTTCGCCGCGATTCAGCCGCTGGTCGGTGCGGCCGCCGATCTCTTCGGCAAGGCGCGGCTGATGATCTTCTGCCTTGTGATCCTCGGCATTGCCAATCTTGTCGGCGCTTGTGCCACCTCGTTTCCGCTGCTGTTTTTATCGCGCATCATCGCCGGCGTCGGCGCTGGTGGCGTGTTTCCTGTTGCCCTCGGCCTCGCCAGCGATCTCGTCAGCTCTGACAAGCGGCAGATCGGGATCAGCCGGACATTGGCGGGTTCGATGAGCGGCAATCTTCTGGGCGCGACATTCTCCGGCCTGATCGGCGATCTGCTGGGCTGGCGCGGCGTGCTCGCGATCCTCGGCGGACTCGTCGTCATCGCGGCGGTCGCAGTCGCGGCCGGTTTTCGCGGAGCGCAGCTCAATCGTCCGCCGCGAGCGAGCCTCGGCGCACTCAGGCACGGCTATCGTACGATCTTCGCCGACCCGAACGCGCGCGTTTGTTATTCCACGGTCTTTATCGAAGGCTGCTGCGTGCTCGGCCTGTTTCCCTTCATCGCCTCGTTCCTGTTCGATCTCGGAGAGAAATCACTGTCGGTCGCCGGTATCGTCATCGCTGGATTTGCGATCGGAGGATTGTTCTATACGGCGACCGTATCGCGCTTCCTGCCGCGGCTCGGCATGAAGGGCATGATGATCGCAGGCGCGACTTTGGTCGGATTGCAGCTCATCGCCACCGCTTTCGGCCCTGGCTGGAAGATTCAGTTCCTGTGCATGCTGATGATGGGCTGGGGATTTTACATGATCCACGGCTGCATTCAGGTCTTCGCCAGTGAGCTTTCGGTAGAAGCGCGTGCGACCGCGCTGTCGCTGCATTCCTTTTTCTTTTTCATGGGCCAGACGGTTGGACCGATCGCCTATGGCTTTGGCCTGCAGCATGGCGGCAAGGTCGCGACACTGGTAACGGCGGCCGCCTGCATGATTGTGCTGGGCCTCGTCTGCGCGCGGCTGCTACGGCAACGCTTGCCGGCGGATGCGGCGGGACGACCGGACGTCGAGCCCTAACTCGCCGGCGCGTCGGATGCCGTCGCACAATAGTCGCGCCAGAACTGCCGATAACCCGCCTCGACCTTTTGCGTGTAGACCGTCACATTTCCGGCCGGCGAACTCGCGATTCTGGCGGGAAGATCCGCCCGCAGCTTCTCCAAATGCGAGGGCATTGACGCAAATTTCTGCGCAATCGCAACATAGCCATCATCGTCGTCGGCGACCCAGTCGTCGAGACCGATGGCTTTCAGGATGGCTCCGGCTGCGCGTGATGGCGCGCCATTGCCGAGCTTGGCAACGACGGGTACGCCCATGTAGAGCAACTCCCAGGTGCTGATGCCGCCGTTCTGCGGAAACGGATCGAGCGAGATATCGATGTTCTCGAAGGCCTGCAGATGGTCACGGCGCCCGGTCGAGCCGATGCAAATGACCCTGTCCTGCGCAATACCCTGGGCCACGAAACGACCGACCAGACCATCGCGCACTAACGCATCGTCGAGGGCGAAGTGCTTGACGACGATCTTCGACCCCGTCACCGCGCGCAGCAGTTTCGACCAGACCGCCAGCGCTTCGTCGGATATTTTGTCGATCCGGTTGAATACACCGAAGGTGACGAAACCGTTGCGGAGCATTGGAAGCGCGGAAGGCTGGGCTTCGGATATGGGCTCTATCGTGATCACTGACGGCAAATCATACACGCGCTCCGCAAACAAATGCCGGACGTCCTGGGGAACAGTCACCGGGTCCGCGAAAAAATAATCCATGGCCTGAATGCCTGTCCCCGTGGCGTGACCCCAGGCCGTGACCTGGACCGGCGCGGGCTTGCGCGCGAACACGTTCAGACGATTGCCCGCCGTATAGCCTGAAAGGTCGACAAGGACGTCAACGCCATCGGCTTGAATACGGTCCGCCAGTTCGACATCAGAAACGGCCGCGGCTTCGACCCAAACATCGGCCAGCGACTGGAAAACGGCGGTAAGCGAATCTCGCGTCGGCGAAGAGGAGTAGCAGTTGATCTGGAAGTTCGCCTTGTCGTGGGATCGCAGCACAGGCAGGAACGCAAATGCCGCTGAATGAGTCCTGAAGTCGGAAGAAACATATCCAACGACGATGCGTTTTTGCGGGTCAAGCGGCCGGGCCGCAAGCTTGCGCCTTGCGAATTTGGAGCCGATCGCATCCCACCAGTATCTTCGTGCCGCCTGTTGTGCAGCGAAATCCGCGGCGGGAAGAAAATCCAGATAGAAGATCTTCTTCGTGATCGCCTCATCGCAATCCGGTCTGATCGCCAGCGCCCGATCGAAATGCTGGATCGCGGCGGCAGTGTCTCCAAGCCGTCCGAGACACGCGCCCAGCAAAACGAGGCCGATTTCGGAAGTCGGATTTTGTTCGAGCACCCTTTTGCAGGCGACGATCGCCTGCGCCAGGTTGCCCGTGAGCATGTTGACCTGCGCCTTCCCCCGCCAACCCAGTTCGAGCGAGGGCTCAAGCGCGACGGCGGCATCAAAATCGGCTTCCGCCTGGGCCCGCCGCCCCGACAGCATATAGAGCCGTCCGCGGTGGGCCAGGAGTTCCGCCATATCCGGCTTGATCGCGAGCGCAGCATTGAACGTCGTTTCCGCCACCTCGAAGTGCCGGAGTTCGAGGTGAGCCAACCCCTTGCCAACCATGGATTCGAAGTGGCGCGGCTGAAGCGCAAGCGCCGCCTCTGCGCTGACGACGGCCGCTTCGTATCGCTTGAGCATCATTTCCGCCACGCCACGATTGCAATAGGCGTCGACGTCATCACCCTTTAGCTCGATCGCGCGCGTGAAGGCTGCGATCGCCGGTTCGGGCAGTTCCAAACGGAACAAGGCATTGCCCAGATTCCTCAGGGCCAGCGGAAAATCCGGCTTCAGCGCGAGTGCCTTTTCATAGCAGGCACGGGCTTCGTCACAGCGTTTGAGGTTGAAGAGCGCAAAACCGAGATTGTTATGAGCATCCGCCGAGCCCTGATCGAGGGCAACCGCGCGCTCAAGGATCCGCTTCGCGTCCTCGAAGCGCCCGCAGTCGAGTATGGACACGCCCAACAGATGCATGGCGCCAAAGAAATTGGGCATGTCCCGAAGCATACGCCGGCAAAGCGACTGAACATCCGCGTGCCTGCCCTCGCGATAGGCGGCGAACGCGGCCAGCAACGCCTCCGCCTGCTTCCTGAGTTGCTTTTGCAGCTTCGGGTTCTGGACGGCGCGAGGGCCGGCGGTGCTTTGCAACGATTTTCCCTGGGCGATTCTCTTCGAAACTCTAGCAGAGGCGAACGGGGCCGCCAGCGCATCACCTTCGCGAGGGTTCATCACCGCGTTTCAACGTGGTTGAGCCTCGACCTAGGTGATTCTGGGGTGTGCGCCTAACCCCGGCCGCGATAGGGCGCCACGCCCTGGTCCGGAACCCAGATCCCCTTAGGCAAGCGGCCGGTCTGCCAGAACACGTCGATCGGAATGCCGCCGCGCGGATACCAGTAGCCGCCGATGCGAAGCCATTTCGGCTTGATCTCGCTGGCAATGCGCTTGCCGATCATGACCGTGCAATCCTCATGGAACGCGCCGTGATTGCGGAAGCTCGCGACATAAAGCTTCAGCGATTTCAACTCCAGCAGCCACTGCCCGGGCGCGTAGTCGATGACGAGATGCGCAAAGTCCGGCTGTCCCGTGACCGGGCAGATCGAGGTGAACTCCGGCACGGCAAAACGCACCAGATAGTCCGTATCCGTCTGCGGGTTGGGAACGCGGTCGATTTGCGCGGCTTCGGGCGTCGCCGGCCATTCCACGGCGCGCCCAAGCTGCAGTTCGCCCGAGTTTGCCGGTTTATCGGTCTTCTTCGCCATTTGTTTCTCCTGGAGCGCGACCAGCAAAAGTGGATACCGGTTTGGCGTCCGGTCGCGCTCCAAATCAATAATTGGCGCATGATCTTATCGCCAAACCGCTCACACTTTGGCGGATCATGCGCCGAGCCCTCTTAGCCAAACCTGTCCGCGCCGTCACGCGACCTTTTCCGTTCTCTTACGTTGCGGTAGAAGCGGCGCCAACCCGCCCGATCCCACCTTCCAAAGAGGCACTCATGACCGCCATCGTCGACATCATCGGCCGCGAAATCCTGGACAGCCGGGGCAACCCCACCGTGGAAGTCGATGTGGTGCTGGAGGACGGTTCGCTCGGCCGCGCCGCGGTGCCGTCCGGCGCCTCCACCGGCGCGCATGAGGCCGTGGAACTGCGCGACGGCGACAAGTCCCGCTATCTCGGCAAGGGCGTGCGCAAGGCGATCGAAGCCGTGAACGGCGAAATCTTCGAGGCGCTGGCCGACCGGCCGGTCGAGGACCAGGTCCAGATCGACCAGACCATGATCGATCTCGACGGCACCGCGAACAAGAGCAGGTTAGGGGCCAACGCCATTCTCGGCGTGTCGCTCGCCTGCGCCAAGGCCGCGGCCAATTCCTTCGACATGCCGCTCTACCGCTATGTCGGCGGCACTTCGGCCAGGACGCTGCCGGTGCCGATGATGAACATCGTCAATGGCGGCGTGCATGCCGACAACCCCATCGACTTCCAGGAGTTCATGATCCTGCCGGTGGGGGCGGCGACCTTCGCCGAAGCGTTGCGCTGCGGTTCGGAAATCTTCCACACCCTGCGCGGTGAACTGAAGAAGGCCGGCCACAACACCAATGTCGGCGACGAGGGCGGCTTCGCGCCGAACCTGCCGTCGGCGGACGCCGCGCTTGATTTCGTCATGGCCGCGATCGGCAAGGCCGGCTACAAAGCCGGTGGCGACGTCATGCTCGGCCTGGACTGCGCCGCCACCGAGTTCTTCAAGGACGGCAATTATTTCTATGGCGGCGAGAACAAGACCCGCTCGCGCTCCGAGCAGGCCAAATACCTCGCCGATCTGGTCTCCCGTTATCCCATCGTCTCCATTGAGGACGGCATGTCGGAAGACGACATGGAGGGCTGGAAGGAATTGACCGATCTCATCGGCAACAAGTGCCAGCTCGTCGGTGACGATCTCTTCGTCACCAACGTCAAGCGGCTCGCGGACGGCATCAAGCACGGCCGCGCCAATTCCATCCTGATCAAGGTCAACCAGATCGGCACGCTGACCGAGACGCTCGCCGCGGTCGAGATGGCCTACAAGGCCGGCTACACCGCCGTGATGTCGCACCGCTCCGGCGAAACCGAGGATTCCACCATCTCCGACCTTGCGGTCGCCACCAATTGCGGCCAGATCAAAACCGGCTCGCTGGCGCGTTCCGACCGTACCGCCAAGTACAACCAGTTGCTGCGGATCGAGCAGCAATTGGGCAAGCAGGCGAAATATGCGGGCAGGGGTGCGTTGAAGGCGCTGGCCTGAAACGACAACAAGCAAAAAGACACAAACCAAATCGGGAGGAGGAGTGCCATGAGTGACGCCAAAAGCGGCCTGCAGCTGCGTTCGCTGATCAAGAAGAGCGGCGAGCTCGAGATTTCACTGTTGAACGTACCGACGCCCGAGCCCGGTCCCGACGAAGTGGTGGTGCGGGTCGAGGCGACGCCGATCAACCCCAGCGATCTCGGCCTTCTGACAGGGGCGGCTGACCTCTCGACCGCGAAAGCGTCGGGCACGAAGGACTCCCCCGTCATCACCGCAAAGGTCCCGGAAGCCGCCATGAAATCGATGGCGGCCCGGCTCGATAAATCGATGCCGGTCGGCAATGAGGGCGCGGGCGTCGTGATCAAGACGGGCTCGTCGGATGCGGCCAAGGCGCTGATGGGCAAGACCGTCTCCATGATCGGCGGCGCCATGTACGCACAGTACCGCACCCTGCGAGTAAACGAGTGCATGCCGCTGCCGGCCGGCACGACGGCGGCCGACGGCGCGTCCTGGTTCGTCAATCCCCTGACCGCGCTCGGCATGACCGAGACCATGCGGCGCGAGGGCCACAAGGCGCTGGTGCACACGGCGGCCGCCTCCAATCTCGGGCAGATGCTGAACAAGATCTGCCTCAAGGACGGCATCGGCCTCGTCAACATCGTACGCAGCCAGGAGCAGGCTGAGCTGCTGCACAAGATCGGCGCCAAACACGTCGTCGACTCCTCCGCGCCTAGCTTCATGGAGGACCTGACCCACGCGCTGGCCGAGACCGGCGCCACCATCGCCTTCGATGCCATCGGCGGCGGCAAGCTCGCCGGCCAGATCCTCACGGCCATGGAGACCGCGATCAACCGGACTGCCAAGGCCTACAGCCGCTACGGCTCCAACGTGCACAAGCAGGTCTATATCTATGGCAGCCTCGACACCCGCCCGGTCGAGATCAACCGGGCCTTCGGCATGGCCTGGGGCGTCGGCGGCTGGCTGCTGTTCCCGTTCCTGATGAAGGTCGGACCGGTCGATGGCCAGAAACTCCGGGAGCGCGTGGTCTCCGAGCTCAAGACCACCTTTGCCAGCCACTACACCAGGGTGGTGTCGCTGCAGGAGGCCTTGGACCTGTCTAATCTCGCCACCTACGCCAAGCGCGCGACCGGCGAAAAATTCCTGATCAATCCGAACAAGGGTGGATGAAGCACACGGGCCGGGGAAGGGCGGCCCGTTTTGTTCTTGGGCCAATTTCCGCAAACGCTGCGTTTCCAAAATCGCTCGTTGCATGCACTTGCATGCTCTTCGCAATCCGGCTTATGTGACGGCCCGCGTTTTCCCGCTTTTTGCTTTTAAGGACATCCCATGGCCACGCATCACATCGTCACCATCGCCGGCAGCCTGCGCAAGGAAAGCTTTTCGCTGAAGATCGCCAATGCGCTCGCCAAACTCGCGCCGGCCTCGCTGAAGCTCGAGGTGGTGACGCCGCACGGCATTTCCTTCTTCAACCAGGACCTGGAAGGAACGCCGCCGACGGACTGGGTCGCCTTCCGCGAAAAGCTGCAGGCCTCGCACGGCGTGCTGTTCGTGACGCCCGAATACAACCGCGCGATCCCGGGCGTCTTGAAGAATGCCATCGACGTCGGCTCGCGGCCCTATGGCAAGAGCTCGTTCATGGGCAAGCCGATCGGCATCATCTCCAATTCGCCGGGACCGCTCGGCGGCGTCAATGCGGCCAAAACTTTGCAGAACATCCTGCCCGGCATTTCCGGCCCGATCATGGGCCAGCCGGAGACCTATCTCACCATGGTCGGCGATGCCTTCAACGAGAAGGGCGAGCTGATCAAGGAATCGCTGCAGAAGGTGCTGGAGCAATTCCTCGCTGCGTTCGCGGCCTTCGTCGAGAAGCAGAACCGCTGATGTCGGAGGCGCGAAGGGCGTTGCTCGTCATGCCCGGCGTTGTTTCCGCCGGGCCGGCTCAAGCCTGCGACCATCCAGCGAGCGCCGCACCTCGACCGTCGCTGTGCCGATCGTCAGTCCCGCCGGCAATTCGAAACTGAAGGCGTGACGGCCACTGCCGAGCCGGCCGCGGCCAGGTCTTGGCGAAACTGGTTCGCCAGCACCTCGCCGATGCAACGTCCGCCGATGAGGATGTCGAGACAGACCGGGGCTTCCGGCGCGTCGCAGTTCTGCGCCCAGCCCTCGATCGCATGCGGGCCGATCGCGTCGACATAGCCGCGTAGCGGCCCGGCGCCATGCTCGTCGGCGGCGCGCGACAGCCCCGCACGCCGCGCGATGGCCTGCTGCACGGCGTCGACCTCATAGCCGGAGTCGAGCCGCGGTGCGCAATAGTGCGCAGCGTTGGCCGCCGCACCGGGATAGAGCGCACGGAATTCATGCGCGTTGTGGAACATGCCGCGGCTGTCGTCATCGAGAAAGGATTCCGACAGGGCGCCTTCGGCGACGATCACGTCATGCGTGTCGAGTTCGATGTGAAAATACTCGACCTTGTCGACGCTTTCGGCCTGCACGACCGAATGGCCGTTGACCAGGTCCTTGGCCTCGATCAGCACGCCGCCATGATTGGCCATGGCGCCGGATTGGCTCGCCAAGGAATCGCCTTGGAAATACATCGCGTGATGCGGTGAAATCCAGAGATCGCGCCGCGGCACGTTGTCCTCGAGCGCGCCGGCCTTGATGCAGATCGGCAGAATATCCTTGCGGCCGGCCACGAAGCGCCCAGTGAAGCCGCGCCGGCCGATCCATTTGATCGGCCGCGTCATGCCGGATTTGGTCATCACGTGGTCGCCGATCCTGAGATTCTCGACCCGCTTCCGCCCGCCCTGCACCTCGATCAGCGTGCCAAGGCAATAGCACGGCGTCCTGTTCTCGACGATATCGGTGCCGCCGCCGGGATCGGCGTGGAGATGAAAGAACTCGCCGGCGAAATCCTGCTTCGGATTGAGCTGGAGATCATAGGTCAGGCCGTTCTCGGTCACTTCGAGCACATTGCCCGCGAGAAGATTGACACTGCCGTGCTTGTCGTGGGGGATGTCGGAGAGAACGATCCGGTCGCCATGCTTGAAGCCGGAGATTGTCCCTTTCATATCGGGCGTATCATCGAATTCGAGCGTACCGCTGGAGGTGTCAAAACGGATCGCCTCGTCGGCCGTCACCGCGCCATGGACCAGGTAGGTATCGCCGTTCTGAATGATCAACGGGCCCGTTCCGCTCAGATCGGAGACGTCGATTTGCGATGCGCCGATGCTCGCGAGCGCGACGATTTGGGCCGGGCTGAGCGCCTCGATATTCGCCGCCGTATCGGCGACAACGACGGTTTCGGCCGCCGGGATAGAGGGCGGATTGGTTCCGGCCGCTGCTGCTTCCGCCGCGACCGCTTCCGCCGCGGTGAGGACGGCGATGAACGGCGTATTGCCCAGTGCTGCGATTTGATTGTCCTTGGGGTCGTCGCGGCCCTGCAAGAAGGCAATCGCGCCGTCGACGATGAACTCACTGACGCCGATCGACAAAGCCAGCCTGATCTCGGGAGCGGTCAGCGATTCCAGGTCGAAGGCGGTGTCGACGACGACATAGGAATCCCCCGGCGGCGGATCGACGCTGCCTGGATTGATCTCATTCAGCGTGAGATCCATCAGCAGTTGCCCCATGCTGAGCGTAATGTCGGTCGAAGCCAGCGGGATCGGCGACGCAGGCGCGCTGGTGAAATTGTAACCCAGCACATTCATCAAGGTCGCGTCGGTGGCCGTGAACGGATTGATGATGTCGGGATTGCTGTTGTCGTTGAAGGCGTCCGGCGTGTGCTTGACATTAGCGTTGACGGTCGTTCCCGACCAATCGCCGAGATCGCCGTCGTCGCCGGTCGTGCGATTATTGAAATCGCCAAGATTGGTCACGCCGTTGTCGATGGAGAAATAGGCCGGATCGTCGGACTTCGTCAGCGCGCGGGTATCCGCGCCGCTGAAGCGGAAGAGATCCATGAGCGAATATTGGTCGGTGTCGAGGAACGAGCCCCGACCCAGAATTTCGGTAAACTCGTGCTCGACTGAGCCGATGAAATCCCACTCGCCCGCGATCGGCGTCTGATTGGGGTCGGCGCTGTAATTCCAGGCGGTGTCGGAGGAAAAGCCGATAAAACCGTCAGGGGCGTCGGCAGAGCTGGTTCCGGCATTGGCAAAGCCGAGCGTCTGGGCTTGCGCCTGAGAGAGAAAAATCTTCTCGCCGGTCGGATTGGTCGCAGGCAAGGTGGAAAGTGCCGCGAGCTGCGCCGGCGATGTCGCATCAGCGGTAAGGTGCGATACAAGCGTCGAATAGGATTCCTTCGGTGCGTTGGCGTAAAAGCTTCTGCCGAGGAAGCCCGGCCCCACCACGTTGCCGTCAACCTCGCCATATCCGACGTGGCAGTAGAGCGTCGCCGGCGAGGAATAGGTGTCCGCGAACATCTGGAATACTTCCTCGACGTCCGTCTTGAACTCCGGCGGCGCCGAAGCCGCCGAGGAATCCCAGGTGATGTCGAACGTCGTGCCGCGGCCGGCGATGACCGTGGTGCCGTCGTTTTGGCTGGGATCGCCTGGCGGTGCGACGACCGTAATTCCAGCGCCACTTAGCGCCACAACCTGATTGGGCGTGTAAACGGCCGGGGCATCCGTTGCCGCGATCTGGGTGACCGCGCTGTTACCAGTATTGTTACCGTGTGCGTTCACGGTATCGACGGCCGTGCCGAGATCAGTCAGCTGATTCGGGGTCAGGGCTTCCAGATTGGCCGCGGTGTCGAGCACGATCACGCTTTCGTCCGGCGGCACCAGCAGCGGCGTTCCGCTGATATTGTGTTGCACGTCAAGCGCAATCGCCTCGGAGGCGCTGACATAGGCGGTGATGGTGATGCCCGTGCTCTTGAGCGCGGCCTGCTCCGGCCCGCCGGGGGCGTACGTGACCGGGGCGTCGGTCGCAGTCATCGAGGTGACGCCGAGCAGCGACGACAGGCTCGAAATGTCCGACGCGGTCAGTGTTTCGATATTTGCCGCGGTATCGATGATGTCGAAGACCGTGTTCGGCGGAATCTGCGAGGGGTCCTGTTCGTAGCCGAGCGCCTGGGCGACGGTGATCGAAGTCGTCATTGCCAAATCCCTGTACTCACGCGCCCTCTCTATCGCGGCCTTGTGAAAGCCGTGCAGGACTTGCCGCGAGGGCGGTTGTCGTAAAATTCGGCGTCGTCCCCCCTGTCATTTTCTCGATCCCCGCCATGCAACGCAAGCGTGCCCCGTGCGCTCCGCTGAGGTGGCGGATGAACTTCTTTTGATTGGCAAACTGCCTGGAGGGGCCGGCAGCGCGTTGCTGTCGTCATAAGGAGTTAGCACTCCATTAACCGAGCCGTCGCATGCTCGGTCATGGTCTCCCGCCAGCGCCTTCGATCGTTCCTGACCGGGCTCGCCCTCTATACGATGGCGGCCGCCATGATCGGCTATTTCGGCGTCAACGCTTACACCGGCAAATACGGCCTGAATGCCCGGCTGGAATTGGACCAGGAGATCATCGCGCTGACGTCAGAGCTTGCACGGCTAAAGCGCGAGCGCGCCGAAGGCGAGCAGCGCGTCTCGCTGCTCCGCTCCGACCGGGTCGACCCAGACATCTTGGACGAGCGCGCGCGCTTCCAGCTCGACTATGCCAATCCGCACGACCTGGTGCGGATGATCCCGCCGGCCGCGCAGTCCGATTCCAAAAACTGAGCAATTCGATCGCGAAAGTTTCACGTCGCGTTGCACTGCGGCATAGCAATTCTTTTGCCGCATCACGCAATCCTTTAACGGCCGTTTGAGTTGGGCTAGAGAGGGCGATCTACCTCCCTCCATTCAGCCGGATTTGCCATGGCCGCCGCACCCAAGAAGACCGACATCAAGGAAAAGGGGCAGGAAAAAGAGCAAGGCAAGGACGGCGGTTCGCCCCCGGAATTCACCAGGGAACAGGAACTAAAGGCGCTGCGCGACATGCTGCTGATCCGGCGCTTTGAGGAAAAAGCCGGCCAGCTCTACGGCATGGGCGCGATCGGCGGCTTCTGCCATCTCTATATTGGTCAGGAAGCCGTCGTGGTCGGCATGCAGATGGCCCTGAAGAAGGGCGACCAGGTCATAACCGGGTACCGCGACCATGGGCACATGCTGGCCTGCGGAATGGAGGCCAAGGGTGTGATGGCCGAGCTGACCGGGCGCCGCGGCGGCTATTCCAAGGGCAAGGGCGGCTCGATGCACATGTTCAGCAAGGCCGAGAATTTCTACGGCGGCCACGGCATCGTCGGAGCCCAGGTGTCGCTTGGCACGGGCCTCGCCTTCGCCAATCACTATCGCGGCAACAACTCCGTCAGCCTGGCCTATTTCGGCGACGGCGCCTCCAACCAGGGCCAAGTCTACGAAAGCTTCAATATGGCTGAGCTATGGAAGCTGCCGGTCGTCTATGTCATCGAGAATAACCGCTATGCCATGGGCACTTCGGTGACGCGTTCCTCCGCGCAAACCGATTTTTCCAGGCGCGGCGCCTCCTTCAACATTCCGGGCGAAAAGGTCGACGGCATGGACGTGCGCGCCGTGAAGGCCGCCGGCGACAAGGCGATCGCCTGGTGCCGCGCCGGCAAGGGTCCCTACATCCTGGAAATGCAGACCTACCGCTATCGTGGCCACTCGATGTCGGACCCCGCGAAGTACCGTACCCGCGAAGAGGTCGAGAAGGTTCGCCACGACCAGGACCCGATCGAGCAGGTCCGCAACCGGCTGCTCGCGGCCAAGGTCGGCGAGCAGGAATTGAAGGACATCGATGCCCAGGTGCGCGAGATCGTCAATGCGGCGGCGGATTTCGCCCAGCACGATCCCGAGCCCGAGGTGTCCGAACTTTATACCGACATCTACCGCTAAAGCAGGCGCAAGCTACATTCGGAGTAACCATGCCCATTCAAGTGCTGATGCCTGCGCTGTCGCCCACGATGGAGAAGGGCAACCTCGCCAAATGGCTCAAAAAAGAAGGCGACACTATCAAGTCCGGTGACGTCATCGCCGAGATCGAGACCGACAAGGCGACGATGGAGGTCGAGGCGACCGACGAAGGCAAGCTCGGCAGGATCCTGATTCCGGAAGGCACCGCCGACGTCGCCGTCAACACGCCGATCGCAACCATTCTGGCCGATGGCGAAAGTGCGGCCGATCTTGCGAAGGCACCGGCGCCGGCGCCGGCCAGGCAGGAGAAGCCCGCCGAGGCGGCACCCCCTGCGCAGGCCAAAGCCGAGCCGACTTTGGAAGGCGGCGAAAAGAAAGCGCCGGCCGCACCGCAGATCGTCGCCGAGCCCGATCCCGAGGTGCCTGCGGGCACTGAGATGATCACCCAGACCATCCGCGACGCGCTGCGCGATGCCATGGCCGAGGAGATGCGCCGTGACCCCGACGTCTTCCTGATGGGCGAGGAGGTCGCGGAATATCAGGGCGCCTACAAGGTCTCGCAAGGATTGCTGCAGGAATTCGGGCCTAAGCGCGTGATCGACACGCCGATCACCGAGCATGGTTTTGCCGGCGTCGGTGTTGGCGCGGCGATGTCGGGGCTGAAGCCGATCGTCGAGTTCATGACCTTCAACTTCGCCATGCAGGCGATCGACCAGATCATCAACTCCGCGGCCAAGACGCTCTATATGTCCGGCGGCCAGATGGGCTGCTCGATCGTGTTCCGGGGGCCGAACGGTGCGGCCGCTCGCGTCGCCGCCCAGCACAGCCAGGATTATTCGGCCTGGTACTCGCAAATTCCGGGCCTGAAGGTGATCGCGCCGTTCTCGGCCGCCGATTACAAGGGGTTGCTGAAGGCCGCGATCCGCGATCCCAATCCGGTGATCTTCCTCGAGAACGAAGTCTTGTACGGCCACTCCGGCGAGGTGCCGAAGCTCGACGATTATGTGATCCCGATCGGCAAGGCGCGGGTGGTGCGATCCGGCAAACACGTCACCATCATCTCCTGGTCGAACGGCATGACCTATGCGCTGAAGGCCGCCGATGAACTCGCCAAGGAAGGCATCGAGGCCGAGGTGATCGATCTGCGCACGCTGCGGCCGATGGATACCGAAACCATCGTCGCTTCTGTGAAGAAAACCGGCCGCGCGGTTTGCGTGGAGGAGGGCTGGCAGCAATCCGGCGTCGGCGCAGAAGTTGCCGCCCGTATCATGGAGCATGCGTTTGATTACCTGGATGCGCCGGTGGCGCGCGTCTCCGGCAAGGACGTGCCGATGCCCTATGCCGCGAACCTCGAAAAGCTCGCATTGCCCTCCGTGGCCGAGGTGGTGGAAGCCGCCAAGGCCGTTTCCTATCGGTGAATCATGGCCGGTCCCAAGGAGCAGCCGCTGCCGCCTGACGTGATGGGCCGCGAGGACGCCGTCGAGGTGTTGCGCGCATTTGTCGTGGATGGCGGTCTGTCCATCGCATTCCAGCGCGCCTTCGAGGAACCGGAGATGTGGGGCCTGCTTCTGGTCGACATCGCCCGGCACGCCGCGCGCGCCTACGCCCGCGAGAGCGACATCACCGAGGAAGACGCGCTGGCCAGCATCGTCGACATGTTCGAAGCCGAAATCGAACGGCCGACCGACATGGGCAACACCACGCCGCGCTCGCAACAAGGTCACTGACAATGCCGATCAATATCCTGATGCCCGCGCTGTCGCCCACGATGGAAAAGGGCAACCTTGCCAAGTGGCTCAAGAAGGAAGGCGACAAGGTCAAGTCCGGCGACGTGATCGCGGAGATCGAGACCGACAAGGCGACCATGGAGGTCGAAGCGGTCGACGAGGGCACGATCGCGAAGATCGTGGTGCCCGAGGGCACGCAGGACGTCCCGGTCAATGATGTGATCGCGGTGCTCGCCGGCGACGGCGAGGACGTAAAGGCCGCCGGCGCCTCGGCCGGCGCCGCGAAACCCGCTGCCGCGCCAGCGCCTGCAAAGGTCGAAGCGCCCGCACTCCAGCCGGCCGCGGCTCCGGCCCCTGCTGCTGCACCGGCACCAAAGCCCGCCGCGGCGCCGCCAGCGCTGGCCGCTTCACCTGCGCCGCAAGCCAATGGCCACGGCCGCATCTTCTCATCACCGCTTGCGCGCCGTTTGGCGAAAGAGGCCGGCATCGAGCTCGGCCGCATCAACGGCACCGGCCCGCACGGCCGTGTCATCGCCCGCGACGTCGAGGAGGCGAAGTCCGGCAAGGGCCTGAAGGCTCCGGCCGCCGCGCCTGCTGCGGGGCCGGCGATCGCGCCGTCGATGTCGGACAAGCAGATCCTCGCGCTGTTCGAGCCGGGAAGCTACGAGATCGTGCCGCATGACGGCATGCGCCGGACCATCGCGCAGCGCCTGACCGCGTCGATCCAGAACGTCCCGCATTTCTATCTCACCATCGACTGCGACATCGGCAAGCTGCTCGCGGCGCGCGAGGAGATCAACGCGGCAGCGCCAAAGGACAAGGAAAAGAAGCCGCTCTACAAGATCTCGGTCAACGACTTCGTCATCAAGGCGATGGCGGTCGCGCTGCAGAAGATCCCGAACTGCAATGTGAGCTGGACCGAAGGCGGCATGGTCAAGCACAAGCATTCCGACATCGGCGTCGCGGTGGCGATGCCGGGCGGACTGATCACGCCGATCATCCGCAAGGCCGAAACCAAGACGCTCTCGACCATCTCCAACGAGATGAAGGATTTTGCCGCGCGGGCGCGAGCCCGGAAACTGAAGCCAGAAGAGTATCAGGGCGGCACGACCGCGGTCTCCAACCTCGGCATGTACGGCATCAACCATTTCACCGCCGTGATCAATCCGCCGCATGCGACCATCCTCGCGGTCGGCACCAGCGAGGAGCGCCCGGTGGTCCACAGCGGCAAGATCGAGATTGCGCACATGATGAGCGTGACCTTGTCCTGCGATCACCGCGCCATCGACGGCGCGCTCGGCGCCGAGCTGATCGGCGCGTTCAAGCAGCTGATCGAGAACCCCGTGATGATGATGGTGTGATGGGGGCGGAAGGGGCGAGGGTGAATGATGCGCTGGCCCTGGATGTCCCTCTTGCTTGCGGTCGTCGTCATCCTCAGCCCGCTCGGCCGCGAGGTGCTGCACAATGCATTCTTCTCGGGCGAGGCGCTGTCGCGGAATATCGCGCAACCGCTTTTCTTCATGGGCCTCGCCATCCTGGTCCTGATCACTGTGATTGAATGGCTGGTCAGGATGATTATCTCCAGGCGCCGCGCCCGCGGCGCTGCGACTTGAGTTGAATGGGAGCCGCCATGGCCGACACATCCTTTGACGTCATCATCATCGGCTCCGGTCCCGGCGGCTATGTCACCGCGATCCGCGCGGCCCAACTCGGCTTCAAGACCGCGATCGTGGAAAAGGCTTATCTCGGCGGCATCTGCCTGAACTGGGGCTGCATTCCGACGAAAGCGCTGCTCCGCTCGGCGGAAATCTATCACTACATGCAGCACGCCAAGGATTACGGGCTGTCGGCCGAGAAGGTCGGCTATGACGCCAAGGCCGTGGTGCAGCGCTCGCGCGGGGTCTCGAAACGCCTCAACGACGGCGTTGGCTTCCTGATGAAGAAGAACAAGGTTTCGGTGATCTGGGGCGAGGCGTCGATCGACGCGCCGGGCAAAGTCACCGTGAAGAAATCGCCGGTCGAGGGGCCGAAGGGCGCGCTGGGGGAGGGCGCCTACCAGGCCAAGCACATCATCATCGCGACCGGCGCGCGGCCACGCGTGCTGCCGGGGCTCGAGTCCGACAAGAAGCTGGTCTGGACGTATTTCGAGGCGATGGTGCCGGAGCGGATGCCGAAATCACTGCTGGTGGTCGGCTCGGGCGCGATCGGCATCGAGTTCGCTTCCTTCTTCCATACCATGGGTTCGGAAGTGACCGTCGTCGAGGTGCTGCCGCAGATCCTCCCGGTTGAGGACGCCGAGATCGCCGGCCTCGCGCGCAAGCGCTTCGAGAAGCAGGGCATCAAGATTCTCACCTCGACCAAGGTGACCAAGCTTGAAAAGAAAGCCGACAGCGTGGTCGCGACCATCGATGACGGCAAGAGCCAGCAGACCACCGAGTTCGAGCGGGTGATTTCCGCGGTCGGCGTAGTCGGCAATATCGAGAATTTGGGCCTCGAAAAGCTCGGCGTGAAAACCGATCGCGGCATCATCGTGGTCGACGGCATGTGCAAGACCAACGTGCCCGGCATCTACGCCATCGGCGATGTCTCAGGTCCCCCGATGCTGGCGCACAAGGCCGAGCATGAGGGTGTGATCTGCGTCGAGGCGATCAAGGGCCTGCATCCGCATGCCATGGACAAGAACCTCATCCCCGGCTGCACCTATTGCAACCCGCAGGTCGCCTCCGTCGGCCTCACCGAGGCAAAAGCAAAAGAAGGCGGTCGCGAAATCCGCGTCGGCCGCTTCCCCTTTGTCGGCAACGGCAAGGCGATCGCGCTCGGCGAGGACCAGGGCCTGGTCAAGGTGGTCTTCGACAAGAAGACCGGCCAACTTCTGGGCGCGCACATGATCGGCGCCGAGGTGACCGAGCTGATCCAGGGCTACGTCGTCGCCATGAACCTGGAGACCACGGAAGAAGAACTCATGCACACGGTGTTCCCGCATCCGACCTTGTCGGAGATGATGAAGGAAGCCGTGCTCGACGCCTACGGGCGGGTGCTGAATATCTGAATGCCGATCGCCACAACCTCATCTCGTCATGCGCGGGCTTGACCCGCGCATCCATCTAAAGAAGGCATCTTTTCAAGAGCGATGGATTGCCGGGTCAAGCCCGGCAATGACAGCACAGGAAAAACCAAGCCGTGAAAGACAACGACAACCTGACCATCGAACGTCCGACGTTCGTGACCCATCTCGAATGTGCGATGGAAGGCGATCATTACCCCGCCGACCAGATCCACAATCTTTCGAAGGCCGGCAAGCCGCTGCTGGTGCGTTACGACCTTCCTGGCGTGAAAAAAGCACTCACCAAGGACGCGCTGGCGCAGCGCCCCGCCGATATGTGGCGCTATCGCGAGATGCTGCCGGTGCGCAAATGCAAGGATATCGTGAGCCTCGGCGAAATCATGACGCCGCTGATCCGCCTGCCGAAACTCGCCAAAAAACTCGGCGGCTGCGAGATCATCGTGAAGGACGAGGGCCGGCTGCCGACCGGCTCGTTCAAGGCGCGCGGGCTTGTGATGGCGGTGTCGATGGGCAAGGCGCTCGGCATCAAGCACATGGCGATGCCGACCAACGGCAATGCCGGGGCGGCGCTTGCCGCTTACGCCACGAGTTGCGGCATCAAGACCACGATCTTCTGTCCCGCCGACACCCCGGAGGTCAATGTCAGCGAGATCGAGCTGCAGGGCGCGACCGTCTATCGCGTCAACGGACTGATCGATGACTGTGGCAAGATCGTCGGCGAAGGCAAGGCCAAGGCCGGCTGGTTCGATACCTCGACCTTGAAAGAGCCCTATCGCATCGAAGGCAAGAAGACGATGGGGCTCGAGCTTGCCGAACAGCTCGGCTGGGACGTGCCCGACGTGATTTTCTATCCGACCGGCGGCGGCACCGGCCTGATCGGGATGTGGAAGGCCTTCGCCGAGCTTGAGGCAATCGGCTTCATCGGATCAAGGCGCCCGCGCATGGTCGCGGTGCAGGCGGCCGGCTGCGCGCCGATGGTGCGCGCTTTTGAAGCAGGCACCGAGCATGCGCCGCGCTGGGAGGACGCGCATACCATCGCCTCCGGCATCCGCGTGCCGCAGGCGGTCGGAGATTTCCTTATCCTGCCCGCGGTGCGCGAGAGCAAAGGTTTTGCCATTGCCGTCACGGACGAGAAAATTTCCTCCGCCTTGAACGAGGTCGCGCGCGAGGAGGGCCTGCTGCTGTGTCCCGAGGGCGCCGCAACCTACGCCGCCTATCAGCAAAGCCTCGCCGAAGGTCGTGTTGCGAAAACCGACCGCGTGATGCTTTTCAATTGCGCCACGGGCCTTAAATACCCGCTGCCGCCAGTCACGCGCACGCTCGATCGCTTCAAGCCGATCGATTACGCGAATCTCTAAGACTTAATCGCGCGGCGAAAGAGGATGATGATGCGAAAATCTCTTTTTGCCGCCCTGATCGCCACATTCGCGTTGACCGTTCCCGCCGTCGCAGAAAACTATCCCTCGCATCCGATCACGGTCGTGGTGCCGTTCTCCGCCGGCGGTCCGTCGGATGCCATGATGCGCATCCTCGGCGAGCGCATGAAGCTCTCGCTCGGCGAAGCGATCCTGGTGGAGAACACGACGGGCGCGGGCGGCTCGATCGGCGTCGGCCGCGTGGTGCATTCGCCGCCCGATGGCTACACAGTCGGCTTCGGCCACCTCGGCACCCATGTCGCCAATGGCGCGATCTATAAGCTCAACTACGATCTCGTCGCCGATCTCGAGCCGGTGGTGCTGCTGCCGAGCAATCCGATGGTGATCGTCAGCAAGAACGCTGTCGCCGCCAAGACGCTGCCGGAGCTGATCGAGTGGCTGAAGTCGCGGCCGCAGCCGGCGACGGCAGGCACCGCGGGCGCGGGCTCCGGCAGCCACATCGCGGGCCTGGCGTTTGAGAGCGCCACCGGCATCAAGCTGCAATATGTGCCCTATCGCGGCACGGCCCCGGCGCTGAACGATCTCGTTGCCGGCCAGATCGATATCATCGTCGACCAGACCTCAAACTCCATCAGCCAGATCAGGGCAGGGACCATCCGCGCCTACGCGGTGACCGATTCCAAGCGCGTCGACCAGGCGCCGGACATTCCGACCGTCGACGAGGCGGGCCTGCCGAATTTTCACATGACGCTGTGGTCGGGCCTGTGGGTACCGAAGGGCACGCCGAAGGAGATCATTGAAAAGCTCAACAGGGCCGCGCTCGAGGCGCTGGCTGATCCGCAGGTCAAGAAGCAGCTCGAGAACCTGGGGCTGCAGATGCCGCCCGCCGACCAGTCGACGCCGAAGGCGCTGGGGGCCTGGCAAAAGGCCGAAATCGCGAAATGGTGGCCGATGATCAAGGCCGCCAACGTGAAGGTGGATTGAGCTACTAACCTTTCGCCGGCAGACTGAATTCGCTTCAAAAATTCGAGGCGTTCAGGTCGTAGGAATTCTTGCCTCCGCGAACATAGACCCTGGCTGCCGCGGCACAGATCAAATCACGGTTGGAATCGAACGCCCTGAGGAAGCCCAACTCGTCGGCGTGGACATCCGGATCAATCCGCCTCAACGCATCTTCGTTGACGAAGAATGAGGCCTCGATGACACTGTCATGTCCCCAAAATCGTACGGCACGCCGCGCCGGGTCATAGGAGCGGCTTTGATTTGGAAATGCGATCATGTGGGGCTCCAAGAGGTGCCTGCCGGGCGCGATGCGGCACGGTAACCCGGGCGAGCGCGCCCTTACCACTTCGAACAATCAATTTTCGAAGAAGGGTATGCTTGCCGACGGCACCGAGCTGCCCTTTTCGGCTGATTTGGAGACGTTGGCGCGTCGCCGTTTTTGGGCTGCGCTCGGACGACACGGTCGCAAGTTACGCCGTTTCCGGTCCAACGCCTAACGAATAATCGCGAGAGGCCGATTGAGCCAATCTAGCCCGGTTCCGCCCCTTTTGCTTCCCGGAGCGGGCCGATACACTGCCGCTTGCCTAGGGAGCGGACATGGCGCGCGATCCTCGAAAAGGGGACTCAACGAGCAAAGGGCGGCCCGGCAAGAAGAGCGCGCCCAAGCGCCGCAGCGGGCCCAAACGTGCGCAGAAAAAGAGGGCCAGTAAGAGCGCAGCCAAGCCCGCGGGCCGTCGCGCCTCGGGGGGAGCCCGCGCCAAGACGGAAATAGCAAGGCTCTCCCGCGAACTAAGCGAGGCGCTGGCGCAGCAGACCGCGACCTCCGAAGTGCTCCAGGTCATTTCGTCGTCGCTGGGCGACATCGAACCGGTCTTCGGGAAGATGATTGAGAACGCCACGCGCGTTTGCGGCGCTGAATTCGGAGCCATGGGTCTGTTTGACGGCGAGGTGTATCGGCGGGTTGCGCTGTACAACGTGCCGCCGGCCTTTGACACCGCCGCGCCGAAGGAGTGGCGTCCGGGACCTGAAGGCCCAATCGGCCGCGTCCTCCGGACGGGGCAAATCTTGCGGATCGACGATCTTCGCGAGAGCGAGAGTTATCTTGCTCGCCATCCCGCGATGGTTGCCATGGTTGAAGTCGCGCGAGCGCGGACACTCGTCATCGTGCCGATGCTGAGGGACGCAAAGCCGATCGGAGCAATATCAATCTATCGCCAGGAGGTCCGTCCGTTCAGCGAGAGGCAGATCGACCTTCTGAAGAATTTTGCGAGCCAGGCCGTAATAGCCATCGAGAACGCGCGGCTGTTCAACGAGACCCGGGAAGCGCTGGAGCAGCAGAAGGCCTCCGCCGAAATCCTGCGCGTCATCAGCAACTCGGTAGCCGATACGGCGCCTGTCTTCGAAAAGATTCTCGATAGCTGCGAAAAGCTTTTTGCCACGGAGCAATTGGGTATCTTTCTGGTGCAGCCCGATGGCCAGACGCAGGTCGCAGCCTGGCGTGGTGCCGCCTTCGAAACCGTGCTCGATACCCTTCCCAGGCCGGCTGAACAGACCGCGACGGGGCTCGTCGTCCGGACTGGAGCCGTCCTCCATATCCCGAACACCGCAGTCGAGCTGGACATGCCGCTGACGGTAAGGGCGATGAAGGACCGGATCGGCGACGTCTCGATGGCGTGGGCGCCAATGCTTGGGGAAGAGGGCGGCATCGGCTCGATATCGGTGATGCGGCAACCGCCCAACCCGTTTTTCGAAAAGGAGCTCGCGCTTCTCAAGACCTTCGCCGATCAGGCCGTCATCGCGATCCAGAACACCCGGCTGTTCAACGAAGTCAAGGATCGCACCAATGATCTGAGCGAAGCGCTAAGGCAGCAAACGGCCACCGCCGACGTGCTCAAGGTGATCAGCCGCTCGGCGTTCGATCTGACGTCCGTCCTGCAAACCCTGGTTGAGTTAGCCGCCCACCTTTGCGAGGCCGATAAAACCGTTATTACCCGACAAATCGGCGAGGTTTTCTATCGTGCGGAAGCCTACGGCTTCTCTACCGAATACAGGGATCACGTTAGGAATATTCCCGTCGTACCGGAACGAGGCTCAGCCAGTGGGCGTGTCCTGCTCGAAGGGCGAGCGATTCATATTTTGGATGTCCAGGCGGACGCAGAATTTGCTTATCCGAAAGCACAGAAGCTGGGGGGCTTTCGCACCGTCCTCGCTGTTCCGATTCTGCGTGAGGGCGTTCCAATCGGCGTGCTGTCGCTGACCCGATCGGAAGTCCGCGCATTCACCGACAAGCAAATCGAACTGGTCTCGACCTTCGCGGATCAGGCGGCGATTGCGATCGAGAACGCGCGGCTGATCAACGAGACTAAGGAGGCACTGGAGCGGCAGACGGCGACCGCCGACATCCTCAAGGTGATCGCCAGTTCGCCGGACGACGTTCAGCCCGTATTCCAGGCCATAGCGGATCAATCGAACCGTCTGCTCAACGGCCTTTCGACGGCGGTGTATAGCCTGGTCGATGATACGTTTCATTTGATGTCGTATACGCCCGTCAGCCCGACCGCCGACGCCCATCTCAAGGCTAGCTTTCCGGTCCCGTTGGCAGGGGTTGTGTATGGTGAGTTGATCCGCAGGGGAGAGGTCTTTCGGGTTGTCGATACTGAAGACGAGTCCCTGCCGCAGAGGATACGGGACATGGGCCGGATCCGTGGCTGGCGCAGCGTGCTTTACGTGCCGCTTCTGAGCGACAGAAGGCCCATTGGAGCGATCAGTGTCACGCGCGTCGAGCCGGGCTGGTTTGCGGACCACCATGTTCAATTGTTGCGGACCTTCGCCGACCAGGCGTTAATTGCCATTTCGAACGTCGAGTTGTTTCGCAAAGTGCAAGAGCGCACAAGGGAGCTGTCACAATCGCTCGACGATCTGCGTTCCGCCCAGGACCGCCTCGTGCAGACCGAGAAGCTCGCCTCGCTCGGCCAGCTCACCGCGGGCATCGCGCACGAGATCAAGAACCCGCTCAATTTCGTCAACAATTTCTCGGCACTTTCCGCCGAGCTGATCGACGAGCTCGACACGATGCTGGCGCCGGTCACGCTCGACCAGAAGACGAAGAGCGACGTCGGCGAATTGACGCAGATGCTGAAATCCAACCTCGAAAAGGTCGTGCAGCACGGCAAGCGCGCCGACTCCATCGTCAAGAACATGCTGCTGCATTCGCGCGCGGGATCGGGCGAGCGGCGGAGCGTCGACGTCAACGCCCTCGTCGGGGAAAGTCTCAACCTCGCCTATCATGGCGCGCGCGCCGAACGCCCCGGCTTCCAGGTCACGCTCAAGCACGATCTCGATCCTGATGCCGGCACGATCGAGCTCTATCCGCAGGAGATCACGCGCGTGCTGCTCAACATGATCTCCAACGGATTTTACGCGGCAACCAAACGTGCGGGCGAAGCCGGCAACGGTTTTGAGCCGACGCTTCGGGCCGCAACGAAGGGGCTTTCCGACCGCGTCGAAATCCGCATCCGCGACAATGGTAGCGGCATCCCACCCGAGGTGAAGGACAAGATGTTCAATCCGTTTTTCACGACCAAGCCGGCCGGCGAGGGCACCGGCCTTGGCCTCTCCATGAGCCACGACATCGTCGTGAAGCAGCACGGCGGGAGGATCGACGTCGAGACCGAGCCCGGGCATTTCACCGAATTCATCATCGTTCTGCCGCGCGCGAATAACTTTCAGGGCAAGAGCGGAGGGTAGGCCTGATGCCGTACGCAACGACGGATGACGGGATACGCCTCTATTTCGAGGAGACGGGCTCGGGCCGCCCCGTGATCTTCGTCCACGAATTTGCCGGCGATCTGCGCAGCTTCGAGCCGCAGCTGCGGCATTTCGGCAAACGCTATCGCGCCATCGCCTTCAATGCGCGCGGCTTCCCGCCCTCCGACGTGCCCGAGCACGTCTCCTCCTATTCGCAAGGACGCGCCGCCGACGATATCCTCGCGGTGCTCGACCACATCGGCGAAACGCAGGCGCATGTCGTGGGATTGTCGATGGGCGGATTTGCGACCTTGCATTTTGGCTTGCGTCATCCGCAGCGCGCGCTGTCGCTGTGCATCGGCGGCTGCGGTTACGGTGCCGAGCCCGACAAGCGCGCGACGTTTCGGGCCGAGGCCGATGTCATCGCCAAAGCGCTGCGCACCGAGGGCATGGCGGCCTTCGCCGAACGCTACGCCTTTGGTCCGACCCGCGTACAGTACCAGAACAAGGATCCGCGGGGACACGCCGAGTTCAAGGTGATGCTGGCGGAGCATTCCGCGGCCGGATCGGCCAACACGCAGGAGGGTGTGCAGAAGGAGCGGCCGTCGCTCTACACGCTCATCGAGGAGATGAAGCGCATGTCAGTGCCGACGCTTGTCATCCATGGCGACGAGGATTGGCCGTGTCTCGCGCCGGGCATCCTGCTGAAGCAGACCATTCCATCGGCAGCGCTCGCGGTGATGCCGAATTGCGGCCACGCGATCAACCTCGAGGAGCCGGAGGCGTATAACCGCATCGTCGGCGATTTCCTGTCCCAGGTCGAAAGCGGCCGCTGGCCGCAGCGCGATCCGCGCGCGGTCAGTGCCTCCATCACCGGGATGAAGGACTAGCGCATGATCCGGAAAAGTGTGTAGCGGTTTTCCGAAAAGATCATGCGCAAATAAAAAGCTAAAGCGCGATGATGCTTCATCCTGAAATCATCGCGCGTTAGTCGACGGGGACAGTTCAATGAACGCGCATGCCAAACCACCGAAAGTCCTGATCGCGGGCGCCGGCATCGGCGGCATGGTGGCTGGCCTCTCGATGCTGCAGCGGGGGATCGACGTCGAGATTTTCGAGCAGGCCGGCGAGCTTCGCGAGCTCGGCGCCGGCGTCCAGCTCAGCGCGAACGGCACAAGGATTCTCATCGCACTCGGCCTCGAGCAGGAGATGCAGGCCATTGCCTCTGAGCCATCTGGCAAGCAGATCAGGCTGTTCAGTACGGGGCGGAGCTGGAAGCTGCTCGACCTCGGCGCCTCCTCGCGCGCGATCTATGGTGCGCCATACTGGATGGTCCATCGTGGCGATTTTCACCGCGTATTGGCCGTTGCATTCAAGGCCCGCGCTCCGGGCCGCTTGCATCTGAACAGCCGCTGCGTCGGCTTTGAGGAGGACGGCGACGGCATCTGGCTGAAGCTCGCGACCGGCGAACGGCACCGCGGCGATGTGGTGGTGGGAGCCGACGGCGTGCACTCCGAAATCCGACGGCAGATCGGCGGCGACACAAAGCCGTTCTTCGCCGGCGTGGCGGCCTGGCGCGGCCTGGTGCCGATGCAGCGTCTGCCGTCGTCGATGCAGCGCGACGTCGGCACCAATTGGGTGGGGCCCGGCGGCCATGTGATCACCTATCCGGTCCGCCGCGGCGAGCTGTTGAACTTCGTCGGCATTTTCGAGGGCGAGAGCTGGTCGGTGGAGTCCTGGACGGAGCAGGGGACGCGCGAGGCCTGCAGCGGCTCCTTTGCCGGCTGGAACGAGGAGATCCACGCCATCATCGACAATCTCGATGTGCCCTACAAATGGGCGTTGCTCGGCCGTGAACCGCTCGATCGCTTTGTCGCCGGGCGGGCCTGCGTGATCGGCGATGCCGCGCATCCAACGCTGCCTTTCCTGGCGCAGGGCGCGAACATGGCAATCGAGGACGGTATGGTGCTGGCGCGATGCCTCGACGAGTTTCCGCTCGCGGAGGCCCTGCAGCGCTATCAGGAAGCGCGGCTGGAGCGAACGACATCCATCGTCGTCAAGTCGGCGGAAAACGCCAGGCGCTTCCACAATCCCGCGCTCGCGCATGCAGAAGGCGCCGACGAATATGTTTCGCGCGAGTGGCAGCCCGATCGCGTGCGCGAGCGCTACGACTGGCTGTTCACCTACGATGCGCTGACCGTGTCGGTTTGATCGAACTCGCCAACCTGCAAATCGGTTTTCAATTTTCGCGCAAGAAGGCCTTGCACCGGTCGTTTTGCCCGCGAAATCGCCTGCGCCAAAAAACTAATTTCGTGAGCATTTTCAATTTGATCGGCCGGTTCAAGAGGCTGAGCCAAAATATTTCGCTTTTTCAGAAGTGCAAATCAGTCGTATTGTTTGCGTGTCCCGTGCCCTCCAGGAGGGGCGTACGCGTCGTCACGAACGTTGGCGCGGGATGCGATGGACGCCAAGGCATCACACGACGGACGATGTCGTGGCGGACGGCAAAATCGTGTGGTCCTGATCCCCCGACGCTGACCCGACGCTGGGATCAAGTTTCGCGGGGCGTTTCCCGCGAAGCGACGGTGGCTATCAAGCCCGGACACCGGGGAGATCACGTATAAGCCGCAACACCATTGCGCAGGGAAGGCCGGGTCGCTCCGGTTGAACCTGTGGTGGCTAACTCGTGTGCTTTCTACCCTTTGCACACGAGGCCGCGGGTGCAGCCAGCATCCGGCTTTCCCTGCGCCCTCCGTTTTCCGGAGGGAGAAGGCTTCGGTCCAACCCGGGCGCGATCTGCGTCGCGGGAGCCGAAGCCGTGTGTCCGAAAGAGCGGGCACGACACGTTCTGCTCGACGAGAGGTTGAGCATTTACGGAATGCCTCAGTCGAAATGGTTGCCGCAGTGCAACGATTGTGTCGTGGCCGCAACAGCCGGTGAACATTTGGCGTCCGCCGCGGCCAGCTCTTGCTTGCGCCGCTATTTAGCCACACCCCTCTATGAAATGTTGTTTCGCGAAGACTTTTCAGCACTCGCGAAAGGGTCGGGGAACTTTTCGGTCCTTAAGTCCTAACAACGAGAAGGGCAGGAGAAACAGGTTAGCGATGGACGCCAAGACCAATATCAAGAACAGGCTTCCAAGCCGTCACGTGACGGAGGGTCCCGCGCGGGCTCCCCATCGCTCGTACCTGTACGCCATGGGGCTGACCACCGAGCAGATTCACCAGCCGCTGGTTGGAGTTGCCTCCTGCTGGAACGAAGCCGCGCCCTGCAACATCTCGCTGATGCGCCAGGCCCAGGCGGTCAAGAAGGGCGTCGCGGCCGGCGGCGGCACGCCGCGCGAATTTTGCACCATCACCGTCACCGACGGCATGGCCATGGGCCATGACGGCATGCGCTCCTCGCTGCCGTCGCGCGAATGCATCGCCAATTCGGTCGAGCTCACCGTTCGCGGCCACGCCTATGACGCGCTCGTGGGCCTCGCCGGCTGCGACAAGTCGCTGCCGGGCATGATGATGGCGATGGTCCGCCTCAACGTGCCGTCGATCTTCATCTATGGCGGCTCGATCCTGCCCGGCAATTTCCGCGGCCAGCAGGTCACGGTGCAGGACATGTTCGAGGCCGTCGGCAAGCATTCCGTCGGCGCGATGTCGGACGAAGATCTCGACGAGATCGAGCGGGTGGCGTGTCCGTCAGCCGGCGCGTGCGGCGCACAATTCACCGCCAACACCATGGCGACCGTCTCGGAAGCGATCGGGCTCGCGCTGCCTTACTCGGCCGGCGCTCCCGCTCCGTACGAGATCCGTGATGCCTTCTGCATGACCGCGGGCGAGCGGGTGATGGACCTCATCCGCGCCAACATCCGGCCGCGCGACATCGTCACCCGCAAGTCGCTGGAGAACGCCGCCGCGGTGGTCGCAGCTTCGGGCGGATCGACCAATGCCGGCCTGCATCTGCCGGCGATCGCCCACGAAATTGGAATCAAATTTGACTTATTTGACGTGGCGGAAATCTTCAAAAAGACACCGTATATCGCCGATTTGAAGCCGGGTGGCCGTTATGTCGCCAAAGACATGTTTGAAGCTGGTGGCATACCGCTTCTGATGAAAACCTTACTCGATCACGGCCATTTGCATGGCGACTGCCTGACAGTCACCGGGCGCACGATCGCAGAAAACCTCAAAAGCGTGAAATGGAACCCGCACCAGGATGTGGTGCGGCCAGCCGACAACCCGATCACCGTTACCGGCGGTGTGGTCGGGTTGAAGGGTAATCTCGCACCAGAAGGGGCGATCGTGAAAGTCGCGGGCCTGTCGAATCAGAAGTTTACCGGGCCGGCCCGCTGCTTCGACTGCGAAGAGGACGCCTTCGACGCCGTGCAAAAGCGCACCTACAAGGAAGGCGAGGTCCTTGTCATCCGCTACGAGGGACCGCGCGGCGGCCCGGGCATGCGGGAGATGCTGCAGACCACGGCTGCGCTGACCGGGCAGGGTACCTCCGGCAAGATCGCGCTGATCACGGACGGCCGGTTTTCCGGCGCCACCCGCGGCTTCTGCATCGGCCATGTCGGGCCGGAAGCCGCCATCGGCGGGCCGATCGGGCTGCTTGAGGACGGCGACATCATCGAGATCGACGCCGTCGACGGCATACTTAACGTAAAATTGACTGAAAAAGAGCTTGCGGAACGCAAAACCAAGTGGCGTCCGCGCGAGACGAATCACACGTCGGGGGCTCTCTGGAAATACGCCCAACAGGTTGGGCCGGCAGTGGGTGGGGCCGTAACGCACCCGGGCGGCGCGCACGAGAAACAGTGCTATGCGGATATTTGACCGTACCATTGTTGCGTTGATGCTGGGGACCGCGCTGGTCGCCGCTCCCGCGTTTGCGTTCGATGGCGCACCCGTCAATCAGCGCGATACCGCAATCCCCGTGCTGTCAGGACCGCCTGCCACGGTCAGCAAGCAAACGGTCGCCCCGCCGTCGATCCCGGAGTCGGTGAAAGCGCTGCAATACGCAGCCGATATTGACGGCTATGCCGTCGCGCAGTGGAAGCTTGGCCGCATGTACGCGTCCGGCGATGGCGGACTTGCGCGCGACGATCTGCGGGCTTTCAACTATTTCAGCCGGATCGCCAAGGACCATGCGCAGGACAGCCCGTCGTCGCCGCAGTCGGCGATCGTGGCCAACGCCTTTGTGGCGCTGGCGCGCTATTACCTGAGCGGTATTCCGAACACCGACGTGAAGTCCGATCCGGATCGCGCGCGCGAGATGCTGTACTACGCCGCGTCGTATTTCGGCAGCGCGGACGCGCAGTACGATCTGGCCCGGCTCTATCTGAAGGCCACCCCTGCATCACCGAACGACTTCACCTATGGCGCGCGCTGGCTCGGGCTCGCCGCGCAAAAGGGGCAGCACCAGGCGCAGGCCATGCTCGGCCAGATGCTGTTCAACGGCGATCGCCTGCCGCCGCAGAAGGCGCGCGGGCTGATGTGGATGGCGCTTGCGAGCGACGGTGCCACGCCTGATGAGGCCTGGATCAGGGAGAGCTACAACCAGGCGATCACCCGTGCCACCGAGGACGACCGCGCGATGGCGGCGCAGATGCTGAAGTACTGGCTGCAGGGCCAGCGCTGATCAGATTTTCTTCGACATCGGATACGACGAGCTCGTACCGAACTTGCCCTGCGGCGGGCCGACACCCACATAACCGCGTGCCAGATAAAATCGATGAGCGGTTTCCGTCGAAAGCAGCTTGCAGCTTTTGTTGCCGCGTTCCTTGGCCCGCGCTTCCAGCGCGCCTAAGCAGTGCGGAGCTGGCGCCGCGAAATCGCGCCGCCGGAGAAACGTAATTCATAGTGATCTCGCCGTCATTCCTGACCGATCCCACCGCCAGAACCACGTCATCCTCCAGTGCCAGCAGAAGCGACGCGTCGGGGTCAGCGATCCACGACGTCACGTGTTCCGGCGTCTTGTTGGCCAGCCACCGCCCGAGGATTTCGGGATCATTGTGATGATCGGCAACACAGAGTTCGGAAATTGACGTCCGCAACACCGCACAGGCAGTCGCTGCGTCGGCCTTGTCGCGTCGCGGATTTTCACGCCGCCTCGAGATCGAGGTCCGCCCAGACCGGGACGTGGTCCGACGGCTTCTCCCAGGCGCGCACATAGGAATCGACGCCGACATCGATCAGCCGGTCGCTCGCCTGCGGCGACATCAGGAGATGATCGATACGCAGGCCCCAATTCTTCTGCCAGGCGCCGGCCTGGTAGTCCCAGAACGTGTATTGCCCCGGCGCGTCGGTCACCGCCCGCAACGCATCCGTCAGCCCCAGGCCGAGCAGCGCCTGAAAGCTTTCGCGGGTCGCCGGGCGGAACAGGGCGTCATTGACCCAGGCCGGCGGGTTATAGACGTCCTCGGCCGCCGGGATGACGTTGAAGTCGCCCGCGAGGATCAGCGGCTCTTCCGCTTTAAGCCGCGCCTTCGAATACTCAAGAAGCCGCGACATCCAATTGAGCTTGTAGGGATATTTGTCGCTGTCCGCGGGATTGCCGTTGGGCAGATACAGGCAGGCGATACGCAGCACGCCGCGCTTCAGCGGCACCACGCCTTCGAGGAAGCGGGCGTGGGCGTCCTCGTCGTCGCCGGCCAGCCCCGATTTGGTTTCGTCGAACGGCAGCTTCGAGAGCAGCGCCACGCCGTTGAACGTCTTCTGGCCGTGGGTGACGACGTTGTAGCCGAGCTGCTCGATCTCGAGCCGCGGAAACGCATCGTCCGTGCATTTGATTTCCTGCAGGCAGACGACGTCGGGCGAAGTTTCCTTCAGCCAGGCGAGCAACAGCTCAAGCCGCTGCCGGATCGAGTTGACGTTCCAGGTCGCGATGCGCATCGCCGAAGTCTAGATCGAGAAGCTGGTGCCGCAACCGCAAGAAGCCGTGGCATTGGGATTATGCACACGGAAAGACGCGCCGATCAGGTCGTCGATGAAATCGACCTCCGATCCCGCCAGGAACGGCACCGAAGCCGGATCGACCAGCACGACCGCCGAATCGCGCTCGATCACCAGGTCGTCCTCCGCCTTGGCGTGGTCGACATCGAATTTGTACTGGAAGCCGGAGCAGCCGCCGCCCTCGACGGAGATGCGCAGCATAGCGCCACCGCCTTCGCCTTTGAGGATTTCGCCGATGCGGCGGGCGGCCCGCTCGCTGATGGTGACGGCTGTGGTCATGCGCTGGTCTCTCCGTTCGGCCGTCATACCCATTTCATTTGGTATGCGCGCCACCCCCATAGTTAAGTGCCCCGGAGGGCGGAATCAACTTGAAGGGATCAAACCACCGTGTCGGTCGGAATGGCAGCCCCGCGAGCGCTTTATGCCTGTGACCCCGACCGCAGCCGGGGCAGGCTGTTCCAGGAGCCGCCGAGCAAGACCCGCAGCCCGTTTCGAAGGGATTGCGACCGGGTGATCCATTCCACCGCCTTCCGCCGCCTGAAGCACAAGACCCAGGTTTTCGTGTTCCACGAGGGCGACCATTACCGCACCCGGCTGACTCATTCGCTGGAGGTCGCGCAGATCGCCCGGGCGCTGGCGCGGCAGCTTGGGCTCGACGAGGATCTGACCGAGACGCTGGCGCTGGCGCATGACCTCGGCCATCCCCCGTTCGGGCATGCCGGCGAGCGCGCGCTGGACGCCTGCATGAAGGCCCATGGCGGCTTCGACCACAACGCGCAGTCGCTGCGCGTCGTCACCTCGCTGGAACATCGCTATCCCGAATTCGACGGGCTGAACCTGACCTGGGAATCGCTCGAGGGCATCGTCAAGCACAACGGCCCGCTGACCGACCGGGCCGGCGCGCCGCTCGGCCGGTATCACGACAGCGGCGGTATCCCGTTCGTCGTCGCCGATTTCGTCAAGACCTATGATCTCAAGCTGTGGAGCTGCGCCTCGCTGGAAGCGCAGGTCGCAGCCGTCGCCGACGACATCGCCTATGATGCCCATGACATCGACGATGGTCTGCGCGCCGGCCTGTTCAGCGTCGACGATCTCAAGGTGATGCCGCTCACCGCGGACATGATCGGAGCAATCGACCGGCACTATCCAAGCCTCGATCAGGCCCGGCGCGGCGCCGAACTCGTGCGCGAGCTGATTTCCTACCTGATCGGTTCGGTTGTCTCGGAAGCGCGCAGGCGGCTCGACCTCGCACAGCCGCAATCGGTCGACGATGTCCGCCACCATGGCGAGCAGATGATCGTGTTTTCGCCCGACGTCGCGCAAGCGGAAGCCGGCATCAAGGCGTTCCTGAAGCAGCACATGTATCGGCACCAATGGGTGATGCGGGTGATGGGCGAGGCCGAGCAGATCGTGTTCGACCTGTTCACGCGCTACCAGCAAAGCCCGTCCGACCTGCCGCCCGAATGGCTCGACGGCGCCGAGCATGAAAGCGAAACCGCGCGCGCCCGGCGGATCGGCAATTTCATCGCCGGGATGACCGACCGTTTCGCGCTGACCGAGCATCAAAGGCTTTTTGACTCGACCCCGGAATTGCGTTAGGCGGCGCCCATGGCCGACAACCTCCGAATATGCGCATCCATCTTTTTGCCGACGTGCTTGGCGCGCGTGCACGCGATCTGTGCGCGCGCTTGCGACCGAAGGCAATTGGCCCGCCGGCATCGATTTTTCGCGCGTCGTGGTCGAGCCGCCGCGCGATGCCAGCCATGGCGACATGGCGACCAATGCGGCGATGGTGCTGGCCAAGGAGGCCAAGGCCAAGCCGCGCGATCTCGCCGAAGCGATCGCCGCGCGGCTGCGTGCCGACCCGCTGATCGAGAAAGTCGACATCGCCGGTCCCGGCTTTATCAATCTCACGCTGAAGATCTCGGCCTGGACCGATGCGCTGCGCACGGTCTTGCGCGAAGGCGAGACGTTTGGACGTGCGGCGCCGGCTTCGACGCCGAAGGTCAATGTCGAATATGTCTCGGCCAATCCGACCGGGCCGATGCATGTCGGCCATTGCCGCGGCGCGGTGTTCGGCGATGCACTGGCGAGCCTGCTGGATTTCGCCGGCCACGACGTCACGCGCGAATACTACATCAATGATGCCGGCGCCCAGGTCGACGTGCTCGCGCGCTCGGCATTCCTGCGCTATCGCGAAGCGCTGGGCGAGGACATCGGCGCGATCCCGGACGGGCTTTATCCCGGCGATTATCTGAAGCCGGTGGGGCAGGCGCTTGCCGCCGAGCATGGCGACAAGCTGCTGGCCATGAGCGAGCCTCAATGGCTGCCGATCGTGCGCCACAAGGCCATCGCCATGATGATGGACGAGATCAAGGGCGATCTTGCCGCGCTCAACATCAAGCACGATGTCTTCTTCTCGGAACGTTCGCTGATCGAGGGCGGCAACAACCGGGTCGCCGAGACCATCGATTTCCTGCGGAGCAAGGGTGACGTCTACGAAGGCCGGTTGCCGCCGCCCAAGGGCGCGCCGGTTGAGGATTGGGAAGATCGTGAGCAGACGCTGTTCCGCGCCACCGCCTATGGCGACGACGTCGATCGTCCGCTGCTGAAGTCAGACGGCAGCTACACCTATTTCGCTTCCGACATCGCCTATCACAAGAACAAGTTCGACCGCGGCTTCCGCGATCTCGTCGACGTCTGGGGCGCCGACCATGGCGGCTATATCAAGCGCATGCAGGCCGCGGTGAAGGCGGTCACCGCGGACAAGGCTGCGCTCGACGTGAAGATCGTGCAGCTCGTCAAGCTGCTGCGCAATGGCGAGCCGGTGAAAATGTCGAAGCGCTCCGGCGACTTCGTCACGCTGCGCGAGGTGGTCGATGAGGTCGGCAGCGACGCCGTCCGCTTCATGATGCTCTACCGCAAGAACGACGCGGTGCTCGATTTCGACCTTGCCAAGGTGATCGAGCAGTCGCGCGACAACCCGGTTTTCTATGTGCAGTACGGCCACGCCCGCGGCCACTCGATCTTCCGCAATGCGCGGGAGGAGGTCCTGCACGACCTGCCGGAGGATGCGGGCGCGCGGGTGGCCTATCTTGCAACCGCCCCGGTCGAGCGGCTGACCGACCCGGCAGAACTCGACCTCCTGAAGCGGCTGGCGCTTTACCCGCGCATGATCGAGGCCGCGGCAGCGGCCCATGAGCCGCACCGAATCGCCTTTTATCTGTATGATCTCGCCAGTGAATTTCATGCGCTTTGGACGAAAGGGCGCGATTTGCCCTATTTACGCTTCATTAGCGATAAAGATGCAGAGATGACCAAGGCGCGGCTGGCGATGGTTCAAGGCGTTGTCTTGGTTTTGGCGTCGGGGCTAGGCATTTTGGGCGTCCACGCTCCGGACGAAATGCGGTAGTCTGGCCCCTGCCGGGACGAGCAGCGCCGCCATGTGAGACCTGTAGGGCCTCCGGTGGGGGCCGGATCGTTCTTGAGTTTGGTGGGGGCACCTTTCCCGAAGGGAACGCATCATCACGATGGCTGATCGATATCCGAACAGACCTTTCCCTGCCGACGACTATGGTCGCGGCGCGATCAGCATGGGTCTGGAGGGGCCGAAAGCGATCCGCTCGCCGAACTCGCGCGCCTGATCGGCCAGACCGATCCGTTCGGCGGCGACCGGCCGGCCAATCCCGCTCCGCCGCCACCACGTGCGGCCGTTCCGCGCGAGCCGTTCAGCCGACTCATCAGCCGCAACATCAGGCGCCGATCGAAGAGGACGAGCCGTCCGCTCCGTCAGGCCCCCGCAGCTGGATCCAGCGCGCCAATATTCAGCGGCAGGCCGAGCAGGCAGGGCCGGGTAGTGCAACTGATATCCGGCGCGAGCTTCCGCCGGAGCTACCGCGCGATGTTCAGCACGAAATCCCTTACGAAGAGCCGGCGGAGGAATATCCGAGCGTGAGTGCGGTGCATCCGCTGCATCGTTACGCTGCGCCGCAACCGGCCTATCAGCAACCTGCTGCTTATCAGCAGCCACCTGCTCCTCCGCAGGCGCCAGCGTATCAGCAGGATTATCGCGAGCCGTCCTATGACGAGGCGCGAAGAGCAGGCCGATCCGTCGCGCTATGACGATGCGCTGTATGGCCAGATCGAGTCCGGCGCGCAGGATTTCCAGCGCGAGCCGGCCTATCCCGACGATCCCTACGCCTACCAGGACGGCTATGAAGAAGAGCCGGAGGAAGCGCCGAGGCGCCGTGGCGGATTGCTGACGGTTGCTGCCGTGCTGGCGCTGGCCGTGGTCGGCACGGGCGCTGCTTTTGCCTATCGCACCTATGTCGGCTCGGCCCGCAGCGGCGAGCCGCCGATCATCAAGGCCGACAACTAGCCCGACCAAAATCGTGCCGACGCCGTCGGACAGTTCGGGCAAGATGCCGGATCGCATGCCGACCGGCGACGGCACCGAGAAGCTCGTGCCGCGCGAGGAGACGCCGGTCGACGTCAACGCGCGGCCGCCGGTCCGCGCGTGGTGTTCCCGCCGCTGAACCAGAACGCCAATCCGCCGTCGCCGTCGAGCGTCGCGACCAGACGCCGATGCCGCCGACCGGCTCCCGGTGTGACGCCGTCCAACGGCACGATGCCGAACAGCGAGCCGCGCAAGATCAGGACCCTCTCGGTCCACGGCGACCAGCCCGATGCCGCCGCCGCTCCCGTGACGGCGGCTCCCGCGCCGCCGCCGGCCTGCGCCAAGCCCACCGCTGCCACGCGGCAGGTGCCGCCGCCTGCCGCGCCATGCGCAACGCTCGCCGGCGCCAGCCGGCAACGCGCCGATGTCGCTCTCGCCGGATTCCGCCCAGGCCTCGGTGCCGCCGGCTCCGGCCGAGCCGCGGACCCGGATGGCCGCGACCACGCCGACCCAGGCTGAGCCCGCCGAGCGATGCTGCGCCGCGGCCGAGGCCGCTTCCTGGTGCAGCTGTCATCGCAGCCCAGCGAAGCCGAGGCGCAGTCGTCGTTCCGCGCGCTGCAGAGGAAATTCCCGGACCAGCTCGGCTCGCAATCGCCGGTCATCAAGCGCGCCGATCTCGGCGACGAGGGCGTCGCCTACCGCGCCATGGTCGGGCCGTTCGCGTCCCGCGATGAGGCTGCGCGGTTCTGCATGAGCTACAAGTCCGCCGGCGGCCAGTGCTTCGTCCCGTAAGCGTCCGTCCAGAGGAAATCATCGCGGTTTCCTTGACCCTGTTGCGCGCCGCGGGCTATTCGGCGGCATGACCAAGGCATTCATCACCGGCCTATCCGGAACCAGGCTCAGCGCGGCCGAGCGCGACTTCATCCGCGCAGAGCGGCCGTGGGGTTTCATCCTGTTCAGGCGGAATATCGAGACGCCCGCGCAAGTTGCTGCCCTGACGTGCGAATTGCGGAGCGTCCTGGGTGAGGCCGATGCCCCGATCCTGGTCGACCAGGAGGGCGGGCAGGTGCAGCGGTTCCGGCCGCCGAACTGGCCGCTTTATCCGGCCGGCGCCGCCTTCGGCCAGCTCTACGACATCGATCCGGCGCTGGGGCTGAGGGCGGCGCGGCTGAGCGCGCGGCTGATCGCCGATGATCTGACCCGGGTCGGCGTGACCGTAGATTGCCTGCCGCTGGCCGACGTGCCCGTCGCCCGGCGCCGACGACGTTATCGGCGACCGCGCCTACGGCAATGACCCGCAAGACCGTCGCGGCGATCGCGCGCGCGGTCACGGAAGGGCTGGAGGAGGGTGGTATTTTACCGATCCTGAAACACATCCCCGGCCACGGGCGGGCCACCGGCGGACAGCCATTTGAGCCTTCCGGTGGTCGATACGCCCAAAGACGAGCTCGAAAGCACCGATTTTGCCGCATTCAAGCCCCTGGCCGACCTGCCGATGGCGATGACCGCACATGTTGTGTTTAGCGCATATGACCCCGCCCAACCGGCGACGACATCTGCGACAATGATCGAACGGGTGATTCGCGGCTTGATCGGGTTCCAGGGTTTGTTGATGAGTGATGATGTCGGCATGAACGCTTTGGCGGGTTCGATCGCCGAGCGGACCAAGGCCCTGTTGGCCGCCGGATGCGACATGGTGCTCGCTTGCAGCGGCGAAGCCCGAAGAAATGCATCAGGTCGCCCGTGAGACGCCCGAATTGTCGGGCAGAGCGCTGCAGCGCGCCAAGGCGGCGCTGGCATCGCGCAAGCGCCGCAAAGCCGTTCGATCGGGATGCGGCGCGGGCGGAGTTGGATGGATTGATCGGTCGTCTGGGAGCGGCGAGCGCATGACCGCGGAGATATTGTCGTTTGAGACCGGCCGGCCGGCAGAGCTGGCCGAAGGCGAACCGTCGCTCGTCGTCGATGTCGAGGGCTATGAGGGCCCGCTCGACCTGTTGCTCGCGCTGGCGCGGCAGCAGAAGGTCGATCTTTCCAAGATTTCGATCCTGGCGCTCGCCGACCAATATCTGCAGTTCATCGAAGCCGCGCGAAAAATCCGGCTCGAGCTTGCCGCCGACTATCTGGTCATGGCGGCGTGGCTTGCCTTCCTGAAGTCGCGGCTGCTGTTGCCGGAGCCGGCGGCGGCGGACGGGCCGAGCGCGGAAGAAATGGCGACCGCGCTCGCCAACCGCCTGCGCCGGCTCGAGGCGATCCGAGAGGCCGCCAACCGGCTGATGAACCGGCCGCAGTTGCAGCGCGAAATCTTTCCGCGCGGGAATCCCGAAGCAGATCGCCGAGATCCGCCATCCGAAATACACCGCGACCCTGTTCGACCTGCTCACGGCTTACGCCGTGCAGCGCCAGCAGCGCGTGCTGGCGAGCGTTCATCTCGCCAAGCGCACCGTGTGGTCGCTCGCAGAAGCGCGCGCCTCGCTGGAGCGCCTGATCGGGATGACCGAGTCCGAGGATTGGGGCTGCCTCGACGAATTCCTGCTCACCTACGTCGTCGATCCCTCGCAGCGCGCGACCGTTTTTGCCTCGAGTTTTGCGGCCGCGCTGGAATTGGTGCGCGAAGGCGAGATGGAACTGAACCAGAAACAGGCGTTCGCGCCGCTCTATTTCAGGAAGCGTCCGCCGCAGGCCCCTGGCGCGGCGACGGCGCCGGATTTGTAAGTGCAAGAAGGAGACCGTGCCATGGCAAGCCTGGCGGAAAAGCGCATGGATGAAGCCGAGGACGCTCCCGTTAATCCCGAAGCGCGGCCCGAAGAACTGCGGCTGCTCGAAGCATTGCTGTTTGCCTCGACCGAACCGCTCGACCAGGCGACGCTCGCCAAGCGCATGCCCGATGGCGTCGACGTCAAGGCCGCGCTCGCGCAGTTGCAGGCGGAATATGCCCCGCGTGGCGTCAATCTGGTTCGTATCGCCAACAAATGGACTTTTCGTACGGCCGGCGATCTCGCCTGGCTGATGACGCGGGAAAGCACGGAGACGCGGCGGCTGTCGCGCGCCGCGATCGAGGTGCTCGCGATCATCGCCTATCACCAGCCGGTGACGCGCGCCGAGATCGAGGAAATCCGCGGCGTCGTCACCTCCAAGGGCACGCTCGACGTGCTGCTGGAAACCGGCTGGATCAGGCCGCGCGGCCGCCGCAAGACGCCGGGCCGGCCGCTGACCTTCGGAACCACTGAAACCTTCCTGTCGCAGTTCAGCCTCGAGGCGCTCGGCGACCTGCCGGGCCTGGATGAGCTGAAGGGCACGGGCCTGCTGGATTCGCGCCTGCCGACCGGATTCAGCTGTTCCGACGCCGTCCGACGATCCGCACGCTCCGCGAGGACGAGGATCCGCTCGAGCCCGGCGATCTGGAACTGACGCTGGCGCCGCGCGTGGAGCCCGAAGGCGACAGTGCGCAACGAAGGCGAAAGCTAAGCCTTTTGTAGGCTGTGCGCGGCTACCCAAGCCGGTTAACGGTAGCAATATTACGGTACGTCAACGGCGATTTGACGTAGCGTAAGTCCTTGTTTTTGGCACCTCCCAAGCCTACTTTCCGACGAGATTAGGCTGGGTGACCGGCCATTCGTGTTGGAGGGTTTGCAGGATGGGTTCGCTTAGCATTTGGCACTGGATCGTGGTGATCGCAGTCGTCCTGCTGCTGTTCGGCCGCGGCAAGATTTCCGATCTGATGGGCGATGTCGCGCAGGGCATCAAGGCCTTCAAGAAGGGCATGAAGGACGACGACGCCGCGCTCGACAAGCCGCCGCTCGATCCGGTCAAGTCGCATCGATCACAACGGCGCGTCATCCACGCCTGCGCGTTAGGACGTCGGCAGCAAGGCCGTCTGAAGCGAGACGGTTTTTCGAAGACGCGAGCCGCCCCGAACCGGTTTGACGCATCGGGGCAGGTGGCTTCGCGTGAGCGGAATCTTTCATGTTCGATATCGGGTGGAGTGAATTTGTCGTCATCGCGGTTGTCGCGCTGATCGCCATCGGCCCGAAAGAACTGCCGGGCGTGCTGCGCATGATTGGGCAATGGATGGGCAAGGCGCGCAAGATGGCCGCCGAATTCCAGGGCCAGTTCCAGGAAGCCATGCGCGAGGCCGAAATGGCCGACCTCAAGAAGAGTTTTGATGAGGTGAGGGAAGCTGCTTCCGGGCTCACCTCCGGCGGCGGTCTCATGACCTCGTTGCAGAAGGACGTTTCGGAGGCGATGCGGATCGACGAGATCGATAAGCCCGCCGAGACGACAGCAGCGCCGGCAATCGAGCCGCCGGCCGCTCCGACCACGCCGGAAACACCGACGCCCGAAACCTTTGTGGAAGCCTCCACCCACGAAAGCACCGAGCCGCTCGCGATCACGCAGGAGGTTCAGGCAGAGACTGCGCCGCAGGACAACGCGCCGGCCGCGACCGACGCCCTCAAGGACGCCAAAGCGTCATGACCGATGCAGATATCGAGGCCAGCAAGGCGCCATTGCTCGATCACCTGATCGAGTTGCGCTCGCGCCTGATCAAGGCGCTGCTCGGCTTCGGCGTTGCCTTCATCCTCTGCTTCTTCTTCGCCAAGCAGATCTACAACTTCCTGGTCTGGCCGTTCGTCTGGATCGCAGGCGCCGAGAATTCGAAATTCATCTACACGGCGCTGCTGGAATATTTCATCACGCAATTGAAGCTCGCATTGTTCGGCGCCGGCTTCATCTCGTTTCCGATCGTCGCCATGCAGATCTACAAATTCGTCGCGCCTGGCCTCTACAAGCACGAGCGCAATGCCTTCCTGCCGTACCTGATCGCCACGCCCGTCTTCTTCGTGATGGGCGCGATGCTGGTCTATTTCGTGGTGCTGCCGATGCTGGTCCGCTTCTCGCTCGGCATGCAGCAGACGGGCGGCGCGGAGACGGCGCAGATCCAGCTGCTGCCGAAGGTCGGCGAATATCTGTCGCTGATGATGTCGCTGATCTTTGCGTTCGGCATCGCCTTCCAGCTTCCGGTGATCCTGACGCTGCTGGGCCGGATCGGCATCGTCACCTCGAAGATGCTGCGCGAAAAGCGGCGCTATTTCATCGTGGTCGCCTTTATCATCGCGGCCGTCCTGACCCCGCCCGACGTGCTGAGCCAGGCCTCGCTCGCGCTGCCGCTGCTCGCGCTCTATGAGGGTTCGATCATCGCGGTGCAGCATCGTCGAGAAGAAGGCGGCCGCGCAAAGCTCTACCACCGGCGCTCCGCCGGCGGCCAATCCCGCCGAATAGGGCGCCCCTTCGGCCTGCGGTACCGCTGAGCCATCCGCGCGCTCCGCGGCCTGTTCCAAATCCGATCCAGCTTCGGGTTACTGGAAGGCGCCTTCCTGGACGCCGCGTCGACATTCAAGGGCTTGCAGCCATGCATGACATCAAATCGATCCGCGACAACCCGCAGGCCTTCGATGCCGCGCTGAAGCGGCGCGGGCTGGCGCCGTTGTCCGCGTCGCTGCTGGCGATCGACGAAAAGCGCCGCGCCGCAATCCTGGCCTCGGAACAGGCGCAGGCGCGGCGCAACGCGGCCTCGAAGGAAATCGGCGACGCCAAGAAGGCCAAGGACGAGGCGCGCGCCGCCAGGCTGATGGCCGAAGTCGGCGAATTGAAAACGCGCATGCCCGAGCTCGAGCAGGCTGCCAAAGCTGCCGACGAGGAGCTCGCGAAAGAACTCGCCGCAATCCCGAACCTGCCGCTGCCCGCGCCGGAAGTACCTGACGGTACTGACGAGCACGGCAACGTGCAGCGCCACGTGTTCGGCAAGGCGCGCGAATACGGCTTTGCGCCGAAGCCGCACGATGATCTCGGCGTCGCGCTCGGTTACATGGATTTTGAGAGCGGCGGCGAAGCTCTCGGGCGCGCGCTTTGTCGTGCTGAAGAAACAGCTCGCGCGGCTGGAGCGCGCGATCGGGCAATTCATGCTCGACCTCCACACCAACGAGCACGGCTATGCCGAGATCAATCCGCCGCTGCTGGTGCGCAACGACGTGATGTTCGGCACGGGTCAGTTGCCGAAGTTCGAGGACGATCAGTTCTGGGCCGTCAGAGGCGAATTAACGATCGCTCCCGATGATCGATTGAAGACCGAGCGGCTTGGCCTGATCCCGACCGCGGAAGTCTCGCTCACCAATCTCGTCCGCGAATCCATCGTCGACGAGAAGGAACTGCCGATGCGGCTCACGGCGCTGACGCCGTGCTTTCGCGCCGAAGCCGGTGCTGCCGGCCGCGACACCCGCGGCATGATCCGGCAGCATCAGTTCATCAAGGTCGAACTGGTCTCGATCACGACGCCCGAGACCAGCAAGGACGAGCACGAGCGCATGCTCGCCTGCGCCGAGGAAGTCTTGAGGCAGCTCGATCTGCATTACCGCGTGATGACGTTGTGCGCGGGCGACATGGGTTTCTCGTCACAGAAGACCTACGACATCGAGGTGTGGATGCCCGGCCAAGGCGAGGGCGGCGCTTTCAGGGAAATTTCGAGCTGCTCGGTTTGTGGCGATTTCCAGGCACGCCGCATGGATGCGCGCTCGCGCGGGCCCGACGGCAAGCCGCGCTTCGTGCACACGCTGAATGGCTCCGGTACTGCGGTGGGCCGTGCGCTGATCGCGATCATGGAGACCTATCAGCAGCAGGGTGGCTCGATCGCCGTTCCCGACGTGCTGCAGCCCTATATGGGCGGGCTCAAGACCATCGAACCCGGAAAATAATTCCTTCCACTTGCGATTTTTTTATGCGCGCGATCGTTCGCTGTTGCGAACGGCGGGCGGCCCGCTATCTTCGCGTCGCGAGTATTGTTTTCGCATGATCTTTTCGGAAAACCGACCTCCACCCCGCGTCAAGTGCGGGGCAGGCTTTTTCCGGATCCTGCGCGCGTGATGAGAATGTGTACCGATGGCCCTGCATCGCGACATCTATTGGGTGGGCAGACAATGGGCCGTGACCGGTGTCGGCGTGCAGGCGGTCGATCAGCGCCTGAAGGGTGCATTTGACATTGAAGTCGCGCGGTTGTGGGAAGACGACCTGCCGCAACGCATGCGCGGTCTCGCCTGGATCAATATCGATGACTTCAACAAGGCGCTTGAGGTCGCGCGTGCGCGCTTTCCGGCGCCGCCGCGCAAGAGCCTGCCACTGGTTGAAAGCGTGCTGGAATTGATTCAGCCGGCACCGGCAGCAGCGGCGAAGACGATCGCGTCGTCGCCAACGGAAAGCAGCTTGCGGGCGAACGAAGTCGCGCCGGTCGAGCTGCCGAAGCCGAGCATTCCGCAGCTGGCGTTGCGAATGGAGCGCGTCTCGGCAAAATTCCTGCCGCAGTGGCGGGTCAAGCGCTGACGGGTATTTCCGGTCAGTTCGGCCCCATCATGCCCGGGAATTGATAGTTCCGATAATATTGGCGCAGGCGTAACTCGTTGATGCCCTGTATGCGCCGACGTGCGGGTACGCAGCCCGAGCGGCTGTTGACCATGCCGCGTTCACAATGGTGGCGCGGCTCGGATTCGTCCGTATTCTTGGCTTCCTTCGCTGCCGGCTGGGGTTTTGACTCAGGTTCCGAACTCAGCTGCGGCGATGAGCTTGCGACGCAGCGGCCATCTCGCAAGGAGGCTGTGACCGGACAGCGCATCGGCAGGCACTTGCCATTGGAATATTCGAGCAGATAGGTCTCGCCATCCATTGTGACCTGCCCGGAACACATGCATTTGCCGTTCACGGTCAGTTCGCCGCCGAGGCAGTTGTCCGCATTGGTGCGCACACAGGTGCCGCCGGCATTGCCGGCTGCGGGCATCAGGTTGAAGCCGGCAGGGCAGGCGCATGTCCCGTTCGTCACCGTGCCGCCGTCGCAGACGATGGCGAGTTGAGGGGAAGCGTGTGTGACGGGATTGGCCACAACAGGCGACGGAGCTGCAGGCGGCTGCGGCGCAGCCACGACTGGCGGAGGAGGTGGCGGGCGGTGGTGCGACGGCCGGTTCGGGTGCCGGCGCAGGCAGAGCGGGCGGCGGCGTCTGCGAAGGTTTTGCGACACATTGGCCGTTCTTGAAATCCTGCCAGGGAAAACAGCCATTGTCGGTGGCCAGAGTCCGGTTCGACTGCGCATGCGCGGGCGACGAAATGGAAAAAGCCAAACAAATCAAAATCGCGGCAGCGGCTGAAATGTGGGTCATGCAGAAACCCCGTCGCCATCCAGAGTAGGGCCCAAACGCTATTCTCCATGTTACTGGCCCCGCAAGCCCGGCAAAAGCAAGGGCTGGCTTAACAATTCGTGGGCAAAAGCCGCTTTTTACCCCCTTCCGCCCGGTTTGCCTGCGCCGCCTCAGCGGATAAGACGGCGCCGTAAAAGCTTGAGGATTTGGTCAAAAAGGGTTTTGGCGGGATGCGGGTTCTCTGCACCAATGATGACGGCATCCATGCGCCGGGCCTGAAGGTCGTGGAGGAGATCGCGCGTGCGCTCTCCGACGACGTCTGGATCGTGGCCCCCGAGCTCGACCAGTCCGGCGTGTCGCACTCGCTGTCGCTGAACGATCCCTTGCGGCTGCGCGAAGTCGGCCCGCGCCATTTCGCCGTGCGCGGCACGCCGACCGACTGCGTCATCATGGGCGCGCGCCACATCCTCGGGCGCGACCATGCCGGACATGGTGCTCTCCGGCGTCAACAAGGGACGCAACGTCGCCGAGGACGTGGTCTATTCCGGCACGATCGCGGGCGCGCTCGAAGGCACCATTCTCGGCCTGCCGTCATTTGCGCTGTCGCAGGAATTTTCGATGGAGACGCGCGAGCGGCCGCTCTGGGACACCGCGCTGAAATTCGGCCCTCCGATCATTCGCAAGGTGATCGAGGCGGGCATTCCGAAGAACACCGTGATCAATGTGAATTTCCCGGCCTGCGCGCCCGACGAGGTCGTCGGCATCCGCGTCACGCGGCAGGGCAAGCGCAATCTCGGCTTCCTCAAGATCGACGAGCGCCGCGACGGCCGCGGCAATCCTTATTTCTGGATCGGCTTCGAGCGCGCGGCGATGATGGATACGCCGGCGGAAGGCACGGATCTCGCGGCACTCGCAGCGCGCTATGTCTCGGTGACGCCGCTCAGGCTCGACCGCACGGATGAGGCGTTTTCCGAAGAGCTGACGGAATCGTTGAAATAGGCGCGCGCTAGACCGTCGCGCTGCGCAGCGTGGTTTCGATCATCTTGCCGAGCGTTTCGAGCTGGAATGGCTTCTGCAGCGCCGGGCGGTCGCGATATTCCTCGGGCAGGCCCGACGAGCCGTAGCCGGTCGCGAAGATAAACGGGCGGTTGCGGGCCTTGATCAGGTCGGCGACCGGGGAAATCACCTTGCCGTTGACGTTGACGTCGAGGATCGCCAGATCGAAGAAAGTCGTTTCCGCAAGCCGCAGCGCTTCGCTGATCTCGCCCGCCTCGGCGGCGACGGTGTAGCCGAGCTCCTCCAGCATGTCGGAAACCATCATCCTGATCATGACCTCGTCTTCAACGAGGAACACAGAGCCGCGTGGCGGCCGCGTCGCAGTCATGAGGTCAAGTCCTTGCCCATCCGGATGTCGGAGGTTCGCAAAAATCGCCAATGGGTGCAACGATTACATTGTGGGAGCGCCGCACGACCGGTTGGAGGCTCGCAGCTCAGCCTGCAGCCGATTGAACGGTCCGCGCTTCAACGCCAGCCAGCATGGCAGGTTCCTAAGCGGGAACGGGGGATGAGACGAAAATGCTCCGCAGGACGCCGCTACATTTTGCATCAAATGCAGCAGCGCGGTAATTCCCTCGCCAAGCCAGCCGAGACCGAAATGCCCTCAAGGCAAGGCCCCCCGGAAAAAATGATGTTTCAGCTGACGCTGCGGCGGCGCGGGATCAGCGACCAGGCCGTGCTGCGGGCGCTGGAGGAAGTGCCGCGGGAAGTCTTTGTCGCAGAAGGCGACCGGGCCGATGCCTACCGCGACAGCGCGCTCGGCGATTGCCTGCGGACAAACCATCAGCCAGCCCTTTGTGGTCGCCTACATGACCGAGCAGCTGCAGCTGCAGAAACATCATCGCGTGCTCGAGATCGGCACCGGCTCGGGCTACCAGGCGGCGGTTCTGTCCCAGCTCGCCAACCAGGTGCTGACGGTCGAGCGCTTCCGCACCCTGGCCGATGCCGCCCGGCGGCGGCTCGAGAAGATGGGCTACAACAATGTCGAGGTCATGCTGGGGGATGGCTAGACCTTCCCGCCAATATCGGCCCGTTCGACCGCATCATTGTCACCGCGGCGATGGAGAAAATCCCTGAAAATCTCATCGAGCGGCTGGAGACGGACGGTATCCTGATCGCGCCGGTCGGCCCGCATCACGGCGTCCAGACCCTTATCCGCGTCGTCAAAACGGCTTCCGGCCTCGAGCGAAAAGAGCTGGTCGACGTGCGTTTTGTGCCGGCGCTGCCGGGGATTGCGCGCGAACTCTGACCTAATCCGTGAATTTCCGGATTGGCTGTGCCGCCAAGACCTTATTCGGAGGCTTAAGCGGTTGTTTACTGGGAACGTGTTTACTCAAAAAAGTCATTTGTTGCGTACGAGTGAGTAACCATGTCCCGTGCTGGCGCCTTTCTTGGCTCGCGCCGCGTTCCGCATCTTGCGGCGCTGGCGCTGATCTCCTTTGGGGTCGCGGGTTGCAGCGGCGACATGTCGTGGCGGCTGGCCAATCCGTTCGATTACCAGGGCGAATCGACCGGCACCGTGCAGCAGCCGCCCGCGCCGCCGGCTCAGGTCGAACGCCGCGAGCTGTCGCAATATTCCCGGCCCGCCTATCAGTCCTCGTCGCTGCCGCCGCCCGCGGTTTCCGCGCCGCAGTCCTATCCGTCCGCCAGCGCTGGCGTGTCCGGCGGCGGGCGCGGGCTTGCCTCCTACGCGCCGCCGGCCGCAGCCGAGGCTCGAAACCACGGCCAGCGTCCCGCCGCGCTCTGTCGCAGCGGCCCGTCCCGCCGACAGCACCACCATCATCGTCGGCACCAGCGATACGCTGGAAATTCTGGCGCAGCGCTATCATGTCACGCCGGCCGCGATCCTCGCCGCCAACGGCTATAAAGGGCCGCGCACGCTGTCACCCGGCCAATCGCTGGTCATTCCGCATCCGACCGCGGCGGTAGCCGCTGCTCCGGTGCCGGCCCAAGTCCCCGCCGCTGGCCGCGCCCCGCGAGCAAGCCGGTCGCTGCCGCGCCGCCAGCGTTCACATCGTCAATCCCGGTGAGACGCTGGCAAGCATCGCCCGCAACAACCATGTTTCGGTCGCCGAGCTCGCCAAGGCGAACAATATCGATGCAGCCGCGAAGCTCAAGCTCGGCACCAGGCTGACCGTGCCGCGAAGGTCGCGGCTGGCCGCACCGGCCGCGCCGCTCGGCGTCGTTGCCGCCGCGCCGGCCTGTCACGACCATTCCCGCCGCCGGACCAAGGTCGCCAGCCGCCGCGCCGCAGCAGAGCGCACATCTGGCGCAAGCCAATCCGCAGCCGGACGAGCCGGCCACCGAGGCGCCGATCAAGGCGAGCGAAGCCACCGGCGCGCTGCCGACGTTCCGCTGGCCGGTGCGCGGCAAGGTTATCACGGGCTATGGCGCCAAGACCAACGGCAAATCCAATGACGGCATCAACCTCGCGGTGCCCGAAGGCACGCCGGTCAAGGCCGCCGAGGATGGCGTCGTCGCCTATTCCGGCAACGAGCTGAAGGGTTATGGCAATCTGGTCCTGGTTCGGCACTCCAACGGCTATGTCACCGCATATGCCCATGCGAGTGAGCTGTTGGTGAAGCGCGGGGATACCATCAAGCGGGGCCAGGTGATTGCCAAATCGGGCCAGTCGGGCGAGGTGGGGTCGCCGCAGCTCCACTTCGAAATCCGCAAGGGATCGCAGCCCGTCGACCCGCTTCAATTCCTGAGCGGGGCGTAAGGCTACGCCGCGCTCGCTAAAGCTGCGTGCGCGTCGCCCGGCTTGTACCGGGCGACCCAGTATTCCAGAGACATCGTTATTGAGCCGAGGGCGCGGCGTACGGATTCCCGCTTTCGCGGGGAATGACGCGGATGCTGACTACTTCCCGCTCAGCTTCACGCCCAACCGTCCCGCCAATTCCTGCACGAACTGCCAAGCGACGCGGCCGGAGCGGGAGCCGCGGGTGGTCGACCATTCCAGCGCCTCGCGCTCCAGCTCTTCCTCGTCGAGCTTGATGCCGAAATGGCCGCAATAGCCCCTCACCATGGCGAGGTATTCGTCCTGGCTGCAGCGGTGGAAGCCGAGCCAGAGACCGAAGCGATCCGACAACGAGACCTTCTCCTCGACCGCTTCGCCCGGATTGATCGCGGTCGAGCGCTCGTTCTCGATCATCTCGCGTGCCAGCAGATGCCGGCGGTTGGAGGTGGCATAGAGGATGACATTGTCCGGCCGGCCCTCGATGCCGCCTTCCAGCACCGCCTTGAGCGATTTGTAGGAGGCGTCGTTGCCGTCGAAGGAGAGGTCGTCGCAGAACACGATGAAGCAGAAGGCTGACGCCCGCAGCAGCTCCATCAGCGCCGGCAGGCTCTCGATATCCTCGCGATGGATCTCGATCAGCTTCAGCCGATCGGCTTCCCTGCGGTCCATGTTGATGGTCGCATGCGCCGCCTTCACCAGCGAGGACTTTCCCATGCCGCGCGCGCCCCAGAGCAGCGCGTTGTTGGCCGGCAGGCCGTTGGCGAAGCGCTCGGTGTTCTCCATCAGGATGTCGCGCATCCGGTCGATCCCCTTGAGCAGGAAGAGATCGACCCGGCTGACGCGCCTGACCTCCGTCAGCCGCCCGTTCGGATGCCAGACAAAGGCATCGGCATCGGCGAACGACAGGGCGGCGAGGGGGCCCGGTGCGCTGCGCGGAAAGGTGCGCAGCAATCGCCTCCAGCGCCCGCGCGATCCGTGCCGGCACCTCGTTCTCGGCCGGCGCTGTGGGGCGTTTTGCCGCGACTTTCCGGGCCTTCCGTGCGATTGCCGTGGAAGCGGGGCGGGAGGCGATTTTTCGGGGTTTTCTCGACATGTCTCAAGTTCCTGACGGCGCAGCCTTATCGGGCCTTGCGGGGTGTTACAAGCTGGCCCAATGAAGGGGCGCGCCAGCGTTGCAATTGGGACCGCGACCGCTATATTCCGCGCGAATTTGGCCGAACCGGCCCTTTTCAGGCGCAAACCGGTTCACCCCGTCTCACGAGGATCTCCTGATGTTCATCACTCCTGCCTATGCCCAGGCTGCGGCCGGCGGCGATACCAACAGCATGTTGATGTCGCTTCTGCCGTTCGCGCTGATCTTCGTGATCATGTACTTCCTGATTCTGCGGCCGCAGCAGAAGAAGGTGAAGGACCACTCCGAGCTCGTGAAGAACATCCGCCGCGGCGACACCGTCGTGACCTCGGGCGGCCTGGTCGGCAAGGTCACCAAGGTGGTCGACGACGATCAGATCGAATTCGAGATCTCCGACGGCGTCCGCGTTCGCCAGATGCGCCAGATGATTTCCGGTGTGCGCGCCAAGGGCGAGCCGGCCAAGGAAATCACCAAGGACGAGACGTCCGCGAGCTGATCCTTTTTTGCGCGGCTTGGGGCGAGCCGCCACCTCTCACGCTGACGAGTTCAAGTCGATGTTGTATTTCACCCGCTGGAAGGCGCTCGGCATTATCCTGACGGCGCTGGTGGTGTGCCTGTGCGCGGTGCCGAATTTCTTTCCCGAGGCGCAGGTCAAGACATGGCCGGCCTGGGCGCAGCGACGGATGGTGCTTGGCCTCGATCTGCAGGGCGGCTCGTATCTGCTGCTCGAAGTCGATTCCAATGATGTGAAGAAGACCAGGCTCAACCAGATCCGTGAAGACGTGCAGCGGACGCTGCGAGCCGCCAGGATCCAGTATACCGGGCTCGCGGTGAAGGGCGACACGGTCGAAGTCCGCATCACCAAGGACACCGATCAGGCGGGTGCGCTTTCGAAACTGCGCGAGCTGTCGCAGCCGCTCGGCGGGCTGCTAGGCGGCGGAAGCCAGCGCGATCTCGATCTGACCGATGCCGGTGGTGGGTTGATCCGGCTGACCATCCCGGAAGCGGCGATGAACGATCGCCTCCGCAAAACCATCGAGCAGTCGATCCAGATCGTCGAGCGTCGCGTCAACGAACTCGGCACCGTCGAACCGCTGATCCAGCGCCAGGGCAACGACCGCATCCTGGTGCAGGTGCCGGGCCTGCAGGACCCGACCCATCTGAAGGAGATCCTGGGCAAGACCGCGAAGATGGAATTCCGCATGGTCGACACCACCGTGCCGCCGGATCAGGCGCAGGCGGGCAGGGTGCCGCCCGACTCCGAAGTGTTGATGAGCACGTCCAGCCCGCCCATTCCTTACGTCATCAAGAAGCAGGTGCTAGTCACGGGCGGCGACCTGACCGACGCACAGACCGGTTTCGACCAGCGCTCCGGCGAACCCGTGGTAAATTTCAAGTTCAATACCGCGGGCTCGCGCAAATTCGCACAGGCCACCACCGAAAATGTCGGCCAGCCCTTTGCCATCGTGCTCGACAACAAGGTGATCTCCGCGCCGGTAATCCGGGAGCCGATCACCGGCGGCCAGGGCCAGATCTCAGGCAATTTCACCGTGCAATCCGCCAACGATCTGGCGGTCCTTTTGCGCGCCGGCGCGCTGCCGGCGCCGCTCACCGTCGTCGAGGAGCGCACCGTCGGTCCGGGCCTCGGCCAGGACTCGATCGAGAAGGGCGAGCTCGCGGCTTACGTCGGCGCCATCATGGTCATCGTGTTCATGCTGGTGACCTATCGGCTGTTCGGCGTGTTCGCCAATATCGCCGTGATGATCAACGTTGCCATGATCTTCGGCGTGCTGTCGCTGTTGAACGCCACGCTGACTCTGCCCGGCATCGCCGGCGTCGTGCTCACGGTCGGTATCGCCGTCGACTCCAACGTGCTGATCTATGAGCGCATCCGCGAGGAGCTGCGCGGCGGCCGCAACGCGATCTCGGCGATCGATGCCGGGTTCAAGCGGGCGCTCGCGACCATCCTCGACTCCAACATCACCACCTTCATCGCCGCCGCCGTGCTGTTCTATATCGGCACCGGGCCGGTGCGCGGCTTTGCCGTGACGCTCGGCATCGGCATCATTACCACGGTCTTCACCGCCTTCACCTTGACTTGCCTGATCGTGGCGTGGTGGGTGCGGTGGAAGCGGCCGCAAAGTGTGCCGATCTAATACGGGGCCATCTGTGACTCACTACGTTCTCATCGGCCTCGGCGTCCTGATCGTCATTCTGACGGTCGTCAGCGTGCTCGGCATCTTTCCGTCGCTGCGCATCGTCCCTGACGATACGCATTTCGACTTCACGCAGTTCCGCCGCATCTCCTTCCCGATCTCGGCGACGCTGTCGATCGTCGCGATCACGCTGTTCTTCACCCATGGGCTGAACTTCGGCATCGACTTCAAGGGCGGCACGCTGCTGGAAGTGCGCGCCAAGTCGGGGGCGGCCGACATCGCCTCGATGCGGGCAACACTGAGCACGCTTGGGCTCGGCGACGTCCAGCTGCAGCAATTCGGCGGACCGGAGGAGGTCTTGATCCGCGTCGCCGAGCAGCCCGGCGGCGACGCCGCGCAGCAGGCCGCCGTCGGCAAGGTCCGCGGCGCGCTCGGCGACAGTGTCGACTACCGCCGCGTCGAGGTGGTGGGCCCGCGCGTGTCCGGCGAGTTGCTGGCCTACGGCATGCTGGGCTTGATGCTCGCGATCATCTCGATCCTGATCTATCTCTGGTTCCGCTTCGAATGGCAGTTCGCGCTCGGCGCCATGATCGCCAACGTGCACGACATCGTGCTCACCATCGGCTTCATGTCGATCAGCCAGGTCGATTTCGACCTCACCAGCATCGCGGCGCTGCTGACGATTCTCGGTTACTCCCTGAACGATACGGTCGTGATCTATGACCGCATCCGCGAAATGCTGCGGCGCTACAAAAAAATGCCGATGCCGCAGCTGTTGAACGAGTCCATCAATTCGACATTGTCGCGCTCGATCATCACCCACGTCACGGTGACGCTGGCGTTGCTCGCGCTGCTGCTGTTCGGCGGCCAGGCCATCCACAGCTTCACTGCGGTGATGATGTTCGGCGTGGTGCTGGTCGGCACCTACACCTCGATCTTCATCGCCGCGCCGATCCTGATCTATCTCGGCGTCGGCGCAACCCGGGCCGATGCGCCGGAGGCACCGGCCAGGAAGAGCGACGCGGCAGCCAAGAAGTAAGCGACGATCGCAAATTCCGGGCATGATCCCGAAAAGTGGGGACCGGTTTTCGGAATCAGATCATGCCCCAGCAAAATGAAGGACTGCATCTTCCGAGGTCGGCGCCGATCGAGGCTTATGGCAAGGGCGGCTTTGCCTTTGCCGACATGTCGCATCGGGGTTCGCTGCTGTGCCTGCCCGATGCGATCTGGGCCTGGGAGGTCACCCGGCCGGAGCAGATCGACAAATATTCGCTTCAACGGGTTTTCGCCGCGGCGAACGGCATCGACACGCTGATTGTCGGCACCGGCACCGATGTCTGGGTGCCGCCGTCAGACTTGCGCGCGGCGCTGCGGGCCGTGCATGTGGTGCTGGATGCGATGCAGACCGGACCCGCGATCCGCACCTACAACATCATGCTGGGCGAACGCCGCCGCGTCGCGGCGGCGCTGATCGCGGTGCCATGAGCTTCGGCGGCAAAGATGCAGCCGCGTTCTGCGCCGATCTAGTGCGCAGCCACGACTTTGCGCGCTATGCCTCGACCCTGTTCGTGCCGGCGGCCGAACGGCGGGCGCTGCTCGCGCTCTATGCCTTCAATGTCGAGATTTTTCGCATCCGCGACCAGGTCAGCCAGCCCCTGCCGGGCGAAGTCCGCATGCAATGGTGGACCGATCTGCTCGCGGGCGCCGGTCGTGGCGGGGTCGAGGGCAATCCTGTCGCGGCCGAGCTTCTGCTGGCGATCCGCAATTTCGACCTTCCGGCCGAGCCGCTGTCGCGGCTGATCGATGAGCATCAATTCGATCTCTACAACGATCCGATGCCGACACTGGCGGCGCTCGAAGGTTACGTGCACGAAACCTCGTCGGCGCTGTTTGCGCTGGCCGCGCGGGTCATGGCGCCGCCATCGGCCGAGATCGAGCATGCCGCGCGCCACGCCGGCTTCGCGCAGGGTTTTGTCCAGGTGATCGATTCGTTGTCGCGCGATGCCGCGCGCCGGCAGCTCTTCCTGCCGCTGCAATTCCTGCAGAGCCACGGTAGCTCCATGGAAAAGGTGTTTGCCCGCAAGCAAACCCCGAAAACGCGCGCCGCGATCGATCAACTGATCGGCGAGGCGCGGCGGCATTTGCAGACCGCCTTTGAACTCCTCCCCGAGGTGCCACCGACGGTGCGGCTGGTGTTCCTGCCGCTGGCGCAGGTGCGCCGCGATCTGGCGCGGATGGCGCGGGCGGACAACGATCCGTTCGTGCCGTACGTGCGATCGCGATTCTCGATCCTGTGGACGCTGTGGCGGGCGTCGCGGTCGAAGCAGTTCAAAGTTGGCTAGTTGCGGTCACGCTCCGTAAACTACCATCCTTAAGGGAATTTTCCGGCAAGACCGCTAGCCTGTCGGGGCCAATTAGCATGCTTGCCAAATCCTTTAACCCCGGAATCATTGGCCCAATGACCCAGCGCCACCGCAGGAGAGCCCGCGCCCCAGAGTCGACGGCAACCGATCCGCTGCTGGCTCTCAGTCGCATCGCGCTCGACAGCGCGGCGCGGGGCATCTGCGTTTACGACGCCGACAACCGGGTGGTGCTGTTCAACCGCGCCTTCCTCGAACTGTTCAACATTTCGGCGGATGTGGTTCAACCTGGCCTGAGCTACCGCGAGCTCATGGAACACAGCGCCGCGCGCGGCAATTTCGCAGTCGACAAGGTCGAGTCGATCTGCCGCGAGCGGCTGGCCCTGCTTGCGGCCGGCAGGCGGTTCAGCGTGCACCAGGAGATGCCGAGCGGCACCATCATGACGATCGACATCAGGCCGCTGCCGGATGGGGGATGGATCACCGTCTGCGACGACATCACGCGGCGGGCCAAGCTCGAAAGCGCGCTGCAGCTCCAGACCGAGCGCATCGAGCGCGCCGTCGCCCACATGTCGCACGGCCTGACCATGTTCGGCGCCGATGAGCGCCTGATTGTCTGCAACGAGCAATATCTGCGGGTCTATGGACTCGATCCCAATGTCGTCAAGCCCGGCATCAAGCATCGCGAGGTGATCGAGCACTTCGTGGCGCGCGGCAACGCGCCCGGGCGGTCGGCGGAAGACGTCTATGCCCGCCGCATGATCGAAATACGCCACGGCGAGTCCAGCGTCGGACATGTGATCCGCGGCGACGGCCACACCATCCAGTCGATCTCGAGCCCGATGCCGGACGGCGGCTGGGTCAGCGCGTGCTATGACGTCACCGATCGGCTGCGCCAGGAAGACGCGCTCAAGCGGCAGAACCTGCTGCTCGACGCCGCGCTCGAGAACATGGCGCATGGCCTCTGCGTCTACGACAAGGACATGCGGCTGGTCTGCTGCAACAGCCGCTATCTGGATTTTTACAAGCTGTCGCCGGAGGAGGCGCGACCCGGCACGCATCTCTCCGAGCTGATCGAGCGCACGATGAAGCACGGCGCCATGTCGAGCGAATACAGCGCCGAGCAGATCATGGCCGTCGCCCGTGACCGGATCGTCAACCAGGACAACGCGGTGCTGCAGCGGCGCCTGTCGGATGGCAGGCTGATTGCGGTTCGCTACGGTCCGCTCCCCGACGGCGGGTTTGTCGGCACCTATGAGGACATCACCGAACGCGAGCGCTCGCACGAGGAGCTGAGCGAGCAGCATCGCCGCTTCGACGCGGCGCTCAACAACATGTCGCAGGGGCTGTGCATGCTCGACAGCAAGCTTCGCGTGATCGTCTGCAACAGGCGCTATATCGACATCTATCGCCTGTCGGCCGACGTCGTGCAGCCCGGCACCAGCATGCGCGAGCTCATGGAGCACAGCTGCGCCATCGGCAATCATCCCGGAACGACGCCGCAGGAACTGTACGATGAATATATCGCGAAGCTGAACAGCGGCGCGCGTACCATTCATCGCCATCTCGGCGACGGCCGCATCATCAAGCTGCATCACAGCCCGATGGAGCATGGCGGCTGGGTCATTACCTATGAGGACGTGACCGAGCGCCGCAAGGCCGAGGCGCGCGTGGCTCACATGGCGCAGCACGACGCGCTGACGGATTTGTCCAACCGCGTGCTGTTCCGGGAGAAGATGGATGCAGGGCTTGCGCGGGTGGGCGCACAGGGCACGTCGATGGCGGTGCTGTGCCTCGACCTCGACAATTTCAAGACCGTCAATGATCGGCTGGGGCACGCGATCGGCGACCGGTTGTTGTGCTGGGTGGCCGACCGGATGCGCGAATGCGTCGGCGAAAACGATACGGTCGCCCGGCTCGGCGGCGACGAATTCGCGGTGCTGCAATCCGGCCCGCAGCCGGAATTCGGCCGAACGGCTGGCACGCCGCCTGGTGGAGATCGTCAGCCGCCCGCCGCCGTTCGACGATCAGCTGGTGCATTCCGGGATCAGCGTCGGCATCGCCATTGCGCCTACGGACGGGGTGGAGGCCGAGCAGCTCATGAAATGCGCTGACCTCGCGCTCTATCGGGCCAAGGCCAGGGGACGCGGCACCTATGAGTTCTTCCGCTCCGAAATGGAGCAACAGGCGCACACCCGACATTTGCTGGAGACGGATTTGCGGGGCGCGCTGGAGGCCGGCGAATTCCATCTGGTCTACCAGCCCCAGATCCGGCTCGGCACCGGCGAACTGACCGGCTTCGAGGCGCTGCTGCGCTGGAATAGTGCCAAACGCGGATCGATCGGCCCGGCGGAGTTCATCCCGATCGCGGAAGAGACCGGCCTGATCGTGCCGATCGGAGAGTGGGTGTTGCGCACGGCCTGCGCGACCGCCGCGCAATGGCCAAGCTTTGTCAGGATCGCGATCAACCTGTCACCGGTCCAGTTCCGCGCCCGCGGGCTCGCGGCCATGGTGACCAGCGCGCTGGCTGCGACCGGGCTTGCGCCCGATCGCCTCGAACTCGAGATCACCGAGAGCGCGCTGCTGCAGGATGATGCCGCGACGATTGCCATCCTGCACCAGCTTCGCGCGCTCGGCATCCGCGTCAGCATGGACGATTTCGGCATCGGCTATTCGTCGCTGAGCTATTTGCGCAAATTCCCGTTCGACAAGATCAAGATCGACCGCTCGTTCGTCGGCACGCTCGGCGAATTCCTCCGGCAGTGAGGCGATCGTTCGCACCATCGCGAGCCTCGGCGCCAATCTCGGCATGGAGACTACGGCCGAAGGCATCGAAACCCCCGAACAGCTCGAGCTGGTACGGCAGGCCGGCTGCACGGAGGCGCAGGGGTTCCATTTCAGCCGTCCCTGCGCCGCATCGGAGGCGTTTCGTATCATCGAAGGGTTCAATCGCACCGCGCGCGTCGCTTGATACCTGGCGGGAGATGCTGGACACTCCCGACATGGACAAGCTTCCGGTCAAACTGGCCGACATCAAAAACGCGGCGAAGACCATCAGCGGCGCCGTCATCGAGACCGCCTGCAACGAGAGCCGTACGCTCGGCGAGATCTGCGGCTGCCGCATCTGGCTGAAATTCGAGAACCTGCAGTTCACCGCCACCTTCAAGGAACGCGGCGCGCTCAACCGCCTCAACGCGCTGTCGGCCGAGGAGCGAAAGCGCGGCGTCATCGCGATGTCGGCTGGCAATCATGCGCAGGGCGTCGCCTATCACGCCAAACGCCTCGGCATCCCCGCGACCATCGTCATGCCAGTCGGCACGCCCATGGTGAAGATCGAGAACACCAGGCGGCATGGCGCTGATATCATCATCGCCGGCAAGACGGTGGAGGAGGCGGGGCCCGTCGCGCTCGATCACGGCGAGGCCCACGGCCTGACCATGATCCATCCCTATGACGACCCGCTGATCATTGCTGGGCAAGGCACGATTGGGCTGGAAATGCTCAAGGCGGTGCCGGCGCTGGACACGCTGGTCGTTCCCATCGGCGGCGGCGGGCTGATCTCGGGCATTGCGATCGCCGCCAAGTCATTGAAGCCGGAACTTCGCGTCATCGGCGTCGAGGCCGGGCTCTACCCGTCCATGTACAACGCGATCAAGGGCAAGCGCCTGCCGATGCGCGGCGACACGCTGGCCGAAGGCATCGCGGTGAAGTCGCCCGGGAAATTCGCCACGGAGATCATCCGCCATCTCGTGGATGACATCCTCCTCGTTACCGAAGCCGAGATCGAATGCGCGGTGGCGGCCTTTATCAATATCGAAAAAACCGTGGTCGAGGGAGCGGGGGCAGCCGGCCTTGCCGCGGTGCAGGCCAATCCCGCGCTGTTTGCCGGCCGCAATGTCGGCCTCGTGTTGACCGGTGGCAATATCGACACCCGCCTGATCGCCTCGGTCCTGACCCGCGAGCTGGCGCGCGAGGGACGGTTGACACAACTGTCACTCGATATCGTCGACCGGCCTGGTCAATTGGCCGCGGTTGCGGCGCTGCTGGCGGAGGCCGGAGCCAACATCATCGAGGTCTCGCACCAGCGGACCTTTTCCGACCTGCCGGCCAAGGCGACCCTGCTCCAGCTGGTGATCGAGACCCGCGACCGCGCGCATCTCGACGACGTCCTGACCAAATTGAGTGCAGCGGGACTGGACGCCCGCTGCGATTGAGCCGCCGCGTGGCAGGATCCCCTGGCTTGCGGCGACAAGGCGTCGCCAAGCCCCTAATCCATTCGTTCCCTAAGCCTTTCTGCGCTCTGGACGTTGCAAGGCCCGGAGCGGTAGGCTGACGCCGCTGCCGCGACACGTCGGCGGGTTAAAGGGAGAGCTTTCACCATGCAGGAGTTGACGCCGGAAACCATCACGGACGCCGTCCTTGACCAGATGGCGACCACCGCCGACCCGCGGATGCGGGAGGTCTTGGCGGCAGCGGTCAGGCATTTGCATGCCTTCGCCCGCGAAGTGAACCTGACCCCGGGCGAATGGATCAAGGGCATCGAATTCATGACCCTGGTCGGCAAGATGTGTACGCCGGCCCGGCAGGAGTTCATCCTGCTTTCGGACACGCTGGGCCTCTCGGCCCTGGTCAACGGCCTGCACGACAAGACGGCGCTGGAAGAGGGCACCCATACCAGCCTGCTCGGCCCGTTCTACCGCGAGGCGTCGCCGAAACTCGCCGCCGGCAGCCAGATCGCCAAGCATGTGAAGCCCGGCACCGAATGCGTGCTTTATGGCCGCGTCACCGACATCAACGGCAAGCCGCTGGCGGATGCCACGGTCTCGGTCTGGCAGACCAGTGCCGACGGCCTTTATGACATCCAGGAGAACGCGTCCTCGGTGGACTATCGCGGCGTGTTCACGACCGACAAGGACGGGCTCTATGTCGTGCGCACGGTCAAGCCGCGCGGCTATTCGATCCCGATGGATGGTCCGGTCGGCGGCATGGTGAAGGCGCAGGGGCGGCACGGCATGCGGCCGGCCCATATCCATTTCCTGGTCGGCTCGCCCGGCTATCGCGAACTCGTCACCGCGCTCTATTTGCGCGACGACCCGCATCTGGCCGACGACGTCGTGTTCGGCTCGTCCGACGATCTCGCCGTCGATATTGCACCCAACGATCCGGAATGTCCGATTCCGGGCGTGCCGAGCATTCGCTTCGACCTGAAGCTGTCGCGCGAGGGCGAGGCCGACAAGACCAGCGGGCGCGTCGGCTCCGATCCGTCGGCGATCCTGAAGGAAGCAAAAGTTGCTGCACCGGCGGCCGCGGCAAGCTAAAGGCTGATCAACAGGGCGCCGCCAAATATCAAGAACACTGTGTTGTGTAGAGGGGGGAAATATGAATCGTAGAATGCTGTTCGGCTGGGCAACGGCCGCGATTGTGTTCGGGTTGACATCGGTCGCGAGCGCGGAGGAGCCACCGATCAGGATCGGCATGTCGATGCCACAGACCGGTGGCCTCGCCGGCGGTGGCAAGGCGTCGCTGCTCGGCATCGAAATCTGGCGCGACGACGTCAACGCCAAGGGCGGTCTGCTCGGCCGCAAGGTCGAACTGGTCGTCTATGACGACAAGTCAAGCGCTTCCGAGACGCCGGCGCTCTACGCCAAGCTGCTCGACGTCGACAAGGTCGACCTGTTGTTTGCGCCCTATGCGACGGTGCCGACGGCCCCGATCATGCCGCTGGTGAAGCAGCGCGGCCTGCTCCTGATGGGCAATTTCTCATTCCAGGTGAACAGCAAGATCCACCACGACATGTGGTTCAACAATGCGCCATGGGGACCGGCAGACAGCTGGGCAACCGGCTTCCTGACGCTCGGCCAGAAGGCCGGCGGCAAGACCATGGCGCTGCTCTCGGCCGACCAGGAGTTCGCCCAGAACCTGGCGACGACCGCGCGCGAGGTCGCCAAGAAGCTCAATATCCCGATCGTGTACGATCAGGCCTATCCGCCGAGCACGGCCGAATTCTCCAGCATCATTCGCGCGCTCAACGCGGCCAAGCCCGACATCGTCTTTGTCGCGTCCTATCCGCCGGATTCCGCGGCGATCCTGCGCGCCGTCAACGAGATCGGCGTCGGCGACAACGTCAAGATCTTCGGCGGCGCCATGGTCGGCCTGCAATTCGCGGCGGTCATGGCGAACATGGGATCGATGCTCAACGGCGTTGTGAACTACAACACCTGGCTGCCCGAACCCAGCATGTATTTCGACGGCACCAAGGATTTCTTCGAGAAATACACCAAGCGCGCCGTCGAGGCGAAAGTCGATCCGCTCGGCTATTATCTCGCGCCCTACGGCTATGCCATGGGCCAGATGATCGAGCAGGCCGTCAACGCGACGAAGTCGCTCGACCAGAAGGGGCTCGCCAAATATCTGCGCGAGAACACCCACAAGACCATCGTCGGATCGATCTCCTATGCGGACGACGGCGAGTGGAAGCAGAGCGCGACGCTGGAGGCGCAATTCCGCGGCATCAAGGACAAGGACATGGACCAGTTCCGCCAGGCGGGCAAGCAGGTGATCCTGTTCCCCGACAATCTAAAGACGGGCGAGCTGGTCGCTCCCTTCGAGGCCTCACGCAAGTAGAGCCGCGAGGCGGCGACCGCCTAGCGCATGATCCGGGAAGGTGTAGCGGCTTTCCGGAAAAGATCATGCGCAAGCAAATGAGCTAAAGCGCGGTGATGGTTCACTTGAAGTCATCGCGCCTTGGAGGGGCGAGGAGGGCGAGTGTTCTCGATTGATTTGCTGCGCGACGCTGTCGTGCTCGGCGTGCTGCTCGGCTGCTTCTATGCGGCCGTCAGCGTCGGGCTGTCGATCTCCTTCGGGCTGCTCGACGTGCCCCATGTCGCGCATCCCGCCTTCCTGGTGCTGGCCTCCTACGGCGTTTACTGGCTCAACGACAGCTATGACATCGATCCCCTGCTCGCGGGGCTCCTGATCACGCCGCTGTTCTTCGTGCTCGGCCTGATCACCTACCGCATCTACCACGAGACGTTCGAAAAGCGGGGCACCGATGCCGCCGTGCGCGGCATCGCCTTCTTCTTCGGCGTCGCCTTCATCATCGAAGTGCTGATCATCATGCAATTCGGCGTCGACCAGCGTTCGGTCACCGCCTCCTATATCGGCAAGGCCTGGCGGATCGGCGATCTGCGCATCCCGATCCGGCAGCTCGTCGCCTTTGGCGTTGCGCTGGCGCTGACGGTGTTGCTCGCCACCTATTTGTCGAAGACCTTCATGGGACGGGCGATCCGCGCCGTGGCACAGGACGAGGAGGGGCTGCGGCTGATGGGCGCCAACCCCGTCCGCATCAAGCAGTTCGCGTTCGGGATCGCGACCGCCGTGCTGGGGATCGCCGGTGCGCTGCTGATCATCGTCGCGCCGGTCGAGCCGACGCTCGATCGCGTCTATATCGGACGCACCTTCTGTGTCGTGGTCATGGCCGGGCTCGGCAGCATCTCCGGCACGCTGATTGCCTCCATCATCCTCGGCGTTGCCGAGACGATCGTGCTCACCATGTTCGGGGCGTCCTGGGCGCCGGCGATCTCGTTCGCGCTGCTGCTGGCCGTGCTCGCGGTGCGGCCGCAAGGCCTGCTCGGCAGATGACCATGCAGCGCAGCTCGATCGCCTTCTGGTCCGGTGCAGTGGTCTTCCTGGCCGCCGTGCTTTTCATGACGCAGTCCGTGCGCAATGAATATCCGTTCTTTGCCGGCTATGTGATCCTGCAATTCGTGGTGCTGTCGGTAGCCTGGACCATCCTCGGCGGCTATGCCGGCTACGTCAATTTCGGCACCAACGCCTTCTTCGGCGTCGGCGTCTATACCGCCGTGCTGCTGTTCAAGGCGCTTGGCGCGCCGCTTGGCGTGCAGATCCTAGCCGCCGCCGTGGTCGGCGGCCTGCTCGGCTTCGGCGTCGGTCTGCTGACCCTGCGAATGCGCGGCATCTTCTTCTCGATCGCGACCATTGCGCTCGCGATCATCATCGAGACCACGATCACCAATTGGCGCTTTGTCGGCGGCGCCGCCGGCATCCAGTTGCAGCGGCCGCCGGTCATGGCGCCGTTCGACAGCTATGTGAAGATGCTGTTCTTCGTGCAGGCGCTGCTGGTCGTGATTGCGATTGCGATCACGCGCTTCATCCAGAACTCGCGGATCGGCCGCGGCCTGCAGGCGCTGCGCGACGATGAGCTTGCCGCCGAATGCACGGGCGTGCCGACGCTGCGGCTGAAGCTGTTCGCCTGCGTGATCTCGGGCGCACTGATGTCGGCCGGCGGCGCGCCGGCTGCGATGTATCTGCAATTCGCCAATCCTGACTCGGCCTTCAACCTGAACTACTCGGTCTCGGTGCTGGCGATGTCGCTGATCGGCGGCACCGCGCACTGGATCGGCCCGGTGCTGGGCGCGATCCTGCTCGGCACCACGCAGCAGTTCCTGGCGGTGACGATTTCGTCCGAGGTCAACGTGCTCGTGCTCGGCGTCATGCTGGTGCTGTTCGTGGTCGCCGCGCCAAAGGGCATCATCGGCCTCGTCGGCCGCTTGACGGGCAAGGGAGAGCGCGCATGACCGGCGCCCGCGCCGCGAAGCGCCGCTGCTGCGGATCGATGGCCTGACCAAGAATTTTGGCGGCTTTGTCGCGCTCGACAATATCAATGTCGAAATCCGCAAGGGCGAACGCTTTGGCCTGATCGGGCCCAACGGCTCCGGCAAGACCACGCTGGTCAACTGCATTTCCGGCGCGCTGCGCCCGAACAAGGGCGCCGTGATGTTCGCCGGCGAGGACATCACGCCGTTGCCGGCGAACCAGCGCTCGCATCGCGGCATCGCCCGCAGCTTCCAGATTCCGCGGCCGTTCCGGAGCATGACGGTGCTCGAGAACCTGATGGTCGCGCTCGATTTCGCCGCGCATCGGCCATCTGTTCGAGACGGAAGCGCACCGGCGCGACGCGGCGATGTCGATCCTGACCCGGATCGGGCTTGCTCCCAAGGCGCTCGCGGCGACGACGACGCTCACCCAGGTCGAACTGCGCAAGATGGAGCTGGCGCGCGCCATGGCGACGGGCCCAAAGCTCCTGATCTCCGACGAGGCGATGGCGGGCCTGTCGACGCTCCGAGGTCGACGAGGTGCTGGACCTCCTGCTGAGCCTCGGCGGCGAGGACATCGCCATCATCATGATCGAGCACATCATGCAGGCGGTGATGCGCTTCTCCGAGCGGGTGATGTGCCTCGATGCCGGCAAGATCATCGCGATCGGCGCGCCCAACGAGGTGATGGCGAACCCGCGCGTCCAGGAGGCCTATCTTGGCACTTAGCCTGTCGATCGAGGGCCTCGACGCCGGCTATGGCGCGGTCAAGGCGCTGCGCGGCGTCTCGATGCGCGTCGAGACCGGCGAGACCGTGGCGCTGCTCGGCACCAACGGCAACGGCAAGAGCACGCTGATCAAATGCGTCATGGGCCTGGTGCGCCCGACGCGCGGCAGCGTGTCGCTCTCGATCGACGGCAAGGCGCATGACCTGACACAGCTCTCGCCCGAGGAGATCGTCGATCTCGGCGTGGCGCTGGTGCCGGAGGGACGGCGGCTGTTTCCCAAGCTGACGGTCGTCGAGAACCTGATGCTCGGCGCCTTCCGCAAGGCGGCCCGCAGCGCCATCCAGCACAATCTCGCGATGGCCTTTGAGACGTTTCCGGTGCTGAAGGAGCGAAAGAACCAGCTCGCCGGCACCATGTCCGGCGGCCAGCAGCAGATGCTCGCGATCGCCCGCGCACTGATGTCATCGCCGCGACTGCTGCTGGTCGACGAGCCCTCGGTCGGCCTGTCGCCGCTGCTGGTCTCGCAGACGATCACCAAGATCGGCGAGCTCAAGCAGAGCTTTGGCCTGACGGTGCTGATGGCCGAGCAGAATTTCAACCAGGCGATCCGCATCGCCGACCGCGGCTACATCATCGTCCATGGCGAGATCGCGGTGTCGGCCGCGTCCGTCGACGAGCTGAAGGCCAACGACATCGTCAAGCGGCTGTATCTGGGTGGGGTGGCCTGACGCAGCCCACCGTCAACTTGACGGCAGTTGCAAATCGCCGGCCTCGAAATTGAAGCGGTCGCGCAGGTTCTTGCGCTGCTCCAGGATGTCCTTGAGGAACGCGCGGTCGGTGTCGTTCTTCATCATCGGCTCGATCAGGTCGAGCTGGTTCATGGCGACGAGCTGCAGGATTTCGGTGCGCGGCTTGCCGCGGCGTCGCGCGGCAAGGCGTGCACCACCTGGATGTGCTCCGGCGGCTTTGGGCCCTTGGCGGCCGCGAGCTCGCTGCGCAGCTGGCTCTCCAGCGCGGCCTTGTCGGCCTCGACAAAGGCGTAGAGCCCGACGCCGGTGCGGCGGTCGGCGAAGGCGACGATGGCGGTGTCGCGGACGTCGGGATTCTTGCGGATCAGTCGACCAGCACCGGCGCATCATTGACCAGCCTGCGGCCGCCGCCTTCGCGGTCGGTGAAATTGAAGAGGCCGCGGGTGATGGCGCGATAAACCTTCTTGCCGGTCATCAGCCAGATGCTCGCGACCGCCGATTTGCGCGCCAGGATCTTTCGCTCCATCGGCGTCAGCGCTTCGGGCGCATAGCTGCGCTTGTGCTTGAGAAGATGGCGCAGATCTTCATAGGCCGCGATCCGGAACAGCCGGCTGCGGCTCTTGAAGCAGGCGGCAAGCTGGAAGTCGGTGACATAGCAGCGGCCATCGGCGCCGCGCAGCCAGTTCTGCTCCTTGGCGAGATCGTTGTGGCAGATGCCGGCGCGATGCAGCCGGCGCAGCGCCGCCTTGGCCGAGCGGAAATAGGCGACGTCGCCATGCGGCTTGGCCAGATGCAGCGCGACGCCGTCGATGAAGCCGCGCACCAGCGCGCGGCGGCCGGCCCAGAGCAATTCGGGGCCGACATTGAGGCCCTTGGCGAGCGTCAGCGCGTTGCGCTCGCGCGCGAACAGATGCTGCGCCAGGACGAACGACCACCACGGCACCTCGTCGAGCCGGCGCAACACCGCGTCGACCTCGCCGCGTTCGGCGCGCGAAAGCGCCCGCGCTCGACGGTCGAAAACACGTCGCGCTTGAGCAGCACGCCTTCGGTCCAGCGCGCCGACAGCGTTGCGGCGTCGTCCTTCGGCAAACTCATGGAATGCTCACGCCGCCGCCGGAACGCGCAAATGATCCGCTATCCAGCGGTCGAGATCGGACAGCGCCCGCGCGCTGATCGCCTGCTTCTTCGCCACCGTCTTCTCGTTGCCGCGCAGCCGGCTGCCGTCGGGCTTTTTGGTCGGCGGCGAGGCGAGCGGCGGGAACAGGCCGAAATTGATGTTCATCGGCTGGAACGAGCGGCTGCCGGGCTCGATGGTCTCGATATGGCCGCCGGTGATATGGCCGAGCAGCGCGCCGAGCGCCGTGGTCGCCGGCGGCGGCGCCAGCGACGCGCCCCGCACGTCGGCGGCGGCATAGAGGCCGGCGATCAGCCCGATGCTGGCGGACTCCACATAGCCCTCGCAGCCCGTCATCTGGCCGGCAAAGCGCAGCCGCGGCTGCGGCGCGCAGGCGCAGTTGCGCATCGAGCAGTTTTGGCGAGTTGAGGAAGGTGTTGCGATGCAGCCCGCCGAGCCGTGCGAACTCCGCCTTCTCCAGCCCCGGAATGGTGCGGAAGATCTGCTGCTGCGGGCCGTATTTCAGCTTGGTCTGGAAACCGACCATGTTGTAGAGCGTGCCGAGCTTGTTGTCCTGGCGCAGCTGCACGATGGCGTAGGGCTTTGACCGTCGGATCGTGCGGATTGGTCAGCCCGACCGGCTTCATCGGCCCGTACCGCAGCGTCTCGTGGCCGCGCTCGGCCATCACCTCGATCGGCAGGCAGCCGTCGAAATAGGGCGTGTTGGTCTCCCACTCCTTGAAGTCGGTCTTCTCGCCCGCGAGCAGCGCGTCGACGAAGGCGTCATATTGCTCCTTGGTCATCGGGCAGTTGATGTAGTCGGCGCCGGTGCCGCCGGGGCCGACCTTGTCGTAGCGCGACTGGAACCAGGCCACCGACATGTCGATGGTGTCCTTGTGCACGATCGGCGCGATCGCGTCGAAGAAGGCGAGCGCATTCTCGTCCGTTAGCGCGCGAATGGCATCCGCCAGCGGCGCCGAGGTGAGGGGCCCGGTCGCGACGATGACATTGCCCCATTCGGCGGGCGGCAGGCCTGCGATCTCGCCGCGGCTGATCTCGATCTTGGGATGCTCGTTCAGCGCCTCGCGTCACGGCGGCCGAAAAACCCTCGCGGTCGACCGCGAGCGCCCCGCCGGCGGGCACCTGGTTGGCGTCGGCCGCGCGCATGATCAGCGAGCCGAGCTTGCGCATCTCGGCATGCAGCAGGCCGACCGCGTTGTTGGCGGCATCATCGGAGCGGAAGGAATTGGAGCAGACGAGCTCGGCGAGCGAGTCGGTGCGGTGCGCCTCGGTCATCCGCACCGGCCGCATCTCGTGCAGCATCGACGCGGCAGGCCGGCCTGCGCGACCTGCCAGGCGGCCTCCGAGCCGGCGAGGCCGGCGCCGATGATGTGCACGGTGTCAGAAGATGAGGTCCCGGTCATGGGCGCGCAGGGTTAGCGCGTTTTGGAGCGAGGCGCACCTGCGGAAGCATCGCCGACCCCAGAAACGACAACGCCCGCAGCGAGGCGGGCGTTATCCGTTCATTCGAGTTGGCTGAAGAGATCAGCCGTTATAGGTGCCGGCCGCAACGCGCGGAATATCCGAGCGATCGAGGCCGATGTCGGCCAGTTCGCGATCGCTGAGCTGGGACAGCTCGTTGACGTTGCGCTGATAATCCCGGAACGCCTGGATCATGCGGATGAGCGAGAGCAACATGGTAGTCTCCTTAGTATCGGCAATTCAGCCCTTGGAGGAAGGCCTCATCGTTGAAATGAATATAGATTGGGATTCTGCGGGTCGGTAGTTCCGATGTTGCGGTGCAGCTAAGTCTAAAACGCATAGCATGAGTAAGAATTGATTAACCTTTCGGCATAGCTGCCGCAAAACCCGTCGCCGGTTCAAAATGCGGTAAAAATCACGTGAAATCACGGGATTGTCGCAGATAGCGACGGAGTTCTTCCAGGGCCTCAAAATGGGGCGAAATCCGTGCGTTTTCAAGGCCTGAGGTTCGGATCGATGCAGTTGGATTTGCCCCGCATCATGCGTGATTCGCATGCAATTTTGCCGATAAGATGAACTTTAGATCATTTCTATTTTGCGATGCACCGGTTCATGCTTCGGTTACGAGCAAGCCACCGTGTCGAACCATGCACATCAGACGTAGGTTGCTCGATCGGCCCATAGGCGTCTGCCTGGGATGGCTTCGTGCGAGTGGGTCGTCGTTCCGCTCAGAGCACGCTCGCAAGCAATCATCGCGCGACGTCGATCGGCGTTGTGCAGCCCAGTGACGACGCAGCGTGATGGAAGACAGTCGAGCCACGACATCGCGACGATGCGCATTCGCGACGCGAACGTGCCGCGATCATTACGTCGCTGTAATCAAAACGCGACGTTTCGCATGAGGCTCTGCTGCACATGCCGATCACATTTTTCTCGCGCGGAATTCATTCCGTCAACTTGCGGCCGATCAGCGCACAATCATTTCGCAGAATCCGGCAATGGAGTCGGATCTGCGCAAAAAGAAAAGGAAAGTAACATGCTCAAGAATTTACTCGGGGCTGCCGCCATCGCGGCCGTTGCATTCGCAGTTGCTCCCGCGCAGGCCGCCCATATGGGTGGCGGCTGCAGCAGCGCCAACCTGGCGAAGACCGAATCCGCGATCGAAGTCATGGCTGACGGCGACAGCAAGTTGGCGGCGGAGAAGGAAATCGCGGCGGCGCAGGACGCCATGCTCAATGGCAACATGGGCGGGTGCGGCATGCACCTGAACAAGGCGCATGCAGAGCAGCATGGCGAAGTAAGACGACCGCGGTAACAAATCAGGGGCAGGGGGCCGGTCGCAACCGCGATCGGCCTTCTAGTTTCGAGACTTCTTACGGCGCGCTGCGCGAGCTGGCTCGCAAAATAAGCGACGGTCTTGGCGTAGACCTCGCTCTTGTTCCACTGCTGCAGCACCGCGAAATTCGGGGCGCCGGGCTGATAATCCTTGCCCTTCTTCCAGCCGTAATTCGCCAGATAATTGGCGGTGGACGCCAGCACGTCGGGCACGTTGTGCAGGAGATCGCGGCGGCCATTGCCATCGAAATCGACGGCATATTTCATCCAGGATGACGGCATGAACTGGGTCTGGCCGAGCTCGCCGGCCCAGGCGCCGCGCATTTCCTGCGGCGCGAGATCGCCGCGGTCGACGATCCGCAGCGCATCCATGAACTCGCCGCGAAATTCGTCGGCGCGCCGGCAATCATAGGCGAGCGTCGCCAGCGAGCGCAGCGTCTGGAATTTGCCGATGTTGACGCCGAAATCCGTCTCCAGCCCCCAGATCGCGACCAGCACTTCGGCGGGCACGCCATAGGTCTGCTCGATGCGCGACAGCACCGAGCCATATTGCTTGAGCATGTTGGAGCCGCGGGTCATCCGCGGCGGCACCATGCGGCCCGAAAACTGCTCGAAGGTCTGGTCGAACACCTTTTGCGAATGGTCGCGGTTGAGCACGCTTTGATCGAGCGTGACGCCGGTCAGCGCCGGCATTCGATGGCCTGCTGCGAGATGCCCTTGGAGACGGCCTCGCTCTTGAAGGCGGCGAGCCAGGCGTCAAAATTGCCGGTGCCGCAGGACGCGGCGGCAAAGGCCGGGCCGCGAGCAAAAAAGCGCAGCGCCAAGCGCCAGGTCCTAACGAAACGACGAGATTTGCTTGTGCCACGGATGCCCGTTCCGACTCGAGATATCCTGATCGTGCAGTGCAAAATGTCGGTGTCAACCGCGGCCAAAACAAGGCTGGTACATTTTCGTCCTAACGCCAAACCGCCGGATGAATCCGGCGGTTTGGTTTTCTAGCTAATTGCCAGCGGCTATCGCCGATGCCGGTCAAGTGTCGTCCTTCGGCGCCGCCATGGGAACAGGTTGGCCGGGAAGTCGGCCGCCGGCCGGCGCTGGTGCGGCGGGCGCGGCGGGATCGGCCTGGGCGTTCGGGTCGATCGCGACGGCCTTGCGGTAGAGGTGCCAGGTCGCGTGGCCAAGCAGCGGGATGACCACCGCAAGGCCCAGGAACAGCGGCAGCGAGCCGACCACCAGCAGGCCGCGACGATCAGGCCCCAGGCGGCGATGGTGACCGGGTTCTTGGAGGCGACGCGGAGCGAGGTGACCATGGCCTCGCCGGCGCTGGCATGGCGGTCGAGCATCATCGGGAAGGACACCACGCTGACGCAGAGCGCGACCAGGGCGAACAGGAAGCCGACGCCGCAGCCGACGATGATCAGCCACCAGCCTTGCGACGTGGTCAGCACGCGCGTGACGAAATCCGAAGCGCTGGTGGCGCCGCCATAGCCGAACACCGTGACATAGATCGTCTGAGCGGCCGCAACCCAGGTGACGAACAACGCGAGCAGCAGCGTCCCCAGCCCAAGCATGGCGCCGAACGAGGGCGAACGCAGCACGTCGAGGGCATCCCAGGCGGACGGCTCTTCGCCGCTTTCGCGGCGACGGCTCAGCTCGTAAAGGCCAAGTGCGGCGAACGGGCCGAGCAGGGCAAAGCCCGCGGCCAGCGGAAACAGCAACGGTATCACGGCATAGCCGAACGCTGCGCGCGCCAGCAGGAGGCCGAGCACCGGATAGATCACGCAGAGGATGATGGCGTGGCTTGGCACCGCCTTGAAATCCTCCCAGCCGAGCTTCAGCGCCTGGTGCAGATCGGAAAGGCCGATGGTGCGGATTTCAGGCGCCGCCTCTGCGCGGTCTGCACCTGCGGACGGACATTGTCGTGGTAGGTAGTGGCCATGGTCGCGTACTCCCTTGCCGCAGCGGCCGGAGGTCGCGCCGGTTCAGGGCGCGAGCGGCCGCCGATGGAACGATCACGATCTTGGCCAGACGCGAGAACCCTTTTGTTGGCCATGTCGCGAGCTGAACGATCAGCATACTCCTGAATCGTTCCGTCGTCGCTTGAATCGTTCCGTCGTCCCTCACGCCTGGGTGAAAAATAAATGCCGCAGCGCAAACGCTTATGCGTCATTCCGCCGTCATTTCGCCTCGGCTAAGCTGCACATGTGCCCCAGGGTCGCATTGGCAAGCCTGATCGCGAGGTCTAAGCTTAATGGCACGATCCACACCGGTGCCGCCGGGCAACGAAGGCTGTTGAAGGCCGTACCACCGTCTCAATTTTCATTGGGGAGCAATCGATGAGCATTTTCGGAAAAATCATGGGCGCGATCTTTGGCCATTCGGCTGAGCCGCGACGACCGGCGGCGGTGCTGCCGCGCCTGCCGGTGGTGGCGGCGGAGCGCCCGCCGGGTCCAGCGCGTCGGCTGCACCTGCGGCGCCGGCGCAGAGCGTCGATGTCGCGGCGATCCTCGACAAGGCGGTCGCCGCCAAGCATGAGAAGCTGGAATGGCGGACCTCGATCGTCGACCTGATGAAAGCGCTCGACATCGACTCCAGCCTCGCCGCGCGCAAGGAGCTCGCCAAGGAACTGGGCTACACCGGCGACACCAACGATTCCGCGAGCATGAATGTCTGGCTGCACAAGCAGGTGATGGCCAAGCTCGCCGCGAATGGCGGCAAGCTGCCGCCGGAAATCAAGCATTAGTAGAAGATTTTCCTGGCCCGACGCTAAAGGCCCGTGTTCCGGACAACGGGCCTTTTTGCGTCCAAAGAAGAAATCGAGGGAACAACGCCATGAAACCAGTCGATCGCCGCACCTTGCTTGCAACCGGCGCGCTGACGCTGACCGCCGTTGCAGCCGAGAGCACGCCGGCTGCGGCGCAGGCTGGGCCCAAGCCGATTTTTGCGGTGCCGATGACGACGATCCCGATTGTCGGCGAGACCGACGTGTTCCAGGTCCGCCGCATCTATTGCATTGGGCGCAATTATGCGGCGCATGCGATCGAGCGCGGCTCCGATCCGAACCGCGAGCCGCCGTTCTTCTTCCAGAAGCCGACGGACGCGATCCAGAACGTGGCGGTCGGCGAGGTCGCCGATCATCCATATCCGTCGCTGACCAAGAACTATCACCACGAGGTCGAACTGGTGGCGGCGCTGAAATCCGGCGGCACCAACATCGCGCCCGAGAAGGCGCTCGACCATGTCTATGGCTACGCGCTCGGCCTCGACATGACCCGGCGCGACCTGCAGAACGGCATGGCGGCGGAGAAGAAGCCGTGGGAGATCGGCAAGAGCTTTGATCATGCCGCCGTGCTCGGCCCGATCCATCCGGCGACCAAGGTCGGCCATCTCACCAAGGGCGCGATCTCGCTCGCCGTCAACGGCACGGTGCGGCAGAGCTCCGATCTCGACAAGATGATCTGGAGCGTGGCCGAGCAGATCGCGAAGCTCTCCGAAGCGTTCGAGCTGAAGGCTGGCGACATCATCTATTCCGGCACGCCGGAGAATGTCGGCCCGGTCGTCAAGGGCGATGTGCTGCTGTGCAAGCTCGACGGACTTGCCGGACATGTCGATCCGGATCGTCGTGATCGCGCTACGCCACCAGGTCGGCGTATTCCGGATGCTTGCCCAGATAGTCCACCACGAAGCCGCAGCCGGCGATCACCTTGTGACCGTCGGCGCGGATCATCTCCAGCGCACCCTTCACCAGTTCTGAAGCGATGCCGCGGCCCCGCAATGCGCGCGGCGTTTCGGTATGGGTGATGATGACGGCATCCGGCGTCTGCCGGTAATTGGCAAAGGCGATCTGGTCTCCGACATCGAGCTCAAAACGGTTCAGGGCTTTGTTGTCGCGGACGCCGGCCATGGTCGTAACTTCCCTTAGATCTCACCTCTCATTAAGCCTGTGAACGCGTTGATGCAAACAAGGGCGGTCTCGCCGATTACGACAAGGCCCTGCAATAGATCCCGCTGACGCCTATTCCTGGAACAATCGTGCCCAGGCCAAGCTGCGGCTCGGCGACAAAACAGGCGCGATCGCGGATTTCAGGAAGGCGCTGGAGCTGCGCTCCGATCTGCCGACGGCGCGCCAAGCGCTGCAGAAGCTCGGCCTCAAACTGCAGCCAGCAATCCTTATACTCCGAATGCTTGCCGATCCAGGCTTTCACGAACGGGCAATCCGCGATCACCTTCAGCCCGCTTTCGCGCGCCTGATCCAGCGCGCCCTGCACCAGTTTTGAGCCAACGCCGCGTCCGCCGAGTTCCGGCGGCACCTCGGTATGCATGAAGGTGATGACCTTGCCGTCGATCTTGTAATAGGCGGCGGCGAGATGGCCGTCGACCACGAGCTCGTAACGGTGATGGGCCTGGTTGTTGACGATGTCGCCCATCCCATGGCCTCAACGTCTTCAGGGAGTCGGTGAGCATGGCGCGGATCGACCATGCTTCGCCATCGCCGACACCCTTGATGTCGTCGATCTTCCATCCGGTCGGCTCGCGAACGAAATCATAATGGATGATGGCATCGGCCGGCTTCTCGGCCGCTTGCCGCGATGTCCATCGAGTGTCACGGCAATTGACGCCTTGTCGGCCTCCAGTTTCTCGGTGTCAACCTTGAACGACTTCACGTCCGGATCCTGCGAATTGGTGACGGGATCGAAATCAATCGGACCGACATCGCCCTTCGGCGTGTGCGCATCCGCCTTCGCCCACAGCGCGACCAGCGCCTTCGAGAGATATTTCGCCTTCGCCGCCTTGTTCTCGATGACGAAGGCCCCGCCGCCATCGCCCTTGCCCTTTGCGACGCGGGTGTAGATCGCCGTGACGATCGCCACGGGATCATCGGAGGAGGCGGGCTCGGTGCGGGCGAGCGGCGCTTCGATGGCGACAAGCAGGCTTGTCAGGACCAGGCTGCGGCGTGTGATCATGCGGCTCCTCAAATCAATGTTGTGCCGTTATAGACCGGAGCATCCGCGCGCGCCGCAGCGATATTTTTCTGATTGCAGCGAACCGGATTGCAAATCGTGCGCACCAACACCGATGGCTTTCGACGACCGCCGACCTGTACCGCCCTTGCGGGGCCTTGGGCGAAGGCGATAAACAGGACGTCAAAATCCTGTCCACGCGGGCGTCTCTCAAACGTCCCACCCGAAGAGGAAGCCTCATGAAGCTCGTGCTGACCCTGCTCGGCGTCGTCCTGCTTGTCATTGCCGCCGTCTACTTCCTGGTCCCCGCCGATCAGCTGCCGGGCTTCTTCCCCGGGCATGAGGACGGCGTGGCGCGGGTCCATATGAAGCACGGCGTCGTCGCAGGCGTGATCGGTTTGATCCTGATCGGGGCCGGCACCTTCATGGGACGTCGCTGACGTGAGCGGCGCCCCCCTTAACGCCGAGAAGCCGCTGGGCAGCCAGGCGCGGATGTCGCGCCGGGTGATGAATTTGGCGCATCTGCTGACCCAGAACGCGCGCCGGCATCGCGATCGCGTCGGCTTCATCTGGGCCGAAAAAACCTGGACCTGGCGCGAGATCGACGCGCAGGTCTCGGCGCTCGCGGCCGCGCTCGCCGCGCGGGGCATCGGAAAGGGCGACCGCATCCTCGTGCATTCCAAGAATTGCGAGGAGATGTTCTTCTCGATGTTCGCGGCCTTCCGCTTGGGCGCGGTGTGGGTGCCCACCAATTTCCGCCTGATGCCGGATGAGGTGGCGTATCTGGCGACCGCTTCGGGCGCGAAGGGGTTTCTGTGCCATGGCGATTTCCCTGATCATGCCAAGGCTGTCGACGGCGTTGCCTTCACCTGGCGTATCGGCGAAGCGGGGGCCTTCGGGGAGAAGTCGCTGCGCGAGGCGATGGCGACGCATGCCGGTGCGGCCGTTGCAAATGTCGCGGTCGAGCATGACGATCCCTGCTGGTTCTTCTTCACGTCCGGCACCACCGGCCGCTCCAAGGCCGCGGTGCTGACCCATGGCCAGATGGCCTTTGTCGTCACCAACCATCTCGCCGATCTCACGCCCGGCACCACGGAAGAGGACACTTCGCTGGTGGTGGCGCCGCTGTCGCATGGCGCCGGCGTGCATCAGCTGATGCAGACCGCGCGGGGCGTTGCGACCATCCTGCTGCCGACCGAGCGCTTCGACATCGCAGAGGCATTCCGCCTGATCGCAAAGCATCGCGTCAGCAATCTCTTCACCGTGCCGACCATTTTGAAGATGATGGTCGAGCACCAAGCGGTCGACCAGTTCGATCATTCCTCGCTGCGTTACGTCATCTATGCCGGTGCGCCGATGTATCGCGAGGACCAGAAGTTCGCGTTGAAGAAGCTTGGCAAGGTGATCGTGCAATATTTCGGCCTCGGCGAAGTCACCGGCAACATCACGGTGTTTCCGGCGTCTCTGCACGAGGAGGAGGATGGACCCTTGGCGCGGATCGGCACCTGCGGCTTCGAGCGCACGGGTATGCAGGTCTCCATCCAGGACGATAACGGCCGCGAGCTGAAACCGTTCGAGACCGGCGAGATCTGCGTGATCGGGCCCGCAGTGTTCGCCGGCTATTACGACAACCCCGATGCCAATGCGAAGGCGTTCCGCGACGGCTGGTTCCGCACCGGCGATCTCGGCCACATGGACGGAGAGGGCTTTGTCTACATCACCGGCCGCGCCTCCGACATGTACATTTCCGGCGGCTCCAACATCTATCCACGCGAGGTCGAGGAGAAGATTTTGACGCATCCCGGGATCGGCGAGGTCGCCGTACTTGGCGTGCCCGATCCGGTCTGGGGCGAGGTCGGCGTCGCCGTCTGCGTCGCGCGCGAGGGCGCGAGCGCGGTGAGCGAAGCCGAGATGGCGGCGTTCCTCGCGCCAAAGGTGCCGCGCTACAAGATGCCGAAGCGGTTCTTTTTCTGGGAGGCGTTGCCGAAGTCGGGTTATGGCAAGATTCCGAAGCGGCTGGTGCGTGACGAGCTGGAAGCGCGCGGGCTGCTTGATCTCAACAGTAAGAAAACCGGCTGATGCGAAGCATCAAGCAGCCGGGCCCGCCGGTCCCCGAGCGCATCCAGTGGGTGCAAGTGCGCGGCCGCCCTTTCACTTTCACGCTCGAAGCGGGCCTGCCGCTGCTCGAAGCTGCGCGCCGCGGTTTTGCGGCGGAGGGCTTTGCCGGCGGCACGCTGAACATTGGGGCAGGCACGCTCGGCCCGTTCGGCTATGTGATGCCGGCGCTGTCCAGGACCGGCGAGAACGCGGCGTTCTACAGCGAAACGTTTCGTCCCTCCGGTCTCACGCAGCTCGAGCTCGCGACGCTGACGCTTGGCGTCCGCGATGGCGCGCCGTTCTTCCATTGCCACGGCCTGTGGCGCGAGGCTGACGGCAAAAGGAGCGGCGGCCACATGCTGCCGGAAGAGACCTTCGTCGCCGAGCCGTTCGAGGTCGAAGCCTTCGGCATCGATGGCGCGGTGTTTGCGGCGGAGCCTGATCCCGAGACCAACTTCAAGCTGTTCGGCCCCGTGCCGAGCGCAGCCACGGGCGCGAACACAACCAGCCGCGCCTTCGCGTTGCGGCTGCGGCCGAATCAGGATTTTGCCGGCAGCCTCGAGGCCTTCTGTCGCGAGCAGGGCATCACGCGTGCCAAAATCCGCGGCGGCGTCGGCTCGACCATCGGCGCGCGTTTCACCGATAACAGCATGATCGAGCCGTTTGCCACCGAGCTTGCGATTACTTCCGGCACCATCGCGCCCGGCGCCGGCGGCGCGCTGGAAGCAGCCCTCGACGTCGCGCTGATCGATTACACCGGCGGCATCGGCGAGGGACGCCTGATCCGCGGCGACAACCCCGTGCTGATGACGATGGAACTGGTGGTCGAGGCGTTGTAGCCAGCGATCGTCGTTTTCAGATTTAACTGTCAAACAGCTAGCTCGTCATTGTGAGCGAAGCGAAGCAATCCAGAATGTCAACGCGGAGGAAGTCTGGATTGCTTCGTCGCTTCGCTCCTCGCAATGACGAGGACACACAACAGAGCTTTCCCGCGACGCAATGCGCCCGAGTGATGCCTCGTCGTGTCCCTCGGAAAATCAGAGGGCGCAGGGAATGCCGGGTGCACGCCGCACCCGCAGCCTCGTGTGCGTAGGTAGAAAGCACACGAGTTAGTCACCACAGGTACGCCGAACAGTCCGGCGGATTCAAACGGTCGTCGCAACACCACGCTTTCACTCATGCCAGCAACTCGTCAAGCGCTTCCGCTGGTGTTTTCCAGCCGAGGGTCTTTCTCGGCCGGGCATTGAGAGCCGCTGCCACTGCGGATATCTCGTCCACGCTGTGGATGCTCAGGTCTGTGCCTTCGGGAAGTATTGCCGCAGCAGCCCGTTGGTGTTCTCGTTTGTGCCGCGCTGCCACGGGCTTCTTGGATCGCAAAAGTAGACCTTGATACCCGCATCGATCTTGAGACGATTGTGCTGAGACATTTCGGCTCCCTGATCCCAGGTTAGCGAACGACGCAGTTTTTCGGGCAAGGTGATGATGGTACGCGTGATCGCCTCGCGCACGGCTTCGGCTCCGTGTCCGGAGAGCGCAGGTCCGCCTCTGGCGCGTGGACCGTCGCCATACCCCGCCAACCGGGGAAGGTGCAGTAGCATCGTGAAGCGCGTCGTGCGTTCGACCAGCGTGCCGATTGCCGAACTGCCGAGACCGACAATCAGGTCCCCCTCCCAATGCCCAGGCACCGCTCGATCTGCAGCTTCAGCGGGACGCTCACTGATCATGATCTCTGGCGAGACAAAGCCTTTGCCTCGCTTGCCCACGCGCGCCCTGGGCATTCGTAACGCACGTCCTGTTCGCAAGCAGGCCGTCAGCTCACGGCTCAGCGCTCCACGGCCCTGAACGAAAAGGGCTTGATAGATAGCTTCGTGGCTGATGCGCATCGTCTCGTCGTCCGGAAAGTCGATCGGCAAGCGTCGGGCAATCTGCTCGGGGCTCCAGGCTTTAGGCCATCGCCGATCCTTGCGCGGGCCCGGCCGACGGTCTTTCCACCGAACGGCGGGATTACGAACGCGAGCGCCGCTTGGGGCCGCGACGACACCGGCAAGCCGGTCTTCCACATAAGTGCGCAAGGCGATGTTGAGCGCAAGCTTGGTCGGCTTGGGGCGGCAGGCCGATCGATCTGCATGCCACTGAGCGGTCGTCGCCCGATATGCCATCCCGCCGCCGTGGGTGGCTGCATTGCGATCCAGTTCACGGGAGATTGTCGAGGCAGCCCGTCCGAGGCGCCGCCCAATCTCCCGTAGAGAATGGCCCTGCACATTGAGGAGCGCGATCTCCTCGCGCTCCGCCAACGAGAGGTACCGCCCGGAAAGCGGCTTTGCCGAAGATCTGAACATCGCTGGTGGCATGCCGCCCGCCTTCCGGAACAATTTGGTTCCGACAGCTTGTGACACTCCAGCCTTCAGCGCAGCATCTTCGCTGCTCAACCCCGTGGCGATTGCTCGCCAAAATCTATCCCGTTCATGCGCCCCGCAACAGACGGCCGTCCCGGCGATCGCAGCGGCGCCCGGGTTGATCGCCTCTTTCGAACCTTCATCGCAACCTCCAAAGCGTGGTGTTGCGACGACCGTTTGAATCCGCCTCCGACATTCCCTGCGCAATGGTTTTCGGCTTATTCCGCGCTCTCCCTGGTGTACCGGGGCTCTTTAGCCACCATCGCCTGCGAGATCATCGCTCGCAAACTTGATCCCAGCGTCGGGAGATCAGGACCACACGGCTTTGCCGTCCGCACCGGCCTCGCTCGTCTGGCGAGACCAATACGTCCATCGCATCCCGCACCCAACGTCCGTGACGATCGCGATACGCCCCTCTGGCGGAGCGGGACGGCGCAACCATACGCATGATTTGCGTTTCTGATAAAGCGAAATTTTTACCGGCGCGACTTGACAGAATTCTGGAGAGCCTGCCCGACGGGCAAATCACTTTCTCATAAGCTGTCAGGCTTGTGCGGCTTTCGCCGCTTGCGCACATGCACATTGATGTCGAGATCGATCTCGCTGACGCAGGTTTGCGTGGTGCGATGCGAGCCGCCTTCGTGCCATTGGCCGGCGCGGGCGCGCGCCTCTTTCACATTCGCCAGCCGCAGGCAGCGCCATTGCGGCAGCGGACCGGAGCTCTCGCCTCCGAATTGCCAGGCCAGCACGACTTCCTCGCCACTCTTGTTGGTGCCGATGATGTGCGGACACAATTCGCGATGGCGGCCTTCGTAGGAGCAAGTCACTTGCTGCTCGCTGAGGATGGCCTTGCGGAAGAGGGCGTAGGTCGCGGAGGGCATGCAGGCCGCTCATTCGTCGAACACGCGAAAGACGGCCGCTGATGTGACGAGCAGCTTGTCGCCTGCAAAAGCTTCGGCATCAACAAAGGCGAAGGTGCGCGTCACCTTCTTCACGGTAGCGCGGCCGGTGATCCATGGCCCCGGCGCGACGCCCGAGACAAAGCGGCTGTCGAGCGAAACGGTCGCACAGCGCCGCTTGGTCGCCGCGAACAGCGTGCTGCCGAGGATGGTGTCGAGAAAGCCGAGCACCGCGCCGCCATGCAGGAAGCCGGAGGGGTTGCCATGCCGGCTGTCGCTCTGGAAGCCGTATTCGGCCGCGCCGGTCTCGTCGCGTCGCCAGTAATAGGGACCATTGTGGTCAATGAACCCTTCGCCGAGCGGCAGTTGCCTGAATCCTTCCGGGGGCGAGGCGGTCATTGGCGAAATCCCCTTGAGTGGGCGAGCCTGCTGCGCTCGCGCGATCGACGGTAGCACCGGGAGCAGGAAGGCGCTTGCCGACATTGTTCTTGTTATGTTCCTTGGGTTGTGCCATGGATACGGAGGGTATCGTTGAGTGTTGGGGCAGGGCTCATGGCAAGACGACAGCGCGACATCAATCTGCCGGCGCCGTATCTGAAGCGGCTCTGGATCGAACCGTCGCGCGTCAGCGACCGCGAGGCCTATCCGTTCTGCCTGCCGTTCCTGCGCGACGATTTCGAGCTTCGCTTCGACCGCGCCATCACCATCATCGTCGGCGAGAACGGCACCGGCAAATCGACGTTGCTGGAGGGCATCGCCGCGCTCGCCGGCTATGACGGAGCCGGCGGCGGCAAGGGGTATAGGACGGTCGACCATTCCCGGGCGCTGGAGAAGATGGGCGGGGAGTTGTCGGAGGCGTTGCGTGCAAGCTGGCTGCCGAAGATCACCCGCGGCTGGTTCTTCCGGGCCGAGAGCTTCTTTTCCGTCGCGCGTTATCTCGATCGGGCGGCGCATGAGGTGGGAAAGCTCCCGCCTGACTTCCTTTCGCATTCCCACGGCGAGGGCTTCCTGCGCTTCTTCGAGGAACGTTGCCAGCAGCAGGGCATCTTCATCTTCGACGAGCCGGAATCCGCGCTATCGCCCTCGCGCCAGATCGAATTCCTGAAGCTGTTGCAGATGATGGACAGATCCGGCCGTTGCCAGGTCATCATGGCCACGCACGCGCCCATGCTGATGGCCTATCCCAACGCAACCCTGCTGCGGCTGACGAAGTACGGGCTTGAGCCGACAACGGTGGAGCAGACCGATCACTACAAGGCACTGCGGGAGTTCTTTGATGATCCGCATGGGTTTGTGGAGGCGGCGATCGGGGAGGGGTGAACAGAACGTAGGATGGGTTGAGCGCAGCGAAACCCACCGCTATGAGCTGATGATGGGTTTCGCTGCGCTCAACCCATCCTACGCGCTACTGTCGATGTCGAATATCATGCCGCTCGTTATACATCCCGGCCGCTTGCTGAAGCGCGAATTGACGGCTCGCAAACTGAGCGCCAATCGTCTGGCCCTCGATATCGGCGTTCCCTCCGGCCGGATCACCGACGTCCTCAATGGCCGTCGCGCGATTACGGCAGATACAGCGGTTCGGCTCGGCCGCTATTTCGGCAACAGTGCACAGTTCTGGCTGGACTTGCAGAGCCAATACGACATAGGCGTCGTCGAGAGAGAGAAGGGCGCTGAAATCACACGCCGCGTGAGACCCGCCGATGCCGCCTGAGCTTCCTGATCGGATCGAAGTCAGCCCCGATATCATGGATGGCAAGCCCGTTATCCGTGGTACGCGGATTCCGGTAGCGCTCGTTTTGGATAAGCTTGGCGCTGGCGCGACGGCCGAGGCGATCATTGCCGACTATCCGCGATTGACACAGGAAGATATCCGCGCGGCGCTGGTGTTCGCCGCCGACTATTCCCGTTTGCCTTGACAATGCATTTCGGTGAAGGACGAGGAATGTAGGGTGGGTTGAGCGCAGCGAAACCCACCGAGATTTCGCAGGGCGATGGGTTTCGCTACGCTCTACCCATCCTACGCTCTACTGGGAGGTTTGGATCGAGGGGTTTGTGGAGGCTATCAAGCTGCGGCCGGAGGCGTGGCAAAAGCTTCTGGATGCCGATTTCGATACGTCCGAGGCCATGCTGGGAATGTTGGCGCTCGCCGAAATTGTCGCCGGCAACGAGGACCTTCCGCAGGAACTTGCTGACAAGTTGACCCAATGTGCCCAGGATTTGATTCCCGGCTGGGTTGTCACCCTGAACAACTGGCGGCTTGCAAATAATCCGCCCGTGTCCATCGGCGAGCAGACATCACCCAAGGTCGCTTCGGCACGCAAAGTGGGTCGTAGCGAGCGATGTCCGTGCGGCTCGGGATTGAAGTACAAAAAGTGCTGCGGTCTCAATTGACCTCAGAGAGGAGTGTAGGGTGGGTTGAGCGCAGCGAAACCCACCATTCTTGTGAGGACGATGGGTTTCGCTGCGCTCTACCCATCCTACGTGCTGGCTGGACTTGCAGAGCGAACACGATATCGGCGTGCTCGAGCGAGAGAAGAGCGCCGAGATTGCGAGACGCGTGAGGCCGGCCGACGCGGCGCAAGAATATTGGAAGCGGCGCAAAAAGATTACTCTGCCGCCTCGCTCGCCCCGCCGTCGCTCTTCTTCCGCGGCTTCCCTGCCTTCTTCAGCACCGGCGCCAAAAACTTCCCCGTATAGCTCCGCGGCGCTTTCACGATGTCTTCCGGCGGGCCCCAGGCGACGATTTCGCCGCCGCCGTCGCCGCCTTCGGGGCCGAGGTCGATGACCCAGTCGGCGGTCTTGATCACCTCGAGATTGTGCTCGATCACGACCACCGTATTGCCCTGCGCGACCAGCTCGTGCAGCACTTCCAGCAGCTTCTTCACGTCGTGGAAGTGCAGGCCGGTGGTGGGCTCGTCCAGGATATAGAGCGTGCGGCCGGTGGCGCGCTTGGACAGCTCTTTCGCAAGCTTGACGCGCTGGGCTTCGCCGCCGGAGAGCGTGGTGGCCTGCTGGCCGACATGGATATAGTCGAGGCCGACGCGATGCAGCGTCACAAAGGTATCGCGCACGCGCGGCACCGCCTTGAAGAACTCGGCGGCTTCCTCCACCGTCATGTCGAGCACGTCCGCGATCGACTTGCCCTTGAACAGCACTTCCAGCGTCTCGCGGTTGTAGCGTTTGCCCTTGCAGACATCGCAGGTGACGTAGACATCAGGCAGAAAGTGCATCTCGATCTTGATGACGCCGTCGCCCTGGCAGGCCTCGCAGCGGCCGCCCTTGACGTTGAAGGAGAAGCGCCCGGGCTCGTAGCCGCGCGCCTTCGCCTCCGGGAGGCCTGCGAACCATTCACGGATCGGCGTGAAGGCGCCGGTGTAGGTCGCGGGATTTGAGCGCGGCGTGCGGCCGATCGGCGACTGGTCGATGTCGATGATCTTGTCGATATGCTCCAGTCCCTCGATGCGATCATGCGGCGCGGCGCCTTCGCTGGCGCCATTCAGCTTGCGCGCGATCGCCTTGTAGAGCGTGTCGATCAAGAGCGTCGACTTGCCGCCGCCGGACACGCCGGTGACGCAGGTGAACAGTCCCAGCGGAATTTCCGCCGAGATGTTCTTTAGATTATTGCCGCGCGCGTTCACCACCTTGATGGTGCGCCGATGGTTCGGCGGCCGCCGCTCCGGCACCTCGACCGCGAGTTCGCCGGTGAGATATTTGCCGGTCAGCGAATTGGGATTGCGCATGATGTCCGCTGGCGTGCCCTCGGCAACGATGTTGCCGCCATGCATGCCGGCGCCGGGGCCGATGTCGAGCACGTAATCGGCGAGCCGGATCGCGTCTTCGTCATGCTCGACCACGATCACGGTGTTGCCGAGGTCGCGCAGCCGCTTCAACGTGTCGAGCAGCCGCGCATTGTCGCGCTGGTGCAGGCCGATCGAGGGCTCGTCCAGCACATAGAGCACGCCTGTGAGCCCCGAGCCGATCTGCGAAGCCAGCCGGATGCGCTGGCTCTCGCCGCCGGAGAGCGTGCCCGACGAGCGCGACAGCGTCAGGTAATTCAGCCCGACATCGATCAGGAAGGAGAGCCGCTCGCGGATTTCCTTCAGCACGCGCGTGGCGATCTCGTTCTGCTGCGTGTTCAACGCGGCCGGCACGCTCTCGAACCATTCGCCGGCGCGCTTCACCGACAGCTCCGATATCTCGCCGATATGCTTGCCGTCGATCTTGACGCAGAGCGCTTCGGGCTTGAGCCGAAAGCCGTTGCAGGCGGCGCAGGGCACGTCGGAGAAATATTTGGCGAGTTCTTCCCGCGCCCATTCGCTCTCGGTCTCGCGATAACGGCGCTCGATATTGGTGATGACGCCCTCGAACGGCTTCTTGGTATCATAGGAGCGGACGCCGTCCTCATAGGAGAACTTGATCTCGTCCTCGCCGGAGCCGTGCAGGATCGCGGCTTGCGTCTTCTTCGGCAGGTCCTTCCATTTGGTATCGAGCGTGAACTTGTAGAACTTGCCGAGCGCGGTCAGCGTCTGCACGTAGTAGGGCGACGACGACTTCGCCCAGGGCGCGATCGCGCCCTTGCGCAACGTCGTCTCCTTGTCGGGGATGACGAGATCCTCGTCGACATGCTGCTCGACACCGAGCCCGCCGCAGGCCGGACAGGCGCCATAGGGGTTGTTGAACGAGAACAGCCGCGGCTCGATCTCGGGGATGGTGAAGCCGGAAACAGGGCAGGCGAATTTTTCCGAGAACAGGATGCGCTCCGGCCCGCTCTTGTCGTGGATTTTCGCGGTCTTCTTTTTCTCCTCGGCGGGCGCGGCCGCCGGGCTGTCCGCATATTCAATCACCGCCAGCCCCTCGGCAAGCTTCAGCGCGGTCTCAAAGCTCTCCGCGAGCCGCTGGCCGATGTCGGGCCGAACCACGATACGGTCGACCACGACGTCGATGTCATGCGGGAATTTCTTGTCGAGCGCGGGCGCTTCCGCAAGCTCGTGGAAGGTGCCATCGATCTTGACGCGCTGGAATCCCTTCTTGAGGTATTCCGCAAGCTCCTTCTTGTATTCGCCCTTGCGGCCGCGCACGACCGGCGCCAGCAGATAGAGCCGCGTGCCCTCGGGCAGCGCCAGCACACGGTCCACCATCTGCGAGACGGTCTGGCTCTCGATCGGCAGGCCCGTGGCGGGCGAATAGGGCACGCCGACGCGCGCCCAGAGCAGGCGCATGTAGTCGTAGATCTCGGTGACGGTGCCCACTGTGGAGCGCGGGTTCTTCGACGTCGTCTTCTGCTCGATCGAGATCGCCGGCGACAGGCCGTCGATCTGGTCGACGTCGGGCTTCTGCATCATCTCCAGGAACTGGCGCGCATAGGCCGAGAGCGACTTGACGTAGCGGCGCTGGCCTTCGGCATAGATGGTGTCGAACGCGAGCGAGGACTTGCCGGAGCCGGAAAGGCCGGTGAACACCACGAGCCTGTCGCGGGGAATCTCGACGTCGACGTTTTTAAGGTTGTGCTCGCGCGCGCCGCGAATGGTGATCGCGCGCAGGCTCGATGCGGATTGTTGGCGTCGCGCTTTCAGAATTTCGTCCATCTACGGTTCTCTGGGCAATTCCAGCGCGTGAGCCGCGCGCAATCTGAGCGCGCCTCGCCGGAAAGCCGGGAACGCCGCTGCTGTGAAGCTCAGAACGTAGGAAGAACGGGCGGAGAATTCCAGTGTCGTGTGCGAATCATCAACGCTTTCGTGGACTTCTGGCAGCAGCGGGCAGCAGTTCCCGCATAAACAAAAAGGCCGGCACAAGGCCGGCCTTTGAGGTCCAGAGGGAGAAACTCTGCGTAGCTTCGCGATCAGTATTTGGCGACGATCGGACCGCCGAAGGTGTAGTTCACGCGAACGGTGCCCATGTCGACGTCCTGCTTGATGTTGTCGATGCGGCTCACCCCACCGATCGGCGCTACAGCCGTAAAGGTGTTGTTGTGGTTGCCCATGAACAGGTGGTCGTATTCGAACGCGACCGACCAACCCGGCGCGAAACCGATTTCGACACCGGTGCCGACCGTGCCGCCCCAGCGGGTCTCGCTGGCATTGTCGATGGTGACGCCAAGAACCTGGCCGAAATACTTGTCGTGGGTGACCGCGGCGCCGCCCTTCACGTACCAGAGCACGTTGTTCCAGGCGTAGCCGACCTGACCGGTGAACAGGCCGATCGCATCCACCTTGCTATTGTTGGTGAACAGCGTGAACGGAGCGAGGAGAAGGGTTGCGTTCGAACCCTTGAAGTCGGCCCAGTCGCCCTGGGCTTCGAGGCCGAACACCCAGTTGGTCGACTGCCAGCGATAGCCGATCTGGCCACCGACCATTCCGCCAGTGGCGTCATGGCAACCTTCGCGCGTCGACGGGACGACAACACCAAGGAAATCATTGATGTCCCAGCACTTGCGGGCCGAGCCGCCACCGCCGTTCAGGCCGATGTAGAAGCCACCCCAGTTATAGATCGGCGCGACCACCGGGGGCGCCTTGGTGTAAGTCCTTGCAGGAAGATCGGCGGCGAGCGCTGGAGCCGCGCCGAGGGCAACCAGACCAACCGCAGTTAACAGGAGCTTTTTCATCTGCTTTTTCCCCACTTTTTTGTTGCGGAGCGAAAGGTCGAGATACCTCCGCGTTGCGCCCCGCCAAACTATTTCAGGCCCGCCATAGTTAGCCGAATCTCCGCTCAAAAGCCGTAACCTGAAAGCCACAATCGCGGGGGAAAAGTGCCGGGAACTCAACTGCAGAGTGTCATGCTGATGTCATGATGGTGCAAACAAAAAGGCCGGCGTAAAGCCGGCCTTTTTTCGGAGAAGTTCGCCGCCGGTCTCAGTACTTCCCGATGACCGGGCCACCCCAGCGGTAGTTCACGCGGACGCTGCCGATATCCACGTCCTGCTTGATGTTGTCGGTACGTGTGAATGCGCCGCCCAAGGTCGCGGTGAAGTTCTGGTTGCGGCTGCCCATGAACAGGTGGTCGTATTCGAATGCCACCGACCAGCTCGGCGCAAAGCTGATTTCGACGCCGGTGCCGACGGTGCCGCCCCAGCGGGTATCGTTGGCGGTGTCGACCACGAAGCCGGTGGCGATGCCCCGATACTTGTCGTCAACAACGGCGGCGCCGCCCTTCACGTACCACAGCACGTTGTTCCAGGCGTAGCCAACCTGACCGGTGAAGAGGCCGAACGCGTCCATCTTGGTCTGGTTGGTGATGCCGGGAAAGAACAGGCTGGCGTTGGAGCCCTTGAAATCAGCCCAATCGCCCTGCGCTTCGACACCAAACACCCAGCTCGCAGACTGCCAGCGATAGCCGAGCTGGCCACCAACCATGCCGCCCGTCGCGTCATGGCAACCCTCGCGGAAGGCTGGCGCCACGGGAATGCCGCCGAAGTTGTTGACATCCCAGCACTTGCGGGCCGAGCCGCCGCCGCCATTCAGACCGATGTAGAAGCCGCTCCAGTCATAGATCGCAACGACCATGGCCGGCGGCGCCTTGGTATAGGGCCGCGCGGCGAGGTCGGCAGCGCTTGCGGGCGCAGCTACGCTCAGCGCAGCAACCAGTCCTGCCGTCCCCAGCAAAACCTTCTTCATTTCTCTCTTCCCAGTTTCTCAGCGCTTCCGTTGGTCCCCAGAAGCGCCTTGACCTCACCAGCGAACCACCCCAAGCGGTTCCAAAATTCAAGGGAAATATACCGGATTCAAAGGCCAAAGCCGTCTCCGAAATGCAACAGTCCGACGGGAAGTGGTCGGCGAAGTTAATGATTTGTTAGGTATTTTCCGGCCGTCTGCCGCTACGCCAGGTTGCAAAAAGTCGGATCAAGCGAGCGGAGCAGGTGACTGCATACCGGCGGCCGCGGAGGTGGCGCAATTTCAAATGGAACAAAACTGGAACGCTGGGGATTTCGATGCTATATGTGGATAACCGCGGCGGCCGCACAGGCGGCAAGCGCAGGGCAAGCGTATAGGGTCGCGCCCCAAGAGACCTACACAAGAGACTTACAAGAGATTCATCGGTCCGAGCTTGAGCCCCAAGAAGTTTGAGTGTTTGAGCGGCGGCGTTTTCAGCGTGGAGAGTGGCGATGGCGGGAAGTGTGAACAAGGTGATTTTGGTTGGAAATCTCGGCAAGGACCCGGAGATCCGGCGAACCCAGGACGGCCGGCCGATCGCCAATCTGAGTATCGCGACCTCGGAGAACTGGCGCGACAAGGCGACCGGCGAGCGCAAGGAAAAGACCGAGTGGCACCGCGTGGTGATCTTCAACGAGGGGCTCTGCAAGGTCGCCGAGCAGTACCTGAAGAAGGGCGCCAAGGTGTACATCGAGGGCCAGTTGCAGACGCGCAAATGGACCGACCAGAGCGGCGTCGAGAAATACTCGACCGAAGTCGTGCTGCAGGGGTTCAACTCGAATCTCACCATGCTCGATGGCCGCAGCGGGGGCGGCGGCGGCTTTGCCGACGAGCCCGGCGGCGACTTCGGTGTCAGCGGGCCGGCGAGCGCGCCGCCGCGTCGCGTGGCCGCCGCGGGCGCACGCAACAGCGACATGGACGACGACATCCCGTTTTGACGCGGGAGCGCGATTGGCTCATCCGGTTTCGTAATTCCACTTGAAGCGGAATCTCGCGGCGTGGCGCTAACGCCGTAGCCCCGTACGCATAATTGCGCTCGCTTAAGCGGGCGTTGAGCCGTGTCGTTTTTCCTGTCGCTTTTTTTCTTCTCGCTTTTTCTTGCCGCCCTCTCATGTAAATGATATTTACATTGAAGCAAACAGCACTCACATCGCTGCTTTCGCCCGTTGCAAGCGAAACCGCGACCGCGCGAGGGGAAAGCTCCGATGAGTCTTGCGCCGCTCCTTGACGCTGCGCCTGCAATTCCCTTGCACGCCTTCGCCGCGATGGGGGCCTTCGCGCTCGGGCTTGTGCAATTTGCAGCCCCCAAGGGCACGCTGCCGCACAGAACCATCGGCTGGATCTGGATCGCGCTGATGGTTGTCGTCGCAGCCTCCTCGTTCTGGATCCATCAGATACGCCTGCTCGGCCCCTGGAGCCCGATCCATCTGCTGTCGATCTTCACGCTGACCATGCTGCCGCTGGCGGTCTGGAAGGCGCATACCCATCAGGTGGGCGCCCATCGCCGCATCATGATTTTTCTGTTCCTCGGCGCGCTGGTGGTCGCCGGCCTGTTCACGCTGCTGCCCGGCCGTATCATGCACAAGCTCGTTTTCGGCAGCTAAAGCGGGGCGCTTTTCAGGCCCGCCAAACGCGCCTTTCCCAGGTCCGCCGCACAGGGCGTAAGTCTCTGGAAAAACGAAGGGAAAAAGCGCCGCTTTTGAGCGCCAAAGGGTGGTTTTAGAACCCCCGATGAGCTATATGATTCCCGAGAAGAATTACCTGGATTTCCCCCTTGGCTGATAACGACGACGAGACGCCCGGCGAGCCGCCGGTGCCCTCAGATATTCGCCCCGTCTCCATCCTCGACGAGATGAAACAATCTTACCTCAATTACGCGATGAGCGTGATTGTGGCGCGCGCGCTGCCTGACGCGCGCGACGGTTTGAAGCCGGTGCACCGGCGCATCCTGTATTCGATGTATGAGAAGGGCTACACGCCCGACAAGAAGCACAAGAAATCCGCCGGCATCGTCGGCGACGTCATGGGCCAGTATCACCCGCATGGCGACCAGGCGATCTATGATGCGCTGGTGCGCATGGCGCAGGATTTCTCCATGCGCGCGCCGCTGGTGGACGGGCAGGGCAATTTCGGCTCGGTCGACGGCGATCCGCCGGCGGCGATGCGCTACACCGAATCTCGCCTGACCAAGATTGCGCTGCATCTACTCGACGACATCGACCAGGACACCGTCGACTTCGAGCCGAACTATGACGGCTCGGCAAGAGAGCCGACGGTTCTCCCGGCGAAGTTCCCGAATTTGCTCGTCAACGGCGCCGGCGGCATCGCGGTCGGCATGGCGACCAACATCCCGCCGCATAATCTCGGCGAGGTTATCGAAGCCTGCGTGGCGCTGATCGACAATCCGTCGCTGTCGATCGACGAACTGATCAACATCATTCCGGGTCCGGATTTCCCGACCGGCGGCATCATCCTGGGACGGCAGGGTATCCGCTCGGCCTATCATCTCGGTCGCGGCTCGATCGTGATGCGCGGCAAGGTCCATTTCGAAACCATCCGCAAGGAGCGCGAGGCGATCGTCATCACCGAGATTCCGTATCAGGTGAACAAGGCCACCATGGTCGAGCGCATTGCCGAACTCCACAAGGAGAAGAAGGTCGACGGTATCGCGGACCTTCGCGACGAGTCCGACCGCGACGGCTACCGCGTCGTGGTCGAGCTAAAGCGCGATGCCATGGCCGATGTCGTGCTGAACCAACTCTACAGGTTCACGCCGCTGCAGACGAGCTTCGGCGCCAACATGGTGGCGCTCGACAACCGCCGTCCGCAGACGATGAACCTGAAGGACTTTCTGACGCTGTTCATCGCCTTCCGCGAACAGGTGGTGACTCGGCGGACCAAATTCCTGCTCAACAAGGCGCGCGACCGCGCCCACATCCTGGTTGGCCTTGCGATCGCCGTTGCCAATATCGACGAGATCATCCGCGTTATCCGCACCTCGCCCGATCCGAACACCGCGCGCGAAACGCTGATGTCGCGCGACTGGCCGGCGCAGGACGTCGCCGCCATGATCACGCTGATCGACGACGCCCGCCACAAGCTTTCTCCCGATGGCACCGCGCGGCTGTCGATGGAGCAGGCCAGGGCCATCCTCGATCTGCGCCTGCAGCGCCTGACCGCGCTCGGCCGCGAGGAAATCTCCGAAGAGCTCGACAAGCTCGCGATCGAAATCGCCGACTATCTCGACATCCTGCGCTCGCGCGCGCGCATCCAGTCGATCATCAAGACCGAACTCGCCAGCGTGAAGGAGGAGTTCGGCACGCCGCGCAAGACCGTGATCATCGAGCAGGAAGGTGAGGTCGAGGACGAGGACCTGATCCAGCGCGAGGACATGGTGGTGACCGTGTCGCACGCCGGCTACGCCAAGCGCGTGCCGCTGTCGGCCTATCGCGCCCAGCGCCGCGGCGGCAAGGGCCGCGCCGGCATGCAGACCCGCGAGGAGGACTTCGTCAGCCGGCTGTTTGTGGCGTCCACGCATACGCCGGTGTTGTTCTTCTCCTCGCGCGGCCAAGTCTACAAAGAGAAGGTCTGGCGGCTGCCGGTCGCTGCTGTCAACGGTCGCGGCAAGGCGCTGATCAACATCCTGCCGCTCGAGCAGGGCGAGCGCATCACCACCATCATGCCGCTGCCGGAAGATGAATCCTCCTGGGCCAATCTCGACGTGATGTTCGCCACCACCGGCGGCAATGTCCGCCGCAACAAGCTCTCCGACTTCGTCGATGTGCGCCGCTCCGGCATCATCGCCATGAAGCTGGATGAGGACGAGGCGATCGTCGACGTGCAGATCTGCACCGAGCGCGACGACGTGCTGCTCACGGCCGCCGGCGGCCAGTGCATCCGCTTCCCCGTCAGCGATGTCCGCGTCTTCACCGGCCGCACCTCGATGGGCGTGCGCGGCATCGCGCTGCCCAAGGGCGACAAGCTGATCTCGCTGACCATCCTGCGCCACATGGACGTCGACGCCGAGGAGCGTGCGGCCTATTTGCGCCGGGCCAATGCGGTGCGCCGCGGCGGCGTCGAGGACGAGGCGGGAAGCGACAACGAGGAGGCCTCCGGCACGATGGAGCTCGGCGAGCAGCGCTATGTCGAGATGTCGGCCGCCGAGCAGTTCGTGCTGACCATCAGCGAGAACGGCTACGGCAAGCGGACCTCGTCGTTCGAGTACCGCACCACCGGCCGCGGCGGCAAAGGCATTGTCGCCATGAGCGTGAATAATCGCAACGGCAAGCTCGTCGCCTCGTTCCCGGTGGAGGATTCCGACCAGATCATGCTGGTTACCGACAAGGGCCAGCTGATCCGCTGCCCGGTCGAGGACATCCGCATCGCCGGCCGCTCGACGCAAGGCGTGATCGTGTTCGACACCGCCGAGGACGAGCACGTGGTGTCGGTCGAGCATATCGGCGAGGACACCGAGAACGGCGAAAACGGCAACGGCGGCTAGCGCTGGAGCCCGAAGCCTTTATCGGGCGGGCGTTCCGTTGATCGAAGCAGAAATGAAAAGGGCCGCTTTCCTGGGCGGCCTTTTTACTATCTGTCGCGTCTGCCTTGCCCGCCATTCTTCCGTAAAACGCGTTCGATGGCGCGTTTCCCGGCAAGCTCCGGATCGGTTTCCTCGGTCGCCAGACGTCGATTTAGCGAGCTGGATCCAAGGTCCATAAAGGCTCCAATTACGGCGAGAAAAAAATCGGACATGGAACAACTCAAAAAAGAGAGGCCAGGGCGCCCGCCTGACCTCCGAAAGTCAACTTGGAGCTACAAAGAAACTCGTCGCCTTATGGCGTGCGGTCAGCGGTAACCAGACGCACCTGCCGGACCTCGGTCTTGGTCCCGACGGTGCGCAGGCAGGAGGCTTCGAAATTCGGCCAGGCCTGCTCGGAGCAGTCACGTCCGACCGGGTGCACATCGAGCCGGTCGGCCTTGGCGAGCACATGCGGGGTCGAGGCTTCGACCTGGGGCGCGAAGCCGGGAAGAACGGTAAGGGCTGCGGCAATAAACGCGGCAACAGCGATAACCGAAAGAGCTTTGATCATGACGTCCCCTGTGAATGGCCTTTTTGGCCTGTCGTTTGGTTAATGGCTTAGTACCCATGGGCGGTTTCCCGTTGCCTTCGCGCGAAGCGGAATTTGGTTTCGTCCGGCTCCTGCTTTGTTTCGTCGCGGCCATCCGGACGAAACAAAGCCGGTCGTTCCAGGGAGAAGACGCGAGAACCCGGCAAGGGGTTCGAAACGCGAGGAAAGATAAAAACCCGCGTGGAGGGGGAACCCAGTCCGCTTGCGGGGGCCAGCGGGGCGGGGTAGGACCGTTTCATGCCCCGTATCGCCTTCTATGCCGGCTCCTTCGACCCCGTCACCAACGGCCATCTGGACGTGGTCCGGCAGGCCGTTTTCCTGTGCGACCGCCTGATCGTCGCCATCGGCATCAACCCAGGCAAAAAGCCGCTGTTTTCGGTCGAAGAGCGCCTGGCCATGATCCAGGACGTGTTCGGCCCGATCGCCGCCAAGGCCGGCTGCAAGCTGGAGGCCGTCACGTACGACAATCTGACGGTTGCCGAGGCGCAGAAGCGGGGGGCGACCATCATGATCCGGGGCCTGCGCGACGGCACCGACCTCGACTACGAGATGCAGATCGCCGGTATGAACGAGGCCATGGCGCCTGAGGTGCATACGGTGTTCGTGCCGGCCTCGGTCGCGGTCCGCCCGATCACCGCCACACTGGTGCGCCAAATCGCCAGCATGGGCGGCAACGTAACGGCCTTCGTGCCGGCTTCGGTTGCGGCCAGCCTGAAGGCGAAATTCAAGAGCTAGGCAGCGCATGGCCCGGAAAAGTGGGCACCGGTTTTCCGAAAAAGGCCATGCGCAAACTATAAGGCTTTCGTAAAAGTTGTAACGGGATTTGCGATAAACCCGTCGCTGCCCGGAATGCTCCCACCCCGAACATCCCATCCGGAGTTTCCATGACCCGTCTCCTCGGCTTCCTCGCAGCGTTGCTTTTTGCTGTTCCCGTCCTGGCGCAATCACTGCCCGCCAATCTGGACAAGAAGAATGCGCTCGTGATCGATACCACCAAGGGCCGCATCGTAATTGCGCTTCGCGCCGACATCGCGCCAAAGCATGCCGAGCGCCTCGAGCAGCTCGCGCGCGAGGGCTACTACAACAACGTGCCGTTCCACCGCGTGATGGACGGCTTCATGGCGCAGACCGGCGACGGCCAGAATTTCAACGGCACCGGCGGCTCGAAATACCCGAACCTGAAGCAGGAATTTTCCAACGTGCCGTTCAAGCGCGGCATCGTCGGCATGGCGCGCCGCGGCGACAGCGTCGATACCGCCAATTCGCAGTTCTTCATCTGCTTCGACGACGCGTCGTCTCTGAACGGCCAGTACACCGTGATCGGCAACGTCGTGCAGGGCATGGACGTTGTCGACAAGCTAAAGAAAGCGCCGCCGGGATCGTCCAGCGGCACGGTCACCGACCCGGACAAGATGATCAAGGTCCAGGTCGCTTCCGACATGAAGTAAGGCCAAGAGGGATGCGGCGATGACAGCTTTCAAGCGATTGATCCAACTGTCCGCCGCTTTCCTCGTGATCGGTCTGGCGTCCGCCTCCGCGCAGGCGCCGGGCCAGCCTCAACCGCAGGCGCAGCCCCGCGGCCCGGGTGGCTCTCCCGCCAATACGCTCCACGACGTGTTCGACAAGCTGTTCGGCTGCTGGAAGCCGCCGTCGGCCTCGGCCGCCACCCCAATGGACATCACGGTCCGCTTCAGCTTTAACCGCAATGGCGAGATCCTGGGCAAACCCAGGATTACCTATAAATCGGCGACGGCCACCGACAGCGACCGGCTGGCCTACCGCGTTGCGGTCATGGAGGCATTGCAACGCTGTACGCCGATGCCATTTACAGAGACGCTGGCCGCCGCGATCCCCGGCCACCCCTTTGCGGTCCAGTTCCGCACCCACCTTCAATCCCAAGAGAAGAGAGCATGGCTGCCACCGAAAATACTTTGATCCTTGAAACCACCCAGGGCCCCGTCACCATCGAGATGCGGCCCGATCTTGCGCCGGGCCATGTCGCGCGGATCAAGGAACTGGTGCGCGAAGGATTTTACGACGGTATCGTGTTCCATCGCGTGATCGATGGCTTCATGGCGCAGACCGGCTGCCCGCATGGCACCGGCACCGGCGGTTCCGGCAAGAAGCTGAAGGCCGAGTTCAACAAGGAACCGCATGTGCGCGGCACCACCTCGATGGCGCGCGCGGCGAGCCCGGACTCCGGCGACAGCCAGTTCTTCATCTGCTTCGACGATGCCTCCTTCCTCAACGGCCAGTACACCGTCTGGGGCAAGGTCACTGACGGCATGGACAACGTCGACAAGATCAAGCGCGGCGAGCCGGTGAAAATCCCGACAAGATCGTCAAGGCGCACATGGCGGCCGACGCGGCCTGATCCCGCCAGCCCGCGTCAGGAAATCGGCGTGATGGGCGTGAAGGTCGTCTTCAGCCCGTCGATCGCGGGCTCTCGTTCGCGGTCGAGCACCGCCAGCTTCAATTCGGGGAAATAGATCTGGAAGCCCGACGTGCTCTTGCCGGTCCTGGGCTCCAGAATATTGGTCGCGCCGTGGATGGCATCCAGCACACACGAGCCGACGGTGACCGTGTCCTCTGATTTGAACTGATATGAATTGGTGACCGAAGTCTCGGCCGTCGTGCCATCGGCATAGGCGGCCGTAATGGTCAGCTTGTACTGGATATCGGACCGGCGATCGAAATCTCCGGAAAGACCTTCAAAACTGAATTTTCGGGTCGTCGACTTGAGCTTGCCGGAAAGCGTCGAACTCTCCTGGCTTTCGGTCGGCAGGCCTCCGACAAAGCTGTATTTGGTGACGAAGGTGGACGTTCCAAACTCAACGCGCGACCAATAGACGAAGTCTGCAGCGGCGGCGTTTTCGCGATGCATCTGCGAGGTCACGCGCGTGCCATCGGCAAGATGGAAGCTCAGCTCCACGGGCGCCTTCGCATTTTTGGCGGCGTCGCAATCGAGCACGGCGGCAGCAGATTGTGCGTGCGCCTGGGAGCCAAGCACGACAAAGGCGACGCAGGCGCCGAGAAGCGGGAGTACCGGACTTGCCATTGGCTGTCGTCGTTTTGGATGAAATGGCCGCAGCCTCACGAATTAGGGGATTCCGCTCGAGAAAAGCAAGAACTTCGGACGGCTCTCGGCGTTGGCTCGGAGTTGTCGATGGAGTTCAAACGTGGCCAGGAATTTTGGCTTGAAATCAAGAACCGCCCCAGCTCGGCCGAAGCGGGAAAACGAGCTCGAGGGCCAGCAGGACATGGGCGGCAAGCAAGGCGGGCAGGCGGGAATTCCGAAGTCGCCGCCGCGTCCGCGCACCACCAGGCGTGATGAGGACGTCGTGCCCAAGCGATCCGACGTCAATTCGAAGCGGTAGCTGCAGCTATTTCGGGCTTTGCGGTCCCGGCGAGGACAGCCATCGGTCGATTTTGGCGGCGGCTTCGCTTTCGCGCGCCTTCTGCAGGAGATCGCTGCGCTCCGCGCCCGGCGGCAGTTTTTTGGCGGCCGCGCAGGCCTCCTGGGTGAACTTGTTCAAGCGGTCCTGGAAGGACAGCTCCGGTCGCTTGCGATTGCGTTTCCTGGTCATGGTTCGCCTCATCCGGGCACAAGCCAATCACCCAGGCGGCCCGCCGTCCTTAACCTATGTTGGAACCGGCGCCCGTCTCCGCGGGTTTTCTCGGCGGATTTTCTTGGCGGGTTTTCTTGCGGGCGGCCCATTCAGCGCCCCGGTTCCGCTACAATGACGGGAGCCTTGCGTGTCCGCCGAAACCATTTCCGCTGCGCTCCTCAGACGGCTGCGCATCTCCGACGGCATTTCGGACGAAGACATTGAGACAGTGCGCGCGCTGCCGATCACGGTGAAAGACTACGCGGCCGACCGCGCCGTCGTGCGCGACGGTCAGCGCGCCACCGAGTGCTGCCTCATCGCCGAGGGATTTTGTGCGCGCTCCAAGACGACATCGGAAGGCAAGAGGCAGATCCTCTCGATCCACATTTCCGGCGAAATCCCCGATCTCATGAGCCTGTTTCTGCACGTCATGGATCATGACCTCTCCACCCTGACGCCTTGCACGCTCGGCTTCATCGCCCATGAGACGTTGCAGCAACTGCATCGCCGCAGGCCGAACGTCGCCGAGATCTTCTGGCGCGATACGCTGATCGACGCCGCCATGTTTCGCGAATGGATTGTCAATGTCGGGCAGCGTCCCGCGCCGGCCCGGCTCGCCCACGTGATGGTCGAACTGCGCGAGCGGTTGAAAGTCATTGGCCGGATCAAGCCAAACGGATTTGAAATGCCGCTCACGCAGGAGCAGGTCGGCGAGGCCCTGGGGATTACCGCCGTTCACGCCAACCGCGTGATCAGGCAATTGAGGGAGGACGGCATTGTCGATTTTCACCGCGGGCAGGTGACCGTTCTCAGCGAACAAAGGTTCCTGGAACTGGCCGACTTCGACCGTCGTTACCTGCATCAGTCACCAGCGCTTTGAGATTTCATGCCCAGGTTCCACTTCCACATCCAGGAGAACGGCCGGCTCATCCGCGACGATGGGGGGCAGGAATTTGTCGGTGGCGACGAGGTGCGTAAGGAGGCGGTCGCGACCGGAGCCTCGATCGCGCGCGACGCCTTCATCAGCGGCAGCGCATGCCGGGTGATCGTCGATGTGCGCGAGGAGGAAGCGCCGCTCCTGAAGGTGTCGATCACGCTCGATGTCGAAGAGCCCACGAGCTAGGGCGTGCATCCATAAACCGAGAGATGTCCGCTTTCGGGGTTAGCGCAGACATGCGCTGGTCACCGCGGAATCTCTATTGACTTGGAACCGCTACATGCTTTTCCGGATCATGCTCTGGGAAGGCAGAGCCAGGTTATTTCACCCACAGCTTGAGTGGCACTGCTGCTCGGCCTATGCAGTTCATGTTGCCGCTATAAAAATCCGCCAGTACTCCCTTGTAGCTGCATTCGACGCCGTCGACCCATAGCGTCGCCTCAAGCTGCGACGACGACGGGGGCATCCGAATACGTATCTTGCCGCTTTTTTCCTCTGGTCCGTCCTGGGTGCACAGCCCCACATGTTTCATCAGCAGGGCTCCCGAATATCTGACGTCTGCGGATGAGCCCTCTGGTGTGACGGCAGCCGTCAACTCCCATTCCCCGAGATAGCCCGAATAGCCGACGATCTGCAGCGGGTCAGCATTCGCGGATGTCACGAGCACGCTCAGCGCAAGCGGCACTGTCACCGACATTGCGTCGCGCATCTTCCGCGTAATCTTCCTAATGCCCGTCGAGATAGGCTCTCGCATCGGTGACCTCGGTGCGGGTGTTAGTTTGATTGCCGGCTTGTTCGACGACTTTGCCGAAATATTGCCGCGCCTTGGTGGTGTCGCCAAGTTGCGCCGCCGCCCTCGCGGCGCCAGCATAGGCTCCGAGCCGGTTCGGTTCCTTTTTTAGCGTCGCCTCGAAGGTCGTCAGAGCCTCCTTCGCATTGCCCCTGTCGAGCAGCATCTCGCCATAGAGCTCGCGCGCCGGCTTGGGAACGCCCGGTGTCACTGGATGCTTCTCGGTGCGGTCCTCCGCGTCGGCGGCATCGCTCATGGCCTTCAGCGCGTCGTCTTTTTTACCGTCGGCGTAGAGTACCCAGGCGGAGGCGACCCTGGCCTGGATATCGACCTGTTCGGACCAATAGGCATCCTTCGCTTCGCGAAGCTTGTCACGAAGCTCGCCGAGTTTCGCGACATCAGGTTTGGCCGCCTCGGGATCGCCAGCCCGCGCAGCTCCGAGGGCGCGGGCGAAATAGGTGATTGCCTGCACGTTGGCCAGCGGGCTTGGTCGCACTGTCAGCCCTTCCGCTGCTTTCCAGTCGCCGCGCTCCAGGGCGTAGCGCGCGGGGGAGGCTGCCTCGGCGTAAGGCCCAGCAATGAAGGTCTCGCTGAAACCGGTGACGGTCCTCATCTCGTCGATCACCGTCTTGGCCTTGTCGTCCTGAGCGAGCTGCAGATAGGCATAAACCAGATAGTCCATCGCATGCAGCTCTTCGGAGAAGTCGCTCGAATTCCTTCGCGGACTGCGCCGAGGCGAGATTGGACGCGATCGAGTCGTTCCAATATCCGACCCGCGTGAAGATGTGCGAGGGCATGTGCAGAGCATGTGGCGCGTCTGGTGCGATCTTGGCGTAGCGCCGCGCCGCTTCGATGCCTTTGTCTGCGATCGCCGGATAGTCGTAGAGATGGATCAGGTAGTGCGCCACGCCCGGATGCAGCGGCTGCCGCAAGGCGATCGGCTCCAGGATGGCCGCGCCCTTGAGCTGGTTGGCATAGGTCTTGTCGGCCGGAGAGGCCGACGTGTTGAGCGCAAGCGCATAATGGATCTGCGCCTCGTCGTCGTCCGGGTAGCGCTGCGCAAGGGCTTCCATCGCCTTCGCATAGGCCACGACGCGGGTGTGGTGATCGATCTTGTCGTAATCCTTATACATCACCGCCAGCGCGTTGACATAGGCTTGCTCGCGCTCCGTCTTGAAGCCGGCCGTTCTCGCTTTCTCTATCGCCGCCGCCCCCTCCGCGAGATTCTTTGCCGGCGGCGCCGTATGCGGATTCCACAACAGGCTGAGGGCGATGCCCCAATAGGCAATGCTGCAGGAGGGATCTGCCTTCAGCGTGTCCTCGAACATCTTCTGCGAGGCGCGGTACCAGAACGAGTGCTGATACAGCATGCCGCGGTCGAATGACTTTTGTGCCTCCGCATTGCACGACGTCTCGAAATGCACCTTGCCGAGCTTGTCGTCGTCCGATTGGGCACGGAGGGGACAAGCGAATGATACGCCTATCAATACCGTCGCCAGTGAAAGGGATGCTCTCATCATGATCCGCCTCCCATTGTCGCAGCTGCACTCGGGGTAGATTGGGCGGACCTCTGAACCGCCCGCTATACGGTTTCCGCCTCACTATACACATTTCGCCATGAAACCGGAAAAAGGCGGTGTATGCTTCCCGTGCGACTGGTTCGGAGGGTGTGTCAGCATGTCGGCGCCCAACCTGGAATCGAAAGCCGAGATCGCCCTGCTGCCAGACCCGTCGGCGCTGCCGGTGGACCTGATACGGGCGCTTGATTGGCGTCGCGGTCATTTGTCCGAGCCAGTCTATCTCAGTTCCCTTGCCGCCGTCAGCGGCGTCCCCCCGCGCACGCTGGAACGACATTTCAGGATGTTTCTCGGCACGACGCCGCTGGGCTGGATGCGCAGCATGCGGCCTCGCGCCGGTTCAGCTCGACTCCCGATAGCGATCGGGCTTTGTCGGCGACTGGCCGACAAGTCCTACCTGCTCGCACCAAACGATGCTTGCGCTAGTTCGCGCTCAACTGCCGTACCGCGCCGATCCAGTCCTCGATGTGATAGGAGCGGATCATCCTGCCGTCTTGAAGCGTGTGCACGTCGATCGACATCACCTTGAACGATTTGCCGGTGTGTGGCGCGCCGAAGAATTCGCCCGCCGGCGTGCCGGTGGCTTCGCCGCGTACGGTGACCTGATTGCCTGACACCAGCACATCCTTGATTTGCCACTTGAGGTCGGGGACGGATTTCAGCTGCGCGCCGACGCCGGCAATGACTTCGTCGCGGGTGTTGCAGGCCTCATTGCCGCGGCACGAGACCCATTCCGGCGCGGTGGCCTGCCTGATCAGGTCCGCGCTGTCTTTGGCGAACTCGGCATTGAGCGCCTTGTAGAACGGCGCCACCGCTGCGCGGACGGCATCCGCGCTCATTTCGGCCTGGACGGCCGGCGCGGCGAGGGTGGCGGCCAACAGAGCACCGGCGGCAAACATTCGTTTCATCTCGTCCTCAAGTTTTCGTTTGCAGGGCCGCTGATATGGACGGAAATCGATAATCGATCTAATGAGTAATTATAGCCCATCATGAATGAAATCGATTTACGCCATTTCGACCTCAACCTCTTGGTCGTGTTCGATGTTTTGATGACGGAGCGGAGCGTGACCCGCGCCGCCGACCGGCTCGGGCGCACCCAGTCGGCCGTCAGCCACTCGCTGTCGCGGCTGCGCGAGCAGTTCGGCGATCCCTTGCTGATCAAGGGCGGGGCGCGGATGCAGCCGACCGCGCTGGCGCTCGATCTGATCGAGCAGGCCCGTCCCATGCTCTCCGGCATCCAGCGCGTGCTGTCGCCGCAGCATGCGTTCGATCCCAAGAGTTCGCGTCGCGTGTTCCGGCTGGCGGCGCCCGATTTCATGCTGGCGCTGTTCACCGAGTTGATGACGCGGCTTGGCCGCGAGGCGCCCGGCGTCGCCATGGAATGGACCGCGCCGCGCGAGCCGACCTTGCTCGACGTCGCCGAAGGACTGATCGACATCGCGATCGTGCCGTCGGAATTGCGTTTGCCCCAGGGCGTGACCGGTGAAGCCGCCGGCGCGCTCGGCTGGCGCTGCTTCGGGCGCGCCAAGCATCCGGCGTTTCGTGATTGGAATGCGGAAACCTGGGCGCGCACGCCGCATCTGATGGTGCGGGTTGGCGACGCCGTGGCGAGCCCCGTCGATGTTGCCGCGTCCGCCGCTGGCCTGTCGCGGACCATCGCCGGATGGGTTCCGAATTTTGGCGCGGTCGCACCGGTCCTGGCCAGTTCCGACCTGCTGTCGACCTTGCCGGCGCTCGCCATGAAGGAAGCACGGCGCGCCTGGCGGCTGGAAAGCATGGAAGTTCCGTTTCCGCTTTCCCCGCTGCCGCATGCGATGGTCTGGTGCAGCGGCAGGAGCAGGGATCCCGGCCTGAACTGGCTGCGCGATCGGCTGCGGCCAATCGTCAAACGCCATTTCGCGAGCTAGAAGGCCGTACATGCGAACCGACCTTTTCGACTTCGAGCTACCGGCAGCAAACATCGCGCTGCGGCCCGCCAGCCCGCGCGATTCCGCACGGATGCTGGTAGTGCAGGGCGACGGCGTGCTACGCGATGCCGGCATACCCGACCTGCCGAAATGGCTCGAGCCCGGCGACGTGCTCGTGGTCAACGACACCAGGGTGATCTCGGCGCAGCTTCGCGGCCGCCGCATCGGGCGCGCGACCGAGCCGAAGATCGATGCGACCCTGATCAAGCGGCTCGACGGCTCGCGCTGGCAGGCGCTGGTCAAGCCGGCGAAAAAGCTTGCCGAGGGCGATCGCATCCGCTTTGGCAATGAGGGCAAGGTCTGCCTGCTCGGCCATCTCGATGCCGAGGTCGAGCGCAAGGGCGCCGACGGAGAGGTGACGCTGTCGTTCACCTTCCACGGGCCCGCACTGGACCAGGCCATCGCCGATCTCGGCAGCCCGCCGCTGCCGCCCTATATCGCGGGAAAACGCGCGCCCGACGAGCGCGATCTCGAAGACTATCAGACCATGTTCGCGGCTGAGCAGGGCGCGGTCGCCGCGCCGACCGCCGGGCTGCATTTCACGCCGGCGCTGGAAGCGGCCTTGCTCGCCCATGGCGTGGGCCTGCAGCGCCTGACGCTGCATGTCGGGGCAGGGACCTTTCTGCCGGTGAAAGCCGACGACACCGCTGGCCACAAGATGCATTCGGAATGGGGCAGCCTGTCCGCGTCAACCGCTGCCGCGCTGAACGAGGCGCGCGCCAAAGGCGGCCGCATCGTCGCCGTCGGCACCACCTCGCTGCGGCTGCTCGAGAGCTCCGCGCGCGACGACGGCACGATCGCGCCGTTCGAGGGCGAGACCGCGATCTTTATCACGCCCGGCTATCGTTTCCGCGCGGTCGACGTGCTCCTGACCAACTTCCATCTGCCGCGCTCGACCCTGTTCATGCTGGTCTCGGCCTTCTCCGGCCTGGAGGCCATGAAGCACGCCTATGCGCACGCGATCGCGGCGGGGTATCGGTTCTATTCGTACGGCGATGCGTGCCTGTTGTTTCGGGCGCGCGGATAAGAAATAAATCACAGGGTGGGCAAAGCGAAGCGTGCCCACCATGGTGCCGCGGGAGAGATGGTGGGCACGGCGCTTGCGCGCCTTTGCCCACCTTACGTTCGAAGCCTCACGCCATCGCGCGCTGCGGCAGCATCTCCGCGATCTGCACGGCGTTGAGCGCCGCACCCTTCAACAGCTGGTCCGCCGCCACGAACATCGAGATCGAATGGCCGGTGGGGTCGCTGAGATCCTGGCGGATGCGGCCGACCAGGACGTCGTCCTGGCCCGACGCATCGATCGGCATCGGGAAGTAATTGCCCGTGCGATCGTCGACCAGCCGCACGCCCGGGGCGCCGGCGAGGATGTTGCGCACCCGCGTCTCCGAGATCGGCTTCTCGCATTCGAAGGTGATGGCTTCGCAATGCGCGCGCAGCACCGGCACGCGCACGCAGGTCACGCCGACCGCGATCTTCTCGTCCTCGAAGATTTTCCGGGTCTCGTGGATGACCTTGGTCTCCTCGGTGTTGTAGCCGGTCTCGGGATCGATCGCGGTGTTATGGCTGAACAGGTTGAACGCATAGGGATGCGGCATCACCCTGGGCGGATAAACCTCGCCGCGCAGGTTCGCCCGGGTCGACTCCACCAGCTCTTCCATGGCGGCCGCGCCGGCGCCGCTTGCGGCCTGGTAGGTCGCAATGATGACGCGCTTGATGCGGTTCTGCTTGTGGATCGGCCACAGCGGCACCAGTGCGGTGATCGCCGCGCAGTTCGGAACGGCGATGATGCCCTTGTGGTCGCGGATGCGGTTGCCGTTGATCTCCGGGATCACCAGCGGCACGTTCGGATCCATTCGGAACGCCGAGGAGTTGTCGACCACGACAGCACCCGCCTTCACCGCTATCGGCGCGTAGGTCTTGGCGATGCCGCTGCCGGCCGAGAACAGCGCGAGGTCGACGCCGGCAAAAGAGTCCGCGGTGAGCTCCTCGATGACGATCTCCTGGCCGCGGAAGTTGAGCCTCTTGCCCGCTGAGCGCGCGCTTGCCAGCGCTTTCAGCTTGCCCACGCGAAAGCCGCGCTTGTCCATGGTGGCAATGAACTCGCGACCTACAGCGCCGGTCACGCCGGCAATGGCTACAACGGGATCGTCACTCACTTCGCTCTCCTTTGGGTGATGCTCAGGCAATAAAAAAGCCCCGGACCTTCATCAGGCGGGGCTTCGGTTCGGATGATACGCGGCCGTTAACCTATTCGCGCACGACTCCCGAAGCCCCAAAAGGCTTGCCGGTTTTCGTGGTGGTTTTCACGGTCATCATGACGTGGGACCATATGGGCGGAAGACAGGCGCGTCAACGGCTTTGGACGCGCTTGATCTGCGGATCGAGGTTGCAATGAACGCAGTCCTTACGCGATAAGCCGCTCCATGAGCCTTCCCAATCACTTCGAGCTGCTCGCGACCGACGGAGGCGCGCGCACCGGCCGCCTGACCACGCCGCATGGCGTGGTCCGCACGCCCGCCTTCATGCCGGTCGGCACGGCCGGCGCCATGAAGGGCATGCACTGGCGCGACCTGCGCGATGCCGGCACCGATATCGCGCTCGGCAACACCTATCACCTGATGCTGCGCCCCAGCGCGGAGCGGATCGCAGCCCTCGGCGGCCTGCAGAAATTCACCGGCTGGAACGGTCCGATGCTGACGGATTCCGGCGGTTTCCAGGTGATGTCGTTATCGGATCTGCGCAAGGTCGGTGAGCACGCGGTGACCTTCCGCTCGCATATCGACGGCACCAAGGTCGAGCTGTCGCCGGAGCGCTCGATCGAGGTGCAGCGCCTGCTCGGAAGCGACATCGCCATGCAGATGGACGAATGCGTGCGGCTGCCGGCGGAGAAGGCCGACATCGAGCGGGCGATGCAGCTGTCGCTGCGCTGGGGCGAGCGAAGCAAACGCGCCTTCGAGGCGGCGCCTGCTGGCTACATGCTGTTCGGCATCGTGCAGGGCGGCGACGTGCCGGAGCTCCGGCACTTGAGCGCGCGCGGCACCGTCGCCACCGGATTCCACGGCTACGCCATCGGCGGGCTCGCGGTGGGCGAGCCGCAGGCGGTGATGCTGGCCATGATCGAGGAGGTCGCGCCGCATCTGCCGGCCGACCGGCCGCGCTATCTCATGGGCGTCGGCACGCCGGACGATCTGCTCGAAAGCATCAGGCGCGGCATGGATATGTTCGATTGCGTGCTGCCGACACGGAACGGCCGCCACGGCGTCGCCTTCACCCGCCACGGCCAGGTCAACCTGCGCAATGCCCGCCACGCCGACGATCCCCGGCCGTTGGATGAGGCCAGCGACTGGCCGGCGACCCGCGAGACCTCGCGTGCCTATCTGCACCACCTCGTCAAATCAGGCGAGGCGCTGGGGGCGATGCTGCTCTCGGAGATCAACATCGCCTATTACCAGCGCCTGATGGGTGACATCAGGGACGCGATTTCGCGGGGCACGTTTACGGAATTTTATGAGCGGACGAGGAGCGATTGGGCGCGGGGAGATATCGCCCAGCGCTAATCTAGCCGGCGACAGCCTCACCAAATACGATCCGGTTGCCGTCCGGATCTGTAACCGCAAAGTCCCGCATTCCGCAGGCCCGGTCGGCCAACTCGCCACATGCGACGTTGCGACCTCGCAGTTCGGCAAAAAGCGCATCCACCCCGCGAACGCCGACATAGGCCTCGCCGCTACCTGCCACCTCTGATTTCAGCGTGAGGCTGATATCGATGTGGCCGCGGCAGACGTTGGCGTGCGTTGGAGGGTCTCCCCACGTCCAGGCGACGTCGAAACCCAGAGATTCTCGGTAAAACGCCAGAACAGCGGCAACGTCGGAGACCGGAAATACCGGGCTCACTCCCTCAAAGTCAGGCTGGCTCACCCGGATACTCCGATTTTGAAACGTCAAAAACCCGGGAGCGCGCGATCACCGGCCCCTGGTGCACGACACCAGAGACGCGATTTCGCAGGGGGGCTTCGCTAATTTTTACGAGATGACGTGCACCGACTGGGAACGCGGCGGCATCGCGCCGCGTTAAGCCACCGGACTAGTTGCACGCAAAGCGCTTAAGCGCATGCTTGGTCACGAAGCCGTAACCGCAGGTGTCGCAGGTCCAGAGATAGCTGATGATGTTGTCCGTGAGGTAAGCGGACGCTTCAGCAGCCACCATCGAATCCGCGCAGACCGGACAGGTCGGCAGAGCGCTTCCGCGCGGATCGGGGTTGTGCGCGACGGTCGACAGGACTTCAGCAATTGCTGACATCGTTGACCCTTCCTTGCGTTCGAAACCTGAGGCTACCATACACTGGAATGTTTGACGATGCCGCAACATAAATGCGGTCGTTTTGCGCAATCGGATAAAAATTAATTTTGCAACGCAGCGAGTTGTGATTTCTCGCGAGCCAAGCGTGGCTGGGTGACGAGTGACAAGTTGTCGCGCATTGCCAGCGATTTTCGTTACATTTGACTCAAGCCGCGGCGCACTTGCCGTCACGCGTGCAGTGCAACCGAAGGATGCCGCCTGATCTCGTTCAAGCACCGTGCCCCGGAGAATGAAACACGCAATTGCCACTTGCGCGCCGGCACGGGCTGCCCCTAAGTCCACGGGACCGGCTAATTCCACGTACATTGCAGAGAGGGAGATCGCCATGAATGCGCCGTCCGTCACGCCTGTCGCGCACCGTCCGGGCCGCGGGCGGGTGTTCGACTCCATTGTCGATGCGATCGGCGACACGCCGATTGTGCGCTTGCTCAAATTGCCCAAGGCGCACGGGGCCAACGCGACCATCCTCGCCAAGCTCGAATATTTCAATCCGGCAGCTAGCGTGAAGGACCGTATCGGCACGGCAATGGTGACCGCCATGGAGAAGGCCGGGCTGATCAATGCCGATACCACCCTGATCGAGCCGACCTCGGGCAATACCGGGATCGCGCTTGCCTATGTAGCGGCCTCGCGCGGCTACAAGTTGAAGCTGGTCATGCCGGACTCGATGTCGATCGAGCGGCGCAAGATGCTGGTCTATTTCGGCGCCGAGCTGGTGCTGACGCCGGCCGCAGAAGGCATCAATGGCGCGATTGCCAAGGCCGAGGAATTGCAGCGGGCCACCCCCAATTCGGTGATACCGCAGCAGTTCAAGAACCTCGCCAACCCGGAAATCCATCGCCGCACCACCGCCGAGGAGATCTGGAACGACACCGGCGGCAAGCTCGACATCTTCGTTGCCGGCGTCGGCACCGGCGGCACCATCACCGGTGTGGGCCAGGTGCTCAAACCGCGCCTGCCGTCGCTGCGGGTGGTCGCGGTCGAGCCGGAGGAAAGCCCGGTGTTGTCGGGCGGGACGCATTCGCCGCACAAGATCCAGGGCATCGGCGCCGGCATCATCCCCGACATTCTCGACCGCTCCGTGATCGACGAGATCGTCAAGGTCAACAGCGCCACCGCGATCGAGATCTCGCGCGCGCTGGCGCGCACGGAAGGCATTCCCGGCGGCATCTCTTCGGGCGCGGCCATTGCGGCCGCGATCGAGCTCGGCAAGCGGCCGGAAAACGCCGGCAAGACCATTCTGGCGATCGTGCCGTCGTTCGCGGAGCGCTATATCTCCACCGTGTTGTTTGAAGGGATTTGAGATGGCCGACCAACCGCGACGTCCCCGGACATTGCACGACGCCCGCACCGAGGCGGAGGCAGCGTTCAAAAAGGTCACCGCCAAGATCGCCGAGGCGCCGGCGAAGAAGACCGCGGTGCCCGGTGTCAAGGAGCAGGTGACGCTGCGGATCGATCAGGACGTGCTGGAATATTTTCAAGGCGGCGGACCGGGCTGGCAGGACCGCATCAACGATGCGTTGCGCAAGGCCGCCGGGAAATAGCCGAAGGCGGCACGACAAACAAAAAAAGCCCGGCGCGAGCCGGGCTTTTTCTTATGCTTGTGCCCGGTTCGCTCGATCAATGGCGCATCATGCCGCCCATCATGCCGCCGATCATGCCGCCCATGAAGGCGCCGGGGTTGCCACCGCCGCCACCGCCGCCGCCTCCACCACCACCGCTGCTGCGATAATGACGGCCGCCGCCACCGCCTTCGCTGTGGCGCGCCGGACGGCTCTCGGAGTTGTCGGAGCTGGTCTGTGTGGTCGCGACGATCTCACTCAGCAGCGCCTTGTGCTGAAGCTTGTTGAAATAGCCGGTCGTGGGATAGCCGCGTGCGGCCTGCCAGCGCCTGATTACGACCCTTGTATCGTCATCGAACTTGCCGGTGACCTTGGTGTCGAAGCCGATCCCGGTGAGGCGGCGCTGCACGTCCTTGCGCTGCCCGCGGTCGAGGCCGATCTGGTCCTCGGTGAGCTGGCTTGCGTCTTCGGTGAAGGTCGCGGGATCAACGGCCGCCAGATTGCGGGTCATGTCCTTGCCGCCGGCGTCCTTGGCGGTGTCCTTCCCGCCGCTCTGGAGCGAGGCGATGCGGGACAGCGCCAGCGGCTTGAACTGGCCGTTCGGATAGTTGGTGATATAGGCGTTGAGCTCTTCCGGCTTGTTGGAGTCCTTGACCGAACGCCAGAACTCGAGCTCGACATCGCTGCCGGCGCCGCTCGGCGCGGCCGCCGGAGCCGGTGAAGCATTCGCCGGCGCTACTGCCGCGGTCTGCACCGGCGCCGGGTTGAGATAGACCGCGCCGGTCAGGTTGGTGTGGCCCCAGGGCAATTGACCCTTGCTGGTCTCGTCATTGACCTGGGCGCGGACCTCGGTCATGGCCTGCTGGATCTCGATGCCCGGCTGGGTGATATGGGCGATCAGCGCGCGGGTGAACGGCGAGTTGCTGCCCGTCGGTGCCGTCGAGCGCAGTCTGGCCGGGGCCGGTCGCGAACGCGATCAGCGTGCCTTCGCCGGATTTCATTTCGGCGAGACCCTGGCCGACGGAGACGCTGCGGGTCGAGGTCGCCTTGATCTTGGCGGCGAACGGGTTGTCGCGGCAGGCGTCGAGGAACACCAGCTTGACCTTGGCGTCGCCCATGGTCTGGTCGAGCGTCAGGTCGATGTTGATGGCGGCGCCGAGCTTGACGTCCATCTCCGATTTGATGTCGGCGTCAACAGGCAGGAGATAGTTGCTGCCGGAGATCGCGATGCCGTGGCCGGCATAATAGAACACGGCGACATCGGCGCCTTGCGCGCGCTTGCCGAAGTCGAGCAGCTTTTCCGTCATCTTGTCGCGGGTGAGGTTGGTGCCTTCGACCACCTCGAAGCCGACATTGCGCAGCACGCCCGCCATCGCCTTGGCATCGAGCGGCGGGTTCGGGAGCTGCGCGACGTTCTTGTAGGCGCCATTGCCGACGACAAAGGCGACGCGCTTGTCGGCCAGTGCCGACTCCACGCTGAACAGTATGCAGAAGAGGGAAACAAGGAGGGTCAGGTAGCGCATCTGAAATCCCCAGCAGAATCGAAAAGGAAAGCAACAAATCTCTAATGCCGTAGCTTACACGAAAACGTCCCGGCGCCGCGCCACAAAAAATGAGAACAGCCCGTGCCTGCCCGCACCGCTCGTTGGAAAGGCGAGGGGATGATGCGTTTTGTCGCGCCCGACGGTAAAAATCTCAGGTCGTCGGCGCCGGCCGGAATCGGGGCATTCGGCTTCAGATTCAAGAGATTGCCGGTCAGGATCAGCGCCGCGCCGAGCACCGTGTAGAGATCGAGCCGCTCCGCATAGACGAGCCAGCCGACGGTGGCGGTGAGCGGAACCCGCAGGAAGTCCATGGGCACGACGATGGTTGCATCGGCGTAGCGCATCGCGCTCGCGAGGCAGTAATGCGAGAAGGTGCCACAGAGCGCGATCACCATGACCCAGACCCCAGACATAAGCCGACGGCCACACCCAGACATAGAGCGTCGGCAAGAAACCTGCGACGGCTTGCACCACGATCATCCAGAAGATCACCGCCAGCGCGCTCTCGGTCCGGGTCAGCGATTTGACCAGGGCCATCGAAATGCCGAAACCGACCGCGGCCCCAAGCGCGATCAGCTGGCCCGGATTGACCTCGCCGGTCGCGGGCCGGACGATGATGATGACGCCGACGATGCCGAGCAGGATCGCGGAAAGCTTCCAGGCCGTCATGCGTTCGCCGAGGAAGCTTGCTGCAAGGATCGCGGTCCAGATCGGCATGGTGAATTCGATCGCCACCACCTGGCCGATCGGGATCAACGTCAGCGCGAAAAACCAGCCAAGCTGTGCGCCGTAGTGGATCAGGTTGCGTGCGATGTGTTGCGGCAGACGCTTGGTCTTGATCGTCGCGAAGCCGCCGTTGCCATAGACGAACGGCAGGAGCAGGAAAAAGCGGATCACCGAGCGGATTTCCATCAGCTCGAAGACGTTCAATTCGCGCGTCGCCTCGCGGCCCGCAACCACCATTACCAGCATCAGCGCCAGCCAACCGGCCATCCACAGCGCGGCCATTGGTTTGGAAGGGATTGGTTGCATCTCTGACTTGCCGGCAAGGGGATCGGGGTGAGGACGGCCGCGGTATCGCTTCCCCCCGGGCAAGTTGCAATGCGCAATTTAAGGGGAACAGCGATGCGCAACGCCCGAAAATCGAGGTGGGAGGCGTGCCGCGATCGATGCTAAGGGGATCGCATCAAATCCCGGAGGAAACCAAGATGCGCATCCTGCAACCGGCCGAATGGTCGAAACCGCGCGGCTTTTCGCATGGCGTCGAGTTCAACGCCCCCGGCCGCTGGATCGTGCTGGCGGGCCAGACCGGCGGCGACGAGAAGGGCGAATACCCGAGCGAGATGGCCGCCCAGGTCGGTTCCGCGCTGAAGCGGATCATCAAGCTCCTGGGCGAGGCGGGCGCCGGCCCGGAGCACATCGTGCGGCTCGACCTGGTATCTCACCAGCCGCAGCGAATATGAGGCTGCCGGTCCCGGTATCGGCGCCGCCTGGAAGGAAACCTTGGGGCGCAACTTCCCGCCCTCGACCCTGCTTTACATCGATGGCCTCGTCGATGTCAGGGCCAAGGTCGAGATCGAAGTCACCGCCTTCGTTCCCGGTGCGTGAGGAGTTTGGATAGCCATGTCTGAGAGAAACATGTCTGAGAGAAAAGCTTCAGCCGATTTCGTCACCGCCTTTGCCACCGGATGGCCCGAGCACGAGCCGCATGTCATGGTGCTGTCGCTGACCACGCATAAGGGCGTGCAGGACTTCGCCTTCACCAAGGAGCAGGCGCTGCTGGTGGCGAAGACCATGACGGAAACCGCCAAGCGTCTTGCCAAGCCGAAGACGAGCTAGGAAGCACGCACGTTCCGGGAGAGTGTGCGCACTTGAGCGGAGCTGTCCTGATTTAATGTGAGCGCTGTCACCACCCTTGGCTGTGGTATTTTTTGCGCGCGGAACGGCATTTCGCCGTCCCGGAATTTGGGAGGGATAGCCATGAAAGCTCCGTCACTGATCGTTGCGGGCCTATCTATCGCAATTTTGTCAATCGCGCCCGCCAGCGCACGAAACACCACTGCGCCCGCCAGCGCAGGGATCACCGTCGGTAACCCCGTCGACAACAACAAATGCTCCGGCACGACCTGGCCCGTGATCTCATCGGGTCAATGCCACGATCGCAAGACCTACACGAGCTACACGGATTGTACGGTGGAGGAACAACGATGTGTCGTGGTGGTGCAGCAGCCTGGGCCTCAAGTAAGCCGATCTCTTTTCACGGCTGATGATGAGCAAAGGCCGCCTCGCTGGGCGGCCTTTTTGTTGGTCGTGATCCAATGGCCGTTCGGACCAGCTATTTCGACAACGAGATCGCGGCCCCGCGGAACTGGCTGTCGGCCGCGCATGCTGATCGACTGTTTGTTGCCCGCGGTGCGCAGCGAGATGTTGGCGTTGAAGCCGGCGGTGCTGGCCACGACCTGGAAACTGCCGCCGCCGCCGCGGCCCTGCAGCGTGCCGCTGATGTTGCGGCTCGCTTCGCTCCAGGTCCCCGTGACCGCGCCGCCGTTCGGTCGTCGACATTGGCCGAGAGCTGGAACTTGTAGGCGTCGACTGGCGCAGGTCAGCGTCATGGTCATGTTGGCGCCGGCGACCGCGTAGGTGGCGCGGCAGCGGATGCGCTCCTTCGAGCCGTCGTCGAGGGTGACCGTGCCGCCGCCGGCCCAGTTGCCGGCCATGCCCGCGAACGCCCCGGACTGCGCGTGGCGCGGCGAGCGCCGATAGAGCGAGCCCGCAAATAAAACGGCGGCTGCCATCAGCAGCCGCCGGACCATGACGAAGGCGTCGTTGCTCGTGTTCGATTTATTGCCGCGATGCTTCCCATCGACCGCTGCAAGGTATGCCACCTGATGCCCCATTCCACTTTCCCGATCCGGCGTTGCCGCTGAGTTGTCCGTTTGCATATGCACCATTGATCGAGACCCGAACAAGGCCCTCTCGTCCGATGCTGCCGGAGACGTTTGCGCCGGCGGCGGAAATCTTACCGTCCGCACACGGTCAGCGTCGAGCTAGCGGTGGGTTCGCAGCTGCCGGCTCTTTGTCACAATGGTGACATTCCAGGTGCCGTCGATACGGCTGCTGGGCCAAGGCGGAAGTGACGGCGGAAGTGGTGGCCGGGCGACCAGGCCAATAGCAAAAAAAGCGGTGCCAATGCGATTGAGGCGCATGAAATCAAATCCTGAATTGTAGTGTGATGGGACGGCTTAAATGGACCAAATGTGTCCAAAGTTTGCCGCGCCGCAACATCTCGGATTGTTCCAAAGGTTCCAAGCACTTAGAGTGAGCTTGGTTCCCCTTCCGGAACGTGGTTGGTGCTTGCGGGGTAACCTCCGAGGGCGGCGGAGGCAAGCGCTGAAGCCGGCTAACCTTGAGGCCTAACCTTAATGCGGCGCGCAGCGCCGGCGCCTTGGTCGCGAACTGCTCGTCCTGCGGCCTTGCCGGCAGCGAATGGTGTGTTTTGGCGTAGTCGATGACCTGGCCGAGCAGTTTCTGGCCGAGCGGCGCCAGCGCGCGCTCCCACAATTCGCGGGCGGTCTCGCCCTTCTTCACAAAGCACCATTCCTGGGCGGCGATCGCGCCGGCATCCATGCGATCGGCGAGGTGGTAGACGGTGCCGCCGGCGATCGGATCGCCTTCCTTGATGGTCCATTCCACCGCCGCCAGTGCCGCGATGCCGCGGCAACAGCGAGGGATGGTAGCCGATGCCGCCGAGCTTGGCGGCGGCGAGCGCCTCCTTGGCGACGCGGGCATGGCTGTGGGCGGTGACGATCAGGTCGGTATTGGGCGCGATCTCGGAGGCCACGACCAGCTTCGGATCGGCCTGGACCACGACCTCGATGCCGGCCGCCCTGGCCGATCGCCGCAAGCCGGTCCTCGCCGTCATGCGACGACCACGCGGGCGATCTCGACCCCATGCGCCTTCAGCATGTTCAGGGTCGTCACGCCGAAATGACGGGAGCCAACGAGCGTAATCCGCATGATCTATCCTTCCCAAAGCCGCCAAAAAGTCTCGCGTCGATAACACGAAGCGGGCCTCTGTAACCCCAAGCGGGCCAGAGCGGGAGGGTTATCAACAGGGCGCGGGGCGGACCTGCCTTGCAGGACGCGTCGGCCGAGGGTGAGCGGCAGAACGCCTGGAGCCGTGCAGGATCGGTGATGCCGCCGGCGGCCGCGATGACGGGTGCCTCCGAGCCAATGACCGGCGGCGCCGATCCGCGCGGGATCGAGCTGGTCGCCGAAGGTTTTATCGTCGAGCAGCGCGTCGATGACGGCGCTGAGATCGACGGCCCGCAACCACCACAGCGAGAAACCCTCGACCGTATGCGCGTTGTTGCCGGGATGGTTGACTGCGACGGCGACGAAGCCGTGCGCCGCGAGTGCA
>CAVUCB010000065.1:0-192397 GCA_963739755.1 uncultured Alphaproteobacteria bacterium | reverse complement strand
CGCGAAGGCCGGCCTCGACAAGGTGCGCGACCGCTTGAAATAGCGCGCGAGCGGCGGATCAAGTCACGGCCGTCGGCGGCCGGGATCACGCGATACACTCATGGCCGTGTCTTTGGGCGCTCGCTTTTCTCGGCGGCGCGGCGCAGGCTTCGGCAAGCGCGCCGCCGCCGGATTGCGGCTGCGGGCTTGCGCGGCGGCGACGATTTCGCCGAAGTCGCGGGTATCGTCGCGCGACGATCCCTTCGTCTCCTTCTTGCCGCCGGCCTCGTCGTCCAGACGCAGCGTCAGCGCGATGCGCTTGCGGGCGACCTCGACCTCCAGCACCTTGACCTTGACGATGTCGCCGGGCTTGACGACCTCGCGCGGATCCTTGATGAAAGTTTTCGACATCGCCGAGATGTGCACCAGGCCGTCCTGGTGCACGCCGATATCGACGAAGGCGCCGAAGGCGGCAACGTTGGTGACGGTGCCCTCCAGGATCATGCCGGCCCTGAGATCCTTGATCTCCTCTACCCCCTCCTTGAACACCGCGGCCTTGAACGCCGGACGCGGATCGCGGCCGGGCTTTTCCAGCTCGCGCAGGATGTCGGTTACCGTGGGAAGCCCGAACGTATCGTCGACGAAAGCCTGCGGCTTGAGCTGACGCACGATCTCGCTGTTGCCGATCAGCGCCTTGATGTCGCTCTTGGTCGCAGCAAGGATCCGCCGCACCACCGGATAGGCTTCCGGATGCACGCCCGAGGCATCGAGCGGGTCCTCGCCGCCATTGATGCGCAGGAAGCCGGCGCATTGCTCGAACGCCTTGGCCCCCAGCCGCGGCACGTCCTTCAGCGCCTTGCGCGATTTGAACGGACCGTTGGCATCACGATGCTGCACGATGCTTTGCGCGAGGCCCGGACCGATGCCGGATACGCGCGCCAAGCAGCGGCGCGGAAGCCGTGTTGACGTCGACGCCGACCGCGTTGACGCAGTCCTCGACCACGGCATCGAGCGAGCGCGCCAGATGGCTTTCGCCGAGATCGTGCTGATATTGGCCGACGCCGATCGCCTTGGGGTCGATCTTCACGAGCTCGGCGAGCGGATCCTGCAGGCGCCGCGCGATCGACACCGCCCCGCGCAGGGTGACGTCGAGCTCCGGCAACTCCTCGGAGGCAAAGGCCGAGGCCGAATAGACGGAAGCGCCGGCCTCGGAGACCACGATCTTGGTCATCTTCAGATCCGGCAGCCGCTTCACCAGTTCGGTCGCGAGCTTGTCGGTTTCGCGCGAGGCGGTGCCGTTGCCGATCGCAATCAGATCGACGCGGTGCGCGATCGCGAGCTTGCCGAGGATCGCCAGCGCCTCGTCCCATCGCCGTTGCGGCTCATGCGGAAAGACCGCGGTCGGTGTCGAGCACCTTGCCGGTCGCATCGACGACCGCGACCTTGACGCCGGTGCGGAAGCCGGGATCGAGACCCATGGTAACCCGCGCGCCGGCCGGCGCCGCAAGCAACAGATCGCGCAGGTTCGAGGCAAACACGCGCACGGCCTCCGTCTCGGCCGCCGTCCACAGCCGCATGCGCAGATCGATGTTGACATGCACTTGGATCTTGGTGCGCCAGGCCCAGCGCACGGTCTCGGCCAGCCAGTTGTCGCCCGGACGGCCCTGCTGGGAAATGCCGAAGCGCTTCATGATCTTCAGCTCGTAGGGGCTGGAAACGCCGGGCGCCGACGGCTGCGCTTCCGGCTGCATCTGCAGATCGAGAATTTCCTCCTTCTCGCCGCGGAACATCGCGAGGATGCGGTGCGACGGCAATGTGTGCAGCGGCTCGCTGAAGTCGAAATAATCCTTGAACTTCTCCCCTTCCGTCTTCTTGCCCGTGCGAACAGCGGACCCCATCCGCCCCTGCGACCACATCTCCTCGCGCAGGGCGCCCTTCAGATCGGCGTCCTCGTCAAAGCGCTCGGTCAGGATGGCGCGCGTGCCTTCAAGCGCCGCAGCAATGTCCCCCACCCCCTTCTCGGCGTCAACGAAAGCGGCTGCCGCAGCTAACGGATCGTTTTGCGGCCGCGTCAACAGCATCTCGGACAACGGCCCAAGGCCGGCTTCCCTGGCGATCTCGGCCTTGGTGCGGCGCTTCGGCTTGAACGGCGCATAGATGTCTTCGAGGCGCCCCTTGGTATCGGCGGCGAGGATCGCGGCTTCAAGCTCGGCGTCGAGCTTGCCCTGCTCGCGGATCGAATTGAGGACGGCAGTACGACGCTCCTCGAGCTCGCGCAAATAGGTCAGCCGCTCTTCCAGGGTACGCAATTGCGCATCGTCGAGCGCGCCGGTCAGCTTCCTTGCGGTAGCGGGCAATGAACGGAACCGTGGCGCCGCCGTCAAGTAACGCGACGGTGGCATCGACCTGCTCGTTCCCGAACGCCAAGCTCTTGCGCAATCTGCTGATGAATCTTTGCCACGCAAAAACTCCCACTGAGTGACCCGAAGCAACCGGGCCGCCGGCTGCTGGGTACGACGCTTATGGACCATGTTCGAATGATTCATCAAGCCAGGCAATGGAGCTGTTGACGAGAGTTCTGTGAGCTAAAATCTTACATCTGCCAAAATCCAGGATGCGTGCCGCGGATCAGGACACGGCCGTCGGCGGCCGCGTCTTGACCTTGGCGCCCTCCGCGACATCGACGGACGGATTGAGGATGACCTGGTCGCCGCGCTTGACGCCGCTGTTGACCTCGACCTCGCGGCCGAGATCGCGCACCACGCCGATCTTGCGCAGATGCACGACGCCGTTCTCGACCACGGCGACCTGCAGTCCGCCCGCATTGAAGATGACGGCGTCCGCCGAAACCTTGAAGCTTGGCGTCTTGCGCGGAATGTGGAGCTCGACGGTGCAGTAGATGCCGGACGCGAGCGCCGCGTCCGGGTTCGGGATGTCGACCTCGGTCAGCAGCGTCCGCGAGCCCGGCTGCAGTGCATCCGCGATCCGCGTCACCTTCCCCGGAAACGTACGGTCCGGGATTTCGGGGACGCGCACCACGGCATCGATCCCGGGCTTGAGGCCGAATGCCGCGTCCTGCGGCACGAACACCTGCGTGCGGATCACATTGCCCTGCATGAATGGTGAACATGAAGGTGCCGGAGGTCGCATCGGCCTGCACCAGGCTGCCGACATCGATGTTGCGCTGGGTGATGACGCCGTCGAACGGGGCCACCACGCGCTGGTAGATCCTTCTGCTGGTGCAGCACCTGCAATTGGGCCTGCTCCGCGTTGATGTTGGCTTGCGCCACCGACACCGCGGCTTCCTGCGCTTTCAGCGTCTGCTCGTCGATCGTGCCCTGCTGCGCTGTGACCCAGCCCTTGTCGACCAGCGGCCGATCGCGGTCCCAGGTCACCTTGGCAAGCTCGCGGTTGGCCTGCGCCTGCTGCAGCGACCAATTGAGCTGGGCCAGCGTCGCTTCGGCCTGCGCGATCTGGTGATCGAGTTCGGGCGCGACGATCTCGGCCAGCAATTGCCCGGTCTTGACGTGGTCGCCGATATCGACCTCGCGCTTGGCGATATAGCCGCTGGCGCGGGCGAAAATGTTGGCGCTGGCAAAGGCCGAGGTCGTGGCCGGCAGCTTGACCACCTCGATATCGTCGCTCGGTTCGACGGTCGCAACGCGGACCTGCGGGACGAAGTCCCGCTCCTGCTCCGCGGTCGCGACGTGTCTGCCGCCGCTCCGCATAGTGGCTCCAGGCGCCGGACGCGAGCGCCGCGGCGGCGACGAGCACCAGGCCGAAGCCGGCAAGGCGCCCTCCCCGCCGCTTGCTTGCCGGCGGCGCGACGGTTTCCGGCTCGCGATCCGTCTCGGTCGCGCGCTCGATGTCAAATGGCCCGTTGAAGTTCATTCCAGCACCTCGTCAAATACCCCGTGATGTTTCTTGCCGTCATTGCCCTTGCGCAGCATGGCGAACAGGTAAGGCACGACCAGCAACGTCGTCGGCGTCGCGAACAGCAGTCCGCCGATCACGGCGCGTGCCAGCGCGGCGTTCTGCTCTTCACCGGCACCGCCGATCGCCATCGGGATCATGCCGACGATCATCGCGGCCGCGGTCATCAGCACCGGCCGGATTCGGGTATGGCCGGCCTCGATCGCGGCCTCGAACGCGGTCTTGCCGGCGAGTTGCTGCTCGCGCGCAAAGGTCACGAGCAGGATCGAGTTTGCGGAAGCCACGCCGACCGCCATGATCGCTCCCATCAGCGAGGGCACGTTGAGCGTGGTGCCGGTGATGAACAGCATGGCCAGGATGCCGCACAGCGTCGCCGGCAGCGCCAGGATGACGACGAAGGGATCGCCGAAGTTCTGGTAGTTCACGACCATCAGGAGATAGACGAAGACGGCGGCGAACAGCAGGCCGATGCCGAGATTGATGAAGGCGCCGTTCATGCTCTGGATCTGGCCGATCACCTGGATGGTGTTGCCGGGCTTGAGCTCCTTCTGCAGATCGGCCGTGATCTTGCTGATCTGGCTCGCCACGCTGCCGAGATCGCGGCCCTGGACGCTGGCATAGACCTCGTAGACCGGCTGTATATTGGCCTGGTTGGCGTTGGTCGGAATGCTGGTGCGCCGGAAGGTGGCGACGTTGCTCAGCAGGCCCGGAACCGGCGTATCGGTCTGCGATGCCGCGAGCGCCGTCGAGACCGGCGTGTTGGCGAGATCGTTCAGCGAGCTGATCTTGCTCTCCGGCGTCTGCACCGCGAAATAATAGGGAATGCCCGATTTCGGATCGGTCCAGAAATTCGGCGTGACCTGCTCCGACGAGCTCAGGCTGACATTGACGTTGGTCGCGATCGTGTTGGCATTGAGCCCGAGTTGCGCGGCGCGGGTGCGGTCGATATCCGCATAGAAGGCCGGCGCATTCACCTCCTGCTGCAGATGGGCGTCGGCAATCCCGGGGATCGCAGCGATCCGCTGCCGCAGCTCGTGGGCGACCTTGCAGATTGTTGGCCCTGTCATAGCCGACGGTGCGCACGTCGATCTGCGCCGGCAGCCCGAAATTGAGGATCTGGGTGACGATGTCGGCGGCCTGGAAGTAGAACGTATCTTCCGGAAACGCCGCCGGCAGCACCTCGCGCAGCTTGCGCACATAGTCGGCCGTCGGCCGGTGCCCCTCCTTCAGCGAAACCAGGATCACGCCGTCATTGACGCCGATGGTCGAGCCGTCGCTGAAGGCGAGATTATAGGAGCGCGCCGGCAGGCCGATATTGTCGACGATCAGCGCCCGATCCCTGTCCGGAATCACCTCGCGGATCTTGTCCTCGACCTCCTGGAAGATCCGTTCGGTGTTCTCGATCCGGCTTCCCGCGGGCGCACGGACATGAAGCTGGATCTGCCCGCCGTCGATCACCGGGAAGAAATCGCGGCCGACCAGCGGAAACAGCACGACGCCGAGCGCCAGCACGACGACCATCCCGGCCGGAATGATGAAGCGATGCTCGACCAGCCCGGCGAGCGAGCGCGAATAGGCGTGCCGCATCGCTTCGAAATTCCGCTCGAATGCCGCATGGAAGCGCGCGAACAGGCCGCGCGGCGCGGCATTGGACGGGCCATGATGCTCGCCCTTGAGCAGCAAGCCGATGACGATCGGCGTCAGCGTTCGCGACAGGCCGTAGGAGGCCAGCATCGCAAACACCACGGCAAGCCCGAGCGGCGTGAACAGATATTTGGCCGGCCCATCCAGGAAGACGACGGACGTGAACACGCAGCTGATGGCGAGCGTCGATACCAGCGTCGGCACCGCGATGCCGGCGGCGCCGTGCAGCGTCGCCTGCGGCAGCGGCTGCCCTTCCTCGGTCAGCAGGCGATGGGTGTTCTCGATCGTGACCGTGGAATTGTCGACGAGGATGCCGACCGCGAGCGCCAGCCCGCCGAGCGTCATCGTGTTGAGCGTCTCGCCGAGGAAATAGAGCACGATCAGCGAGGTCAGGATCGACAGCGGGATCGAGATCATGACCACGACCGTCGATCGCCATGAGCCCAGGAACAACAGGATCATCAGCGCGGTGAGGCCGGCCGCGATCGCGCCTTCGCGCAGCACGCCCTGCACCGACTGCTTGACGAACACCGACTGGTCGAACAGCTCGTTGATCTGCATGCCCGCAGGCGCCGCCGCGCGCGCCGTCTGCAGCGCCTTGTGGACCGCATTGACCACGCTGACGGTGGAGGCGTTGCCGTTCTTGATGATGCTGAGCAGCACCGAGCGCCGGCCGTTCTGGCGCACGATGTTCTGCTGCACCAGCCAGCCATCGTGAACCTGGCCGACATCCCTGACGAAGATGGTGGCGCCGTTCGACGACCTTGATCGGGATATTGTTGAGGTCGTCGATCGAGGGCGGCGTCGCGTTGGTGCGGACGACATATTGCTTGTTGCCGAATTTTCGCCGTGCCGGCCGGCAGCGTCAGGTTCTGGGCGTTGACGGCGTTCACGACGTCGAGCGGCGTCAGCCCCTTGGCGACGCAGCTTGGCCGGATCGATGTCGACCATGATCTGGCGATATTTGCCGCCCGCCGGCGTCGGCAGCGTGATGCCCGGGATCGGCGCCAGCTGCTGGCGGATGCGGTAGATGCCGTAATCGTAGAGCTGCTGCTCGCTCAGCGTGTCCGAGCTCAGGCTGATCTGCAGCACGGGCACGCTGGAGGCGTTGAACTGCACCACGATCGGCGGCTGGATGCCGGGCGGCATCAGCGCGCGGATCGCGTTGGTGGCCGAGACGATCTGCGAGATCGCAAGGTCGAGATTGACGTCGGGCTGGAAGTAGATCTTCTGCACCGACAGGCCGGCCATGGTCTGCGCTTCGATGTTCCTGATGCCGTTGACGTTGGAGGAGATCGAATACTGGCTGTAGGTGGTGACGCGCTGCTCCATCTCCGGCGTGCTCAAGCCGGTATAGCTCCAGATCACGGTCACCACGGGAATATTGATTTCCGGAAAGATGTCGGTCGGCATCTTGAACACGGTGACGCCGCCCAGAAACAGGATCAGCGCCGCCACCACATAGAACGTGTGCGGAAATCGCAAGGCGAAACGGACGATACCCATGATGTGCTCCTCGCCCGCGCGGCCGTGTCAAGGCCTTTGCGGGACGGCAAACCGGCAAGCGAAGTTGCGCGCGGATCGCTCCGTGCGGCCTCCACCTCTCGCGTTTCCCGGATGATTGTCGTTATGCGGAGCCGACGGATGCCCCAGTCGACAAACCTAAACCACTAAAGTGGTTACCCGGTTCCTCAGTCGCCAATTAAACGGATTTAGGATTCAGTGATCGGAAGTGAATGGCGCATCACGTCATTGCGCGACGGCGGATCGCTGTTTCCGGCCACAAATCGGTGATCGCGCCGGCGACAAAATTCAAGATTCCGGGAGCGGCCTCGCTGTACGCGGAGCTACTCTCCCTTGAGGCCCGCCTCCTGGATCAGCGCGCTCCATTTGCGCGTCTCGTCGTCGATGAATTGGCCGAACTCGGCAGCCGTGCCGGGATGTGCCTCCAGTCCCTGCACCAGCAGCTTCTGCTTGACCTCGGGATCGGCCAGCGCGTGATTGATCTCGGCCTCGAGCCGCTCGACGATCGGACGCGGGGTATCTCGCGGCACCATGAAGCCGTACCAGCCGGCGGCGACGACGTTGGGATAGCCCTGCTCGCGCAACGTCGGCGGCTGCGGATAGATCGTGCTGCGATCGGCGGATGCGGCGCCCAGCACCCTGAACTTGCCGCTCTCGATGTAGGGCAATGCCGCACTGATTGCGGTCAGCGTGGCATCGACGCGGCCGGCGAGCAGCTCGGTGTAGGACATGGAGTCGCCGCGGAAGGGAATATTGAGGCCTTTGACGCCGGCGGCCCTGAACAGGAGCTCGGCGGCCAGATGCGGCTGGGAGCCGGCGCCGGGAGATGCAAAGGTCAATCCCTCCGGCTTCGACTTGCCGTAGGCGATGAGCTCAGCCAGCGTCTGGTAGGGCGCCTGCGCATTGATGATCAGGAAGAGCGGCGCAATCACAGCCATGGCCACCGGCTGCAGATCCCTGCGCTCGTAGTTCAGTTTCCCGAACAGCGCCTCGGCGGTGGCGTAAGGCGCCGCCACGTAAAGAATGGTGTAGCCGTCGGGCGCGGCGTGCGCGACGGTCTCGTTGGCGAGACGCGTGCCCGCCCCCGGCCGGTTCTCGACGATGAATTGCTGGTTCAGCCGGCGGGCGAACTGTTCGGCGAGAATGCGGAGTGAAATGTCGTTGGACCCGCCTGCGCCATAAGGCGATATCAGGCGCACCAGGTGTGAGGGCCAATTGTCCTCCGCGAAGGCCGGCAAGGCCGATGCAGCGAGCGAAGCCGCGGCGCTGCCCAGAAGGGTTCGGCGATTGATGTTCATGGCAGGCCTCCCGTCGCGAGTTTTCTTGTTGTGGTTCGCGTTCATCCCCGTTTGCCTCGCGCCGGCGTGGTGGCGGGCTGCAGTTCCGCCTCGCTGACCAGCGCGCGGATGCTGGCGGCCAACGCGGCGATGCGCGGACCGATTTCGCCTTCGAACTGTCCGGGCTGCAACCGGAACGCCGGGATGCCGCAATTGATGGCAAAGACCTGCTTCAGGTTTTTCGCGTGAAACAGCGGCGCAGCGACGGCGTGTATGGAAGTCATGTATTCGCCAAAACAGGTACAGAACCCCTGCTCCGCACACATGCGAATACCCGCATGGTACTTGTCGCGCCACGTCGTCCACAACTCGGCGTTCTCTGCCTGCATCTGCTCTTCGAGCGCAGCCGCTTCCGGCGCGGCCAACAGCGCGGCAAGCGCACGCCCCATCGCGGTCCTGACCACGGGAATGGGCAGGCCGATATCGGGCACATGCGGTCCGACGTCGCCCGATCGCGCGGACTCGACATAGATCGCGGAGGTGCCGTCGAGCAGGCCGATCGAAACCGTGCCGCGCACGCTCTCCGCCAGCTCCTGCATCAACGGCCGCGCGGCCTGGCGGAATGCCATCCCGGCCAGCAGCGGCCGGACCATGCGCAGCGCCCGCGCGCCGAGACGGAATTTTGCAAGCCCCGGGTCGTAACGGAGGTAGCCGAGTTCGGCGAGCGTGTGGGTCAGGCGCGCCACCGTCGGCCGCGGAATCCCTGTTCGCGCTGACAACTCCATGTTGCCGAGCATGGTGGTGCCGGCCTCGAAGGCCTCGAGCACGACCAGCCCCTTGGCCAGCGTCGTGGCGAAAGCGGCGTCGCCGGCGCTTTCGGCCAGCACGGCAACGGCGGACGACGGGATCCCTGAAGTCGGCTTGCGCCTGATCTCTGTGCTCATACGCAATTTATCGAGCGCAGCTTCCTCGTTGTCCATATAATTCTCGAATTCTTCTGTTTCTGTCTACTATGTAGACATCACTCTACTGAACGATGATTCAGCCAGCTGCCGAGCCGGAAAATCTTAGAAAATTAAAGGCGTTGGCTCGTGGTCACATCGTGCGCCGCAACCGCGTCGCGGCCGATGCGGGGTCGGCAGCGTGTGGGTGAAACTGCAGCGGCCGTGGCTTCAGCGCGAACAGCGGCTACGCGATCTCGGCTATGGCAGCGGTCGTGCCAAGTGATCAAAGCCCGCCGGCATCCACCTGTGTGAGAATCCCCTGCCGCAGCGCTAGCCTGACGAGTTCGATATCCGAGGCGACACCGAGCTTGTCCTTTATGAGGGAGCGCAGATTGGCCACGGTCTTGGGACTGAGGTGAAGCGTATCGGCAATTTGCTCGGTAGTGCGTTCGGCAAGCAGCATCCGCAGCACCTCAAATTCTCGCGCGGACAGGACGTCGGCGGCGACCCTTTCGCCGGCAACGCGGCTAAGCGCAAGCTCATGGTCGATATCCGGACTGATGGCGGTGCGCCCCGCGAGGATATCCATGGCGGCCCGTACCAGCGTTTCCGGTGGGCTCGTCTTGGTCACATACCCTCTCGCCCCGGCACGGATCGCCTGTACGGCAAACGCTGCATTCTGGTGCATCGTGAACACGAGGATCCGGGCATTGGGATCCCATTGCCGGATGCGCCGGATGGCCTCGATTCCGCCGATGCCGGGCATGGTCAGATCCATGATGACGAGATCGGGTTGTAGTTCCTTGAACAGCCGGTAGGCCTCAGCGCCATCCCCGGCCTCGGCGACGACATGCAATCCCTGTTGCTTCTGCAGAACCGCACGGTAGCCCTCGCGAACGACAGCGTGGTCGTCGACCAAAAGGATGCTTCGGCCATCGCCCTTCATGCGGGACACTCCATTCCGGGACGGTCGCCTGCGCTCGGCGCAACTAGGGTTGGCGCAACCGGTATCACAACGCGCAGGGTGGTCCCCCTCTCCTGCCCAGCCTCAAGGCTCAGCCGGCCACCGAGGCTCGCGACGCGCTCGCGCATGCCGAGAAGACCCATGCCGGATCTGACGTCGTGATCATTGGCTCTGCCGTCATCCTCGATGGAGAGTTCGATTTCGCTGGAGACCCCGTCGCCTGAAGCGGTTCGGGCCCGCACGGCCAGATGAAGGACGACCCGTTTTGCCTCTGCATGCTTTGCCGTATTTGTGATCGCCTCCTGCGCAATGCGATAGAGTCCGTCGCAGACGGGAGCGGGTAAGCACTGGAGATCGCCCGCCAACGTGATTTCGAAGCGGGTGCGGCCGCCGCTGCGACCGTTCCATCCGGCGACCAGGCCCCGCAGGCTGGCGGTCAAGCCGAGTTCCTCGACGTCCGGCGGACGCAATCGGAACAGCGCACCGCGCAGGGTTTCCATCATGTCAGCAGCGGTTCGCGCAATGCTGTCGCATTCGGCCAGAAGGCCAGGACAATCCTGCGCGGCGCTCTGGCGGATCGATGCGGTCAGCGCGCGGATCGCGGCAAGAGACTGTCCGAACTCGTCGTGAAGCTCGCGCGCCAGGTGCCGACGTTCGTCATCTTGCAGGCCGATCAACCTGCGCGTCAACTCGTTGCGCTCCGCAAGAGTTGTGGCAAGCCTTTCGGCGAGGTGGTTGAACACGTCGCGGATTGCGGAAAGCTCCGCAAGATCGAACGACGGCAGCCGCGTTGAGAGGTCATTCGCGGCGATGCGTTCGAGACCGACACGGATCAACCGCGTCGAGCGAAGCGCGCGCGCAAGAGCTGCATAGACCAGGCCGCAAAGCAGCGGCAGGGTGATGGCAAGCACGGCAATCAGCCGGCCCGCCTCGTGCCAGGCCTCTGCCGTGAGCGCCGTCTGATCGATCCAGACTACGGCTTCGCCCACTTTCGCGCCGCGAAAATGGACGGGCCGCACGGCTTCGCGCCCGGGATCAAAGAGATTGCGATAGAGCGCTGCGAACGCCTTTGGTGGATCGCCGTTCTCGCTTCGCGTGCCGCCGCAGAAGCGCTGGAGCGTCTCGCCGCCGGACCCTCGATAGGCAATGCACAGTCCGGGCGTCATGACGGATGCCGCGACAGTCTCCAGGTCAGGAAATTCGGCGCGCGCGTTGTTCACCCACTGCATCTTGTTTTGCTGCAGCTCCAGGGTTTTCGCCGTGATGTCGGCGATCTTCTCGATGCCGGCACGCATGGATCGGTCGGCATCGAAAAGAAAAAAGGCCGCGACGGCCGCAAAGCAGAGCGCTGATACGGCGGTCACCCGCAGCGTCAAACGGTATTTCAGATCGCTTCTGGGGAACGTCCACATCGGCGGAAGGCTCCTCCGGGCGGCGCGCGCGGCCGCACTACCTCAATCTAGCGGCAGAACCGATGCGGCGGGAAGCATCGCCTGCCATATGGCGCCGATCTCGTGAAAATTTCCCGGCTCCGCTCGGGAACCGCTCCGCTGCGGGAAAGAACCAGCCGGCCTATCGTGGCAAGTCCAATATCCAGCAAAGATCCGGCACCCTCATGCTCAAATCCCGCTTTATCCGGCACCTCGCCCTGACCGGGTTCATCCTGGGTTCCAACCTCGCCTCAATCTGCTCGGCTGCGTCCGCAACAAGGGACGTCAGCCTGTCGATCGAGGATTTCACCTATCTCGACACATCCGGCGAGCCGACCGATCAGGCGGCGGCACACCGAATACGCTTGAAGGCGTTTCATGGCCGCACTCAGGCGCGAAGTCGAAGCCGACGGCCGGTATCACCTCATCCCCTCCTCCTGCGCCCCGCCCTGCGCGAAGGAAAGGGCTGGCCGATCTCGTTCATGCTGCGTCGGCTGCGGGCGCAGGGGTTCTGATCGTCGGGGGCATTCAGAAGCTAAGCACGTTGATCCAATGGGCAAAGGTGACGGCCATCGATGTCAGCTCCAATCGGATCCTGTTTGACAAGCGCTTCACGTTTCGCGGCGACACCGACGAAGCATGGGAGCGGGCCGAAGTGTTTGTATCGCGGGACATCCGCACGGCGCTGGCATCCACGCCGCCGGGTTTCGGCTGCGGCGCCTGCGCCGATCAAGCTTGCGGTGTTCGATTTCGAGCTGGAAGATGCCAGCGCCGCCTCAGCCAACGGCGGGACGGCATCCGATGATGCAGCCCAATTGACCGACATCACGAACCAGGTGCGTCGGCTGTTCGCGCAGTCCGGCCGCTATGAGGTGATCGACATCGTTGGTGCGGATGCCGACGCCGTGAGGGCCCACACGTTGCGCGACTGTGGCGGCTGCGACGCCGGCATCGCCCTGAAAGCGGGCGCGGCGCAATCGCTGGTCGGCATCGTGAGGCGGATCAGCCGCACGGAATATACCTTGCGATTCCAAATCCGCGACGCGCGGACCGGCGCGATCGTTTCCGAAGGCGACAGCGGACTTCGGATGGGCGCCAATTATTCCTGGAGCCGAGGCGCAGTGCGCCTGATAAACGATGGCCTGCTCGAAAGCAGGTCTCCGCAATGAGACCGATCACGTCGAGCGCAGCAACCGAGGCCGCGTGGCCGCCTGTTGCGGCCGGTGCAGGGTCGGCAGCGCGCGGGTGAAACTGCGGCGGCCGCGTTTCAGCGCGAACAGCGGCTGGACGATCTCGGCTACCGCAGCCGCCTCCTCCGTACAATCCAGCACCACCAGGTCGGCCGGGTTGCCCGACCTCGATGCCGTAACTGGCGACATTCATCAGCTTCGCCGGACTGCGCGTCACCATGTCGAGGCACGCGCACAGCGACGGCGCGTCGCCGAGCTGGGCGACATTGGCGTAGAGATTGGCGATCCGGATCAGCGAGCAATCGCCGAACGGCGTGAAGGGATTGAGCACGTTGTTGGTCGCGAGCGAGCAGGTCACGCCGTGCGCGGTCAGCCGATGCGCATGCGTGACGCCGCGCGGGATGTTGTGGTCGTGATCCCGGCCGGTCAGGAACAGGTCGGTCGACGGCAGCACCGTGACCGCGACGCCGGCGCCGGCGAGGCGCTTGGCCCAGGTTTCGAATTCCGCAGGCCTCATTGCCGACAGTTTTGTGACGTGGCCGATCGCGACCCTTCCACCGTAATGGTGCGCGTCGGCCTGCCGGCAAACTTCGTCCATGTCGGTCCAGGACGGATCGAGATCGAAATCGAGATGGAAATCGATGTCGAGATCGAAGCGCCGCGCGAGCTTGAAGATGCGGTCGACATGGCCGGCGCGGTCGCTGTCGGCATAGGGGCAGCCGCCGATCAGATCGGCGCCTGCCTCGCAGGCCGCGACCAGCATTTCCTCGGTGCCGGGATCGTTGATCAGCCCTTCCTGCGGAAACACGCAGAGTTTGAGATCGATCGCCCAGGCGTAATCGGCTTTCAGCTTCCTGATGGCATGGAAGCTGGTGAGCCCGATCCGCGCATCGACCTCGACATGCGTGCGCATGGCGGTCGTGCCCTGCAGGATCGCCTTCTCCAGCGTGCGCGAGGCGCGGGCATAGACGTCCTCTTCGGTGAAGCCGCGCTTGGCGGCGGCGACCTGGCCGATCGCCTCCTGCAGGGTGCCCTGCTCGATGGCGCAGCGGTCGAGGATGCAGGATTTGTCGAGATGGATGTGGCTGTCGACAAAGCCGGGCACGACCAGCCGGCCGCCGATGTCTTCGCTCAGCGCATCGGACGCGATGCGCGGCGCGATCTCGCCGATCACGCCGTCGCGGATCGCGATATCGAAAGTCTGGCCGCTCACGGCCGGCGACGCTGGCGTTGCGAAGAATGAAGTCGTTGGCCATTACAAAACCGCTTCCGTCTTGCCGAGATAGGCCGCCTCCAGCGCCGGGTCGTGCGCCAGCCTGTCGGCGGTGTCATCATGAACGATCTTGCCTGATTCCAGCACATAGCCGCGATCGGCAACTTTCAGCGCCAGCGCCGCCATCTGATCGACCAGCAGGATGGTGACGCCTTCGTCGCGCAGATCCGCGAGCACCGAGAACAGCTCGCTGATCATCGCGGGCGCCAGTCCCAGCGACGGCTCATCCAGCAGCAGGATTTTCGGCTTCGCCATCAGCCCGCGCGCGATCGCGACCATCTGCTGCTCGCCGCCGGACAGCAGCCCTGCCCGGGTGTTGATGCGGTCGCGCAGCCGCGGGAAGCGTTTCAGCAACGCTTCGGCCTCGGCGCGGAGGTCGGTGCCAGCGCGTGTCGTGGCGCCGAGCATGATGTTGTCGATGACGGAGAGCTCGGTGAACATCTGCCGTCCCTCCGGCACCAGCGCCAGCCCGCGCGCGGCGATCAGATGCGCCGGCAGGCCATCGATGCGTTCGTCATTGAGGATGATCGAGCCCTCGCACCGGGCCGCAAAAGCCCGCTCATCGCCTGCATGGTGGTCGACTTGCCGGCGCCGTTGGCGCCGAGCAGCGCCACCATCTCGCCGGCCCTCACCTCGAGCGACAATTCCTGCAGCACCGGCGCCGCGCCATAGCCGGCGGTGAGTTTCAGGCAGGACAGCACGACCTCGCCCGCAGGCGGCTGCCAACCGGCCGTGCCTCGGCCGCGCCTGCATGTCGCTGGCGCCGAGATAGGCCTTCAGCACCTTCGGATCGTTGCGAACCTTGGCGGGATCGCCGGCAGCGATCACCGCGCCGGCATCGAGCACCACGATATGGTCGGAGATCGCCATCACGAGCTGCATGTCGTGCTCGACCAGGATCACGGCGATGCCGGTCTCCGCGATCTTCTTCAGGAGCGCGCCGAGCTGGTCCTTGTCCGATCGCATCAGGCCGGCTGCGGGCTCATCCAGCAGCAGCACGCGCGGGCGCGTGGCCAGCGCGCGCGCAATCTCGACCAGCCGGAGATCGACATGGGCGAGATAGCGCGCCTCGATATCGGTGCGGCCGCGATAGCCGGCGAAGGCGAGCAGGCTTTTCGCGACATCGGCTTCATCGCCCTGCCCCAGCGCGGCCAGCGGATTGCCGAGCCGCCCGCGGCGCAGCGCGATCAGGATGTTGTCGAGCACGCTCATGGCGCCGAACAATTGCGTGGTCTGGTAGGTCCGCGCGATGCCGTTGCGCGCCACGCGCCAGGCCGGCGCGCCCGCCAGCTCCACGCCGCGGAGCATGACGCTGCCGGCATCGGGCCGATAGAAGCCGCCGATCATGTTGAGCACGGTCGATTTGCCGGCGCCGTTCGGGCCGATCAGGCTGGTGATGCGGCCGGGCTGCGCGACAAAGCTGACATCGGTCGCGGCCTTGACGCCGCCAAAGGCGATGCCGATGCCGCTGACGATCAGGTCGTCGGAGACTTTCGCTGGCGAGGAACGCCGTGAGGTCGGCTTCCGCGCCAAGCGCCTCGGGTGACCAGGCACGCTTCGGCAGCAGGCGCGCAAACAGTCCGATCACGCCCTCCGGCGCGACCCAGAGCACGGAGAGCAAGAGCGCACCGACGAACAGCAGCCGGTATTCGGCGAGTTGCGACAGAAGCTCCGGCAGCAGCACGGTGATGGCCGCGCCGACCACCGGCCCGAACAACGAGCCCGCGCCGCCGACGATGACGGCGAGCAGGAACAGGATCGATTGCGAGAACGGAAAGGAGTTCGGGCGCGACGAACATCATCAGCGGCGAGTAGACCGCGCCGGCAAGGCCCGCGAACGCGGCCGAGACCGCAAAGGACGCGGTCTTGACCGTCACCGGATTGAGCCCGATCGAGCGCGCCGCGGTCTCGCTGTCGCGCACCGCGATCATCGCCCTGCCCCAGGCGCTGCCGGCAAAAAGCCGGAACAGATAGAGCGAGGCGGCTGCGAGCAGCACCGCCAGCGATCGCGTTCTCGCGCTCGGCAAAGCGGCCGGCCGAACAGGGTCGGCGGCGCAAAGCTCATCAGCCCGTTCTGGCCGCCGGTCAGCGATTTCCATTCGATGGTGCCGTGCTGGACGATGAAGGCAAAGGCGATGGTGATCATCGCGAGATAAGGCCCGGCGACGCGCAGCGCCGGCAACGCCAGCAACGCGCCGATCAGCCCGGCGAGCAGGCCCGCCAGCGGCAGCGCGAACCAGAAGCTGACGCCCCTCGTCATCAGGATCGCCGAGACATAGGCGCCGATGGCGTAGAAGCCGACATGGCCGAGCGAGACCTGTCCGCTGAGCCCCAGCAGCACGTTCAGCCCGACGCCGACGATCGTGGTCAGCGCCACCAGCGCCAGGATGAAATGCGTGTAGCTCTCCGACACCAGCGCGATGCGCGATCGCGGCGGCCGCAAGGACGACAATCGCCAATGTGTCGAGCCGCGGGGCCATCGCGTTACACCTTCCGCGTTCCGGCGCGCCCCAGCAGCCCGTTCGGGCGGATGGCGAGCGCGGCGATGACGACGGCAAAGGCGACGATCTGGGTGTAGCTCGAGCCCGCAAACGAGGTGACCATCGCCTCGATCAGTCCGTAGAGGATGCCGGCCAGCATCACGCCCCAGGCCGAGCCGATGCCGCCGAGGATCGCCGCGGCAAAGGCCTTGATGCCGAACAGCGTGCCCATGTCCGAATGCACGGAGAACAGCGGCGCGATCAGGATGCCGGCGAGGCCCGCCAGCGCGGTCGAGAGCGCATAGGACAGCGCGATCGCGCTGCGGACATTGATCCCCATCAGTTGCGCGGCGCGCTTGTTCTGCACCACGGCGAGCAGCGCCTTGCCCTTTGCCGTCTTCTGAAACGCGAATTGCAGCGCGACCGCAATCCCGAGTCCCACCAGCGGGATCACGAGCTGCAGCGGAAAGATGCCGGTGCCAAAGATCTCGATCGGCTTCTGCGCCAGGAAGGACGGAAAGCCGCGCGGCTCCTTGCCGAAGGTGAAGAGCACGACGTTGTCGACAACGATCCCGCCCGGCGACGGTCGCCATCAGCCAGGCGTTCGAGCCGCGCTCGGCAAACGGCCGCACCAGGATGCGCTCGACCAGGAGACCGAACAGCGCGCAAAGCAATAGCGCCAGCGCGACGGCGAGCGGCATCGGCAAGCCCAGCCGGATCGACAGGACATAGCCGAGCACGGCCCCCAGCATCACCGAGGAGCCCTGCGCGAAATTGACGGTGTTGGAGACGACGTAGGTGACGTGATAGCCGAGCGCGATCAGGCCGTACATGCTCCCGACCGCCACGCCACTGACGATGGCTGAAAACAGCAACATTCAATACCGCCCGAGCTTGCGGGCGGGACGCGATCGAGAATCGCGTCCCGCGCGCGCAAGCCTAGTTGGTCAGCGGCACGATTTCGCCCTCGACGAAGTGGGTGAAGAGATAATCGCCCGACGACAGCGCGTCGTGGTTGGCTTCGGTGAACGGCTTGTCGTAGCTCTTGATCAGGCCGTCATAGTGGTCGATGGCGAGGAAGGCGTCGCGGATCTGGGTGCCGTCGGTCGAGCCGGCCTTGGCCACCGCCATCGCCGTCAGATGCATCGCGTCATAGGCATTGGCGATGCCGACCGCCGGCGTGACGTCGGCCAGCGTCTTGATCTCCGGATATTTCTTCTTCAGCGCCTCGAACACGGCCTTCGCCTTCGGCGACATGTCGCCGGCGAAGCTGAAGGTCTGGATGAAGTGCACCTTCGCCGCACTCGGACCCGCGAGTTCGGTGAAGCGGCCGCCGGCCGGACCCCAGTGCGAGACCACGGGCACGTTCCAGCCCATGCGGTCGAGCGATTTCACCACCTGCGAGGACGGCGCGACGTTGGCGACCAGGAACAGCGCATCGGCGCCGGCTTCCTTCAGCCGCGTCAGCTGCGGCACGACGTCGACATCGGCATCCTGGAATTTCTCGATGCCGGCAAAGGGCACGTTCTTGTCGGCGAGCGCCGCCTTCAGCCCGCCCTCGTTGGATTCACCCCAGGGATTGTTGATCAGGATCATCCCGGGCTTCTTGATCGCGTATTTCTTCATGGCGTAGTCGACCAGCGCCTTGTCGACCAGCGCATCGACCGCGGAGACGCGGAACACGTAATTGTCGGCGGCGCCGTTGCGGGTGATGGCGGTGCCGGCCGCCCACACGCCCATGAACGGCACCTTGCTCTGGTTGGCGAACGGCACGATCGCCATCGACACCGGCGTGTCGAGGCCGCCGAACAGCACCGCGACCTTCTCGCGCTGGACCAGTTCGCGCGCAGCGACGCACGCCCTTGGCCGGGTTGCTCTCGTCGTCGCGGACGACCAGCTCGACCTTCTTGCCGAGCACGCCGCCGGCCGCATTGATCTCGTCGATGGCGAGCGACAGGCCGCGCGTGATGGCCTCGCCGGATTTGGCCGACTGGCCGGACATCGCCGCGACCAGGCCGAACTTGATGGTGTCGTCGGCAAACGCCGGCGCGGAAATCATGAGGGCGGCGCCAACCAGCAGCGCACGCCGCGACAGGGATCGCATGGAAGCAGACATGGGGTGGTCCTCCGTTGACAGAGGACTTACTGGCAAGCGCCGTGCCAAGGCACGATCAATTCATAATCTAAGCTTTTTCAATATCTTAGATAGATTGTGTTGATTGGCGGCCGCCACTTGTGCACAAGAACCTGTCCAAATTGTATGCACTTGTGCATGCGATTTTTGCTCTCCTCGATCCGGCCTGCAGGCCTCCCTTAGCGAACACCGGCGACGCCGGAATCGTCCGGCGTGACGGCTTCTATTCAGAGGGCTGTTATGAGCGGCTGGCCTTTTTCGGCTTCGGCGCGGCCCGCGCCGGCTCCGCTCTCGCCGGCATAGCTGTCGAGAATGTCCGAGAGTTCGCGGTTCTTGCGGATCGAGGGCATGATCAGCGCGCGGTTCGCCACCGCCTCGAGATGGCTTTCCATCACCTTCATCGCGGCCTCCGCATCGCCCGCGACCAGCGCATCGATCACGGCGCGATGTTCGCTCACCGCGCATTCGCTGGAATGCGGCCGGCTATAGAGCGCGAGGATCAGGCCAAAGCGCGAGGAGACCTCGCTCACATAGCGCGCGATCGCCTCGCTGCCGGTCATGTTGGCGAGCACGATGTGGAACTGGGTCGCCAGCCGGATCGACAGCGGCTCGTTCTCGCCGCGCGCCCGCTCCTCGTCGTCGACATGCTCCTGCAGCTGCGCGATCTGGGCCTTGTCGAGCCGGCCGGCGAGACGCGACATCACCAGCCGCTCCAGGCCGAGGCGGATATCGAAAATGTCCCGCGCTTCTTCCCAGGAGGGCGTCGCGACCACGGCGCCGCGATTGCGGCGCAGCTCGACCAGCCCTTCGGCCGCGAGTTGCCCCAGCGCATAGCGCACGATGGTCCGGCTCGCGCCAAAGCGTTCGCCGATCGCATCCTCCGGCAGCTTCGCGCCGGGCGGCAGCGCCTGTTCCATGATCGCGTGGCGAAGCGCCCGATAGATCTGGCCGGTGCGGTCGGGAACGGGTTTTGAGGCTCTCGCCATGCGGCTGCTTGTTTCGTTGCGGCACCCCAAAGACAAGAGCAGAACCGCCTGATGCGTCAAGGGGAGCCCCGCGCACATGGTTACGTGCGATCTCGCCGACGGAACGCGCCATATCATTTCGGCACTGGTCAAATGCGCTGGTGCCGCCCAAAATGCGCCGAGCCCAACGAAACACAATGCCGACAAAAGCGGTTATTCCAAAGCCGCCAACGGGAGGTCCATCATGCAGGAAAGCGTCAGCCGTCCGGCCCAATCTCGCGCCATTCCGTTCGACACCGCCAAGCTCGACAGACTGATGGAGCAGGCCGGCATCGACCTCTTGATCGCCACCTCGAAGCACAATGTGCAGTATCTGCTCGATGCCGAGCGCGCGATCTTCTTCGACTACATGGATGCGCTCGGGGTCAGCCGCTATCTGCCGGTGTTCATCTATCCCAAGGGCGCGCCCGAGAAGGCCGGCTATGTCGGCAATCCCCTGGAGGCGCATCAGCGCGCCGTCGTGCCGCTATGGGTGCCGGAGGTCCAGAACAAGAGCATGGGCTCGGTCGACGCCATCACCCGCGCCGTCGAGATGATCAAGAAGTCCGGCGCGCCCGCCAAGCGGATCGGGGTCGAGATGGCGTTCATGCCGATGGATGCCGGCAAGGCGCTCGCGGATGCGTTTCCCGGCAGCGAGATCAAGGACGCGCTGTTCGTGCTCGAGCGGCTGCGCGCGGTGAAATCACCGGCTGAACTCGCGAAACTCAAGAAAGCCTCCGAGCTCGTGACGGAATCCATGCTCGAAGTGATCGCCAAACATGGCCCCGGCACCACCAAGCGCGAGCTGTTCGACGCGTTGCGGATCGTGGAAGTCGAGCGCGGCCTGACCTTCGAATATTGCCTGCTCGCCTGCGGCGACAGCCACAACCGCGCGCCCTCGCCGCAACGCTGGGAGCAAGGCGACGTGCTGTCGCTGGATTCCGGCGGCAACTACCACGGCTATATCGGCGACCTCGCGCGGATGGCGGTGCTGGGCGAGCCGGACAATGAGCTGAAGGACCTTCTGGCCGAGATCGAAGCCGTCCAGCAGGCCGCGTTCGCGGCCGTCAAGGCCGGCGCCATGGGCGGCGACATCTATGCCGCCGCCGAGAAGCGGCTGGCGCAAACCAGCCAGCACGCGCACAGCGAATTCCTGGCGCATGGCATGGGCGTCGTCAGCCACGAGGCCCCTCGCCTCACCAACAGCGGCCCCGTGCCTTATGATGATTATGACGCGCACCGGCCGCTGGAAGCAGGCATGGTGGTGTCGATCGAGACCACGATGAAGCATCCGAAGCGCGGCTTCATCAAGCTCGAGGACACGGTCGTGGTCACACCGACCGGCTACGAGATTTTCGGCCAAAGCGGCCGCGGCTGGAACATCGGCGGCGCCGAACGCTAGTGGTCCAATTCCAACATTCGCATCCCGTTGCAGCGGCTACCTTTGCGAATGTTGGAATTAGAGGACCACTAGCAAAACATTCATTCCAGTGGAGCTTTGGATTTGACGTTCGCTTACGAATCCGCCGCAAGCGGGGTAGCGAACGTCAAATCCGCTCCACTAGGCGTTCACGCGCGCTACCATCCCCATGAGCCAATTTCGCGCCGTTACTCGAGATTCAGGTAATGGCGCCATTCGGTTCCCATATTGTCATCCGTGACCAGATCTCTGCCCGCGGTTCGCAACAGCAGATTTGGGCACTCTTCGATCATCGAGCCCGCGGGCCCATACTCCTTCACGATGCCGTCGATCCGGTCACGCTCGGCTGCGTTCGCTAGATCGAATTCTGGCTTTCCGTCGATCGTATAGTTCTCCAGGACTTTCCGCCAACGTGCGACGTTCCAATCGATCGGACTGTCAGATACGATCATGTGGTTGGTAAACCTTGCGCCATGGGCGAACACCGTGCAGGCCGTTCTCTGCACGCGTGCCGAGTCCGTCGTGTTGTAAAAGGCGACGCCACCCGGATTCAGGTGTCGCTTGACGAGTTCGAGGAACTCGACCGAAAGCAGGTTCGTAACATTCGCTCGGTAATTCCAGGTGGTGTTCGAGACGATCGCGTCGAAATGCGCTTCAGGATTCCGATTTCAACCATCGCCGCCCGTCATCCGCGAATATCCTGACCTTCGGATTGCGAAGAACAGATTGCACGTCGGCCTGCTTGGCGATCAATTGCAAATATCCGGGATTGATTTCAATGATGGTCATGGACCTGACCGCCGGGTTATTGGCGATGACTTGCGCCCACGAGCCGGACGACAGTCCAATCATCAGCACATCGCGGGGTGAAGGATGGAAGAGGCTCAACGCATAGGGACGGATGATTTCCATTTCGATCGGTCTTGAGGTCGGTGTTGAAGCGCCCGTCATACATGCCGTTGCCGAACACGGTGCCATCGGTATCTACCGTGATGATGCCGCTTCGATTTTCAATCACATCCGCAAAATCGTGGTCGGATATTCCCTTGCTTTGGAGGTTCTCGAATACACGATGGGAAAAGATCGGTGTGAGGATGCTTCCTGCGACCAGAACCGCCACAGCTATACAAGCCAGCCGCACGCGCCCGCCCGTCACGGAAGTGAGGTTCGCGACCAGCAGTAGCGAACCCAGGGTTCCGGCTGCGAGCAATGCGACCGAAAGCTGTTGCAGGCCCAGATACTCCGTAAGCACAAAGCCGGTCAGGAGCGCGCCAGCCGCGCAGCCGACGATGTTCGCAAAATAGAGCAGCGCGGTCTGCATCCCGGCTCTCTGGTCCGCTGAAATCCCGAAATGCGACAGGTACGGCAGCAGTGCGCCCCACTGCCTTGCGATCAGGTAAATCGCGACAATCCCAAGCCGACAATGCCGGAGCCGGCCCAAGCCAGTTGGGTCAAGAGCGGAAGGAACGCGGCCCCGAAGACATTGGCCCAGATCAACGCTTTGGCTGCCTCACGCATTGCAGCGGGTGGGGAGGCCGTGCCGCAGACCTGCGCCGCGTTGTATGCGCCGCCGGCTATGCCGGCCAGAAATCCGCACAGGACGAACGCAAACGCCAGCGAGCTGGACCCGGACGCGAATGAAACGGTTCGAACAAAGAAGATCTCATACGACAGCGAGATGAAGCCACCAAGAAAGGCAAGCGACGCCACGAACGGCATCCCAAGCATTGGCGGCACGATCGACCCGCGCCCGGCGAACTCTTCCGCTTCGGAGAGATTTCGCCGGCGGCTATGAGCCAGGAACGCACCGGCGGCAACCGCGATATTGATTCCGGCCGCGATGTAGATCGCGGCATGCATGCCGGTTTCCGGAAAAATGACCAGCGCGCCAAGCAAACAGGCGGCGCTCGCTCCGAGCGTGTTCACGTAGTAGAGAAGTCCGAGAGAGTTGGCGATCTGACCTGACGACCTCACAAGATAGGACACCAGAATCGGAAGCGTGGAGCCCATCAGAAGAGTGGGCACGAGCACGAGCAGGAGGTTGATCGCGGCGACGGCAGGCAGGGACCAGTTCAAGACCAGGTGCCCGACCTGCTCGAAGATCGGAAGAGAAACCAGGCCGAATGCTGCGGTCGCCAGTTCAATGACGCCAAGCAAGAGCAGCGGCTGGACGTTTTTACGTTTGGTTATCCATCCACCCAACAGACTGCCCAGGCCAAGGCCCAGCATGAACGCAGTCACAATGATGGTGACGGACTCGCTGTTGACGCCAAAAATTCGAAACAGGCTTCGTTGCCAGGTCAGTTGGTAAATGAGTGCCGGGATCCCCGAGAAAAAGAAGAGCAGGTACAAGGCCCGATAACGCAAGGCCGAAGGAGCCGAAGCAGTCGTCGACAGTTCGAGGGCCGTCACGTCGATCTCCCGATTGAACGAAAGGCCAACCCTACCGGCCAATGGTCAAGCAAAAGTTGCGGAGGCGCTCCGCATTCGAGAGAGGTGATCCCGGAACTTGGGCTAAAAGCGGCCTCGGCGGCACCGCGGCCTGCTAAGGACGCCCGCTACGGCCACAGCGTGTTGAGAATTTCCGCCAGCCGCGCGCCGCCCTTGGCGAGCTGCTTGCGCTTGATCTCGTCCATCAGGTGCAGATAGGCCATGTGGTCGTCGAAGCTGACGGTCCATTTGTAGCCTTTCGTGGTCGTCGGCGAGAATTTCAGAGCCTGAAAGCCTGCTGGGCCACGTGAAGCGTGTCGGTCGCCCATGTCTTCGGCCAACCATCCATCGGGCCCGCGGTGGTTGGGACCGATTTCGCATCCGCTACCAACTCATTGGTCGCCTGCTCTCCGATATCGGTCGGGATGTCGTCCCATTCGTGATGCAGGCTGAGATTCTGGTCCTGGATCGCGTTGCCGCCGATCGTATCCATGCTCGGATCGACCCACTTGGCGGTGTCGGGATCGACCAGCTTGCCCTCCGCATCGAGATAGACCGAGCCGACATGCAGCGGCTGATGCAGGTCACCCATCAGATGGGTCAGCAGCAGCAGTGCTTCCTTCTTGTCCCTGATGTCGAACGGGAATGGCGGCGGGATCGGCTTGCCCGACAGCACCGCGATCGCCGCACCAATCGCGGCGACGAGATCGTGGTTATTGGTGCCGACATAATTGCGATCAAAATAGTTGCCCTGGATCGCGACGTCGTCGAAATGGAAGGTGTTGTGGCAGCCGAGCTGGACGCCAGCCGGCGCGTAGGAGCAGGTGTCCCAATTCCGCCGCGCGTAATCCTCCATGCGCGCCCGCTCCTCCGGCGAATTGAAGCTGATGCAGGGCACCTCGTAGTCCAGATGGTTCGGATCGACCTCGTAGCGGAATGTGCCGTCGTCACGGCGGACCACGCTCTTGACGCAATCGGGCCACGGGCCGGCCTGTTGCAGCTTCAGCTCCCTCTTCGGAGCAAGCTTGACCGGCGCGTTGGGATCATCGGGCGCCGCGGGGCCGTTGAGGATCGCCCGCACCTGGTTCTTGCGTTCGGCGACAACAGACGGTCGGCGACGGAGCCGACCACTTCATGGCCCTGATAGCCCCAGGCCAATGTCCGGACCGGATGCAGCAGGCAAACCAGCAGGACGCAGAAAGACGACGCGGTACAGGACGGCTTTCGGCATGATCGGCCTCGCTCGGATCGCAGGGAACCGGCGATCTCGTTTTAGTTGCACACAGACCCGGACGCAATCCGGATGGCGCCGCATTCTGTCACGATCCCATGACAAGCATGCTATCGCCCGCGGAACTTCGGCTTGCGCCGCTCCCGAAACGCCGCCACGCCCTCCTTGTGGTCTTCGCTCATGCTCGCCAGCGCGAACTGGTCGACGTCCATGTGGCTTGCGAGATCATCGAGCGCATAAGCCAGCCGATTGACGGTGAGTTTTGTCATGGCGACCGAAATCGGCGGCTGGCGCGCGACTTTCTCGGCAAGCTCCATCGCGACATCGAAGGCCTTGCCGGGCTCGGCGACCTCCTCCACCAGTCCCCAATCATGCGCTTCCTGCGCGGAGATGCGCTGGTCCGCGAGAATCACCGCCTGCTTGGTGCGCGCCGGCCCGATCAGATGCAGCATGCGCGGCACGCTCTGCCAGCTCATGTTCATGCCGAGCGCGATCTCCGGCACACGCAGATGCGCATTATCGGCCATTACGCGAAAATCCAGCGCGACCGCAAGCGCCACGCCGCCGCCGATCGCAAAGCCCTCGATGGCGCCAATCGTGATCTGCTCGACCTCCTGCCAGGCGCGGGTCAGCCGCGGGCCCACCTTCAGCGCCCGCCGCAAGCTGCCGAGGTCCATATCCCTGCGGGAGCGGCCTTCGGGGTCCTTCAAATCGAAGCCGGCGGAAAACGCCTTCGTGCCGCCAGTCAGCACCACGACCGAGGTATCGGCATCGTCCTCGAAGCTGCGCGCAACTGATGTGAGCTGGCGCATCGCCTCCGGCGACAGCCCGTTGATGCCGTCGCCGCGGTCGAAGCGGACCACCGCAATGTGGCCGTCGGGCCCGAGCCCCCGTTCGACGCTGAGAAACTCCGACAAACGACTGACCGCTTCCGCCACGAGATCGCCTCCCACTGAGAGTATTTTAAGAGACGATAGCGGAGCCGGCTGCCTCGACATAGCCGGAATTTTTCCTGTATTCTCTGGGGCATGAGCGAACACGATCACGACCATCATGACCATGACCACTCCGAGCTTTCCGAGATGGAATTGCGCGTGCGCGCGCTGGAGACGGTGTTGAGCGAGAAAGGCTATGTCGATCCGGCAGCCCTCGATGCCATCGTGCAGGCCTACGAGACCAAGATCGGCCCGCACAACGGCGCTCGCGTCGTCGCCAAAGCCTGGGCCGATCCCGCTTTCAAACGCGCACTGCTCGAAGACGCGACCAAGGCGGTCGGCACGCTCGGCCATGTCAGCCGGGTCGGCGATCATCTGGTCGCGGTCGAGAATACGCCGCAGCGGCACAACATGGTCGTATGTACGCTGTGCTCCTGTTATCCCTGGGAAGTGCTGGGGCTGCCGCCGGTCTGGTACAAGGCCGCGCCCTACCGCTCGCGCGCGGTGAAGGATCCGCGCGGCGTGCTTGCCGATTTCGGCGTCAGCCTGCCGAAGGAAACCGAAATTCGCGTTTGGGACTCCACTGCGGAGACACGCTTCCTGGTGCTGCCGATGCGCCCAAAGGGCACCGAGGGCTGGAGCGAAGAAAAACTCGCCGAGCTCGTCACGCGCGACAGCATGATCGGCACCGGTTTCCCCAAGACCCCGGGCGCGCCGTCATGAACGGCGTGCACGACATGGGCGGCATGGACGGTTTTGGCAAGGTCGAGCCCGAGCCGAACGAGCCGATGTTTCACACCAGGTGGGAAAGCCGGGTGCTGGCGATGGTGCGTGCCATGGGTGCCGCCGGCGCCTTCAACATCGACACTTCGCGCTTCTACCGCGAGGCCCTGCCGCCGCATGTCTATCTTTCGAGCTCCTATTACAAAAAGTGGTTGCTTGGGCTCGAGGACATGCTGATCGCCAGGGGTTTCCTCGGCAAGGCCGAAGTCGTGAAGGGCCACGCGCTGGAGCCGGCCAAGCCGCTCAAGCGCGGCAAGTTCACCGTCGATGACGTCGAGCGCATCATGGTGCGCGGCAAATTCGGTCGCGCGGCGCAGGCGCCCGCAAAATTCAAGGCCGGCGATCGCGTGCGCGCCAAGAACATCCATCCCGCCACGCATACGCGGCTGCCGCGCTATGTGCGCGGCCATGTCGGCGTAGTCGAGCGCGATCATGGCGTTCATGTGTTCCCGGATTCGGCGGCAAACGAAGCGGGCGAGAATCCGCAATGGCTTTACACCGTCGTATTTGACGGCGCCGAGCTGTGGGGCGCGGATGCCGATCCGGCCGTGAAGATTTCGATCGACGCCTTCGAGCCCTATTTGGAGAAGGCCTGATGGACGCGACCGCCGCGCGTGCAACGCGCGCCCTCCCCGACATCCCCTGTGACGCCGAAGGCCCCGTGTTCCGCGAGCCCTGGGAAGCCCAGGCCTTTGCCATGGCGCTGGCGCTGCATGAACGCGGTGTCTTCACCTGGACCGAATGGGCCGCAACCCTCGCCGAAGAAATCAAGCGCGCACAGGCCGCCGGCGATCCCGACACCGGCGAGACCTATTACCGGCATTGGCTCGCGACCCTGGAGCGGCTTGTCGCAGCCAAGGGTGTCGCGACATCAGATCTCCTGCATCGCTACCGTGACGCCTGGGACCACGCCGCCGACCGCACGCCGCACGGCACGCCGATCGAACTGCGGACGGAGGATTTTTCGGCGTAGGATAGGTTGAGCGTCAGCGAAACCCATCACGTTCGGGCGCGGTGGGTTTCACGGAGCCTGTCATCGGGCGCGCATTCGCGCGACCCGTCGGTTCAACCCATCCTACGAATTCGCGCCGGCATACTCCCGCCACCCCTTCGCGCGCAGGCTGCACGCCGGGCATTCGCCGCAGCCGTAACCCCACGCATGCCGCGCGCCGCGTTCGCCGAGATAGCAGGTGTGGGAATGCTCGCGGATCAGATCGACCAGCCCTGCCCCGCCGAGATCATGCGCGAGCTTCCAGGTCGCGGCCTTGTCGAGCCACATCAGCGGCGTGTGCAATTCGAAACGCCTGGCCATGCCGAGGTTGAGCGCGGCGTTGAGCGCGCGGATGGTCTCGTCGCGGCAATCGGGATAACCGGAATAGTCAGTCTCGCACATGCCACCAATGATGTCGGTGATGCCGCGCCGGTAGGCGAGTGCCGCAGCGAAGGTCAGGAACACGAGATTGCGGCCCGGCACGAAGGTGTTGGGCAGCCCGTCGGCGCCCATCTCGATCGCGACATCACGTGTCAGCGCGGTGTCGGAGATTTCGGCCAGCGTCGGGATTTTCAGCGTGTGGCTTTCGCCGAGCTTTGCCTCCCAGTCCGCGCGCAATGCCTTGATGCCGTCCAGGAGCCGGTCGCGGCAGGCGAGCTCGATCGCATGCCGTTGGCCATAGTCGAAACCGAGCGTTTCGACGTGGGCGAACCGCTCCAGCGCCCAGGCCAGGCAGGTCGTCGAATCCTGGCCGCCGGAGAACAGCACAAGCGCGGTTCCGGATTGGAATTTCTCGGTCATCGGCAGGCCCTTAGCACGGCCGGTTCAAGTGGTGGAAAAATAGCTGAGTTGCGCTGGGATCGGCGCGCGTCTTGCGGCATAAACCTTCGTCTTCTTTTTTGCGCATGATCTTTTCGGAAAACCGGTTCCCACTTTTCCGGATCATGCGTCGAGGTGCCTCATGACCCCTTCCCGCGACATTTCCCGCCTGATCGAGATCATGGCGCAGCTCCGCACGCCCGTGACCGGCTGTCCCTGGGACCTCGAGCAGAATTTTGCGACGATCGCGCCCTACACCATCGAGGAAGCCTATGAGGTGGCCGACGCCATCGCGCGCGGCGATTTCGACGATCTCAAGGACGAACTCGGCGATCTCCTGCTGCAGGTGGTCTACCACGCCCGCATGGCGGAAGAAGAAAAGGCGTTTGCCTTCGGCGATGTGGTCGAGGCCATCACGCGCAAAATGATCCGCCGGCATCCGCATGTGTTCGCCGACAAGGATGGCAACATCCAGCCTGCCGGCGTGAAAAGCGCCTGGGAGCGCATCAAGGCCGAGGAAAAGGCCGAGCGCGCTGCGCGACGGCCGCAGCAGGCGCACCAGCATTCCTCCCTGCTCTCAGGCGTGAAAGCCGGCCTGCCCGCGCTGACGCGCGCGATGGAATTGCAGCGCAAGGCCTCCACCGTCGGCTTCGACTGGAACGATCCGCGCGCGGTGTTGAACAAGATCAGGGAAGAGGCCGACGAGATCGAGGCCGCGCTCGACCGCAACGACGCCGAAGAGCTGGCGGAGGAAACCGGCGATCTCCTGTTCGCGGTGGTCAATCTGGCGCGGCATGCGCACGCCGATCCGGAAATGGCGCTTCGCCGCACCAACGCGAAATTCGAGCGCCGCTTCGCTTATATCGAGCGCGCGCTCGCCGCGCAGGGCCGCTCGCTCGATCAGGCCACGCTGGATGAAATGGATGAGTTGTGGAACGAGGCGAAGGCCGGGGAATCCGGAGAACCGCGTCGATAGCAAAATTGTCGTCCCGGCGAAAGCCGGGACCCATACCGCGTGATCTCTCAAGAGCGCGCCGCCCTTGGTTTTAAGCCATTGCGCCCCGAGGTGTCGAAGTGCATGCTGAGAATGCGGTTAGGGACGATTTCGCTTCGGCGCCATAGCCGTCAACGCGAGACCAGAAGCCCAACAGCAGATGACCTTGGTCGCGGAAACGATAGCTCAAAGCGGCTTTGACGAGACGTCACTTCGTTACGCCGGTTGGCGCGTTGTGCTGGCGTGTTTCCTCGTGGCGTTGTTCATTTTTGGTTTCGGGCTCTATGGGCATGGTGTGTATGTAGCCGAATTGCAGCGGCTGCACGGTTGGCCGGCCGCCCTTATTTCAAGCGCGAGTTCGCTCACCTTTCTGCTCAGCAGCATTTTCGCAATGTTTACAAGCGAGCTCATAGCACGACTTGGGTCGAAGCGTCTCATTCTGCTCGGAATTGCGGCGCTATCAGCTTCGACCATCCTGCTCGCATTCGCGACAAATCCGTGGCAGCTCTATGTAGCCTTCATTCTCATGTCTCTCGGCTGGACCGGCATGGGCGTGGTCGTGATCGCAACTATTGTGAGCTCCTTGGTTCGTGCACCGCAGGGGTCTTGCCATTAGCATTGCTTTCAACGGCGCGAGCTGTGGAGGTGTCGTCGTAGCGCCACTGCTCTTGCTCCTTGGTCGAAAAACTCGGCTTCCCTGCTGCCATGTTGACGGCGACGGCGATTATGGTCGTTGTTCTCATCCCCGTCGTTCTCGCATGGATCGGCCCGCGCCAGCCGACCATCGACTTGGCGGAGCGCCTGACACTAAAGCTCGTCGGCACCACAAACGCCCGACGCCCAAAAGAACATGACGCGGGCCATGATCATGCGACGGTTGGCGTTCTGGACAATCTCGGCGCCGTTTGCGCTCGCGCTGATGGCGCAAATCGGCTTCATTGTACACCAGATCGCACTGCTTGAACCGAAGGTCGGTCGCCCCGGTGCGGGATTTGCAGTCGCGCTTACGACGTCCATGGCCGTGATCGGCCGCCTCTGCCTTGGCATGGTTGTCGACCGGCTCAATCCGCGGCTGGTGACGGCCGTATCGCTCGTGAGCCAGGCGGCGGCACTACTGGCCATAACCCAAACCGACAACGCTACCGCTCTGTTCGCCGCCTGCTCGGTCTTCGGTTTCACAATCGGCAACCTCATTACTCTACCGCCCCTGATCATTCATCGCGAGTTCGATGCCACAGCTTTTACGGTGGTCATGGGACTGTCGACTGCGCTCAGCGGAATCGTTGGCGCTCTTGGCCCTGGACTTGTCGGCCTCGTTCGCAGCTTGAGCGGCGGCTATGCGGTTGCTCTTGCGCTTTGCATCGCGCTGGAGCTGGTTGCGGCGGTGGTCGTGCTATGCGGAGGGAAACGGCGGGAAGCAAGCGCTGTCGTCACATGAACTGCAGCGTGTAGCCGCCGTCTTCAATGTTGCGCAACGCGACAATCTGCTGGCTCATTGCCGAGCGGCCGCTTGCCCGAATGTGACGGCATCAAAGCGGCTTGCCGACATCCCGCCGGTTCTCACTGCACGGTCACGCAATTGCCATCTTTTCCCGAATCGAAGATCCAGCAAATCCATTCTGGTTCCGGTTCGAATTGTCACCTTGAATGACACCGCCAACTTACCGGTGAGGATCAGAAATCTCGATATGGCGCAGTGTTGCGGTCATGAGAAGGTTTTTGACCTGGCTCCGAGCAGCCCGATCTAAATCTTCATCGAAGCGACGCCCTGCTGTCATTTCCTGATCGTTATATCCCCGTCCTCAATCCAACCCAGCAAGAGGAGGAATAAACATGAGGACGCCAAGACGCCGATGGGCGACAGCAATTGGGGTAGCTCTTTCTTCGCAGGCCCTGTTCGCGGCAACGACTTTTGCTGACGATGACGGGATGCATCACCGCGATAGACGCATCGAACACGTGTTGTTGTTGAGCATCGACGGCTTCCACGGCTTCGACCTCACCAATTGCATTGCAAGCAAACTGTGTCCGAACCTGGCAAAGCTCGCCCAACACGGCACCACCTACGCCAATGCATCCACCACCAAGCCATCGGATTTGTTTCCTGGCATGCTGGCGCAAGTAACTGGCGGCACGTCGAAATCCACCGGCGTGTATTATGACGACAGCTACGATCGCACGCTGTTCGCTCCCGCCAGCACCTCGCCCACGCCATGCGCTTCAGGTCCGGGCGCCGAGACCAATAATGCCGAGAACCTCGATAAGAACCAGCATTCGATCGACGGCGGAGTATCGGCCAGCCCTGACCGGGCCCAATAGCGCGATCGCGATCGATCCGAATCGATTTGCCCGGTCAACTCACGCACAAGCGCTGCGCGCCGGTCTGGCCCCACAATTTCGTGCGCGCGAACACTATCTTCCAGGTAATTCATCACCATCACCTCAGAACCGCCTGGTCGGACAAGCATCCGGCCTACGATCTCCTGAACGGCAATGATCCAGATTCTCAAGCCGCTCGACGGACCCGGCAGCAACATCGATGAGTTCTTCGCGCCGGAAATCAATTCCGATCTGAGCAACGCCAACGTCCAATTGATCAACTCGCTGGGGCTGCACTCGACCGTGTCCGCGCCGGTCACCGATCCCAATTGCCCGGGGCCAAACTGCGGCAGCGACTTTACCTCGTCGGTCGACGGCGTTGAGTACTACGACGGCATCAAGGTTTCGGCTGTCCTCCACCAGCTCAACGGTTTCAACCATATCGGGACGATTCCGGTAGGCACGCCGGCGATCCTCGGCATGAACTTCCAGGCCGTCAGTGTCGGCCAGAAACTGAAGACCGGCGGTTACAAGGACGCAGTTGGGACGCCGAGCGACAGCCTCGCCAACGCGATCGGTTTCGTCGACAGCTCCATCGGGCAGATGATGAACACGCTGCAGAATCGGGGCCTTGCGGAACAGACCCTTGTCATTGTCAGCGCCAAGCACGGGCAGTCGCCGGTCGACCGGACCAAGCGGGTTGCGCTCAACGACGCCGCGGTGATCGCCGCTCCGATCGGATCGAACTTCGCGTTTGACATTGCCGACGACGGCGTCCTGATCTGGCTCAAGGACAACAGCGCCAACAAGACGGCGGAGGCGGTGAACGCGCTCAAGAACTTTGCCGGAGATACCGGAATTGCGAGCTTCCTCTTTGGTGACGCCCTGGCCGACATGTTCCAGGACCCGGCCAGAGAACTCGCGCGCGCCCGACATCATCGGCATCACGCGCGTTGGCGTGATCTATACGGGCGGCTCGAAAATCGCCGAGCACGGCGGTTTCAACCCCGATGACGTCCATGTCGCGCTGCTGGTGTCGCAGCCCGATCTGCCCCGGTCCGTGGTGAATTCGCCGGTGGCCACCACGCAGATCGCGCCGACGATTCTCAAGGCGTTGGGCCTCGACCCCGGCGAACTTGAGGCGGTGCGCATGGAGCACACGAAATCGTTGCCGGGATTCGAATAGATCACTGCTGGTTCGAGGCCGGGGCTCTGCGCCCCGGTCCTCGGGCCAAACGCTCGCTCGGCCTGCGCACCACGCTCGATGAGATGGATGAGTTGCGGAACGCAGGCGAAGGCCAACAAGAATTCGTCGTCGAGTGAAGCGGTCAAGTAGGGTGGGCAAAGGCGCAACGCGCTGTGCCCACCATCGCTCAACGATCTATGCTTGATGGTGGGCACGCTTCGCTTTGCCCACCCCACGGTACTTTTTTACATCCCATGCGGCACGGCATCGAACCGGTTCACCACGATATCCCGCTTGGTCTCGTCGACGCGCACGGTCATATCAAAGCGGCCGTCGTGCAGCTCCTTGTTCAGTACCTCGGCATTGCGGTGCAGCCAGGAGATGCCGGCGCCGTCGGAGGCGTCGATCGAGAGGTTGAGCGTGGTGCGGGTCGCGGCCAGCCGCTCCTCGATCGCGACCAGCAGCGCCTCGATCCCCTCCCCGGTTTCGGCTGAGACCAGGAAGCACGGACGCTCCGCCGGCCGGCGCGCGGCGATGTTCTGCAGATTCTCGCGCTCTTCGGGCGAGAAGCGATCGATCTTGTTCCAGACTTCGATGATGCGCCCGCCCGCCTCGGGATCGATGCCGAGCTGGCGCAGCACGGCGTCGACGTCGCGCTGCTGCGCTTCGGCGTCCTCATGCGAGATGTCGCGGACATGGAGGATGACGTCGGCCTCCAGCACCTCTTCCAGCGTGGCGCGGAAGGCGGCGACGAGCTGCGTCGGCAGATTGGAGATGAAGCCGACGGTGTCCGACAGCATCGCCTTGCCGCCATGCGGCAGGCTCAGCGCGCGCAAGGTCGGATCGAGCGTCGCAAACAGCATGTCGGCGGCCTGCACATCGGCGCGGGTCAGGCGGTTGAACAGCGTCGACTTGCCGGCATTGGTGTAGCCGACCAGCGCCACCACGCGATACGGCACGCGCTGGCGGCCGGCGCGGTGCAGCCGCCGCGTCGCCTGCACCTTCTTCAGTTCGTTCTGCAGGCGCACGATGCGCTCGCCGATCTGGCGGCGGTCGGCCTCGATCTGGGTTTCGCCGGGACCGCCCATGAAGCCGAAGCCGCCGCGCTGGCGTTCGAGATGGGTCCAGGACCGCACCAGGCGGCTGCGCTGATAATTGAGATGCGCGAGCTCGACCTGCAGCGCGCCTTCCTTGGTCTTGGCGCGGCGGCCGAAGATTTCGAGAATCAGCCCGGTGCGGTCGACCACCTTGGTGTTCCAGGCCTTCTCGAGATTGCGCTGCTGGATCGGCGACAGCGCGCAATCCATCACCACCAGTTCGATCTCGTTGCCGCCGACGAGACCGACGATCTCCTCGACCTTGCCCTTGCCGAGATAGGTCGCGGGCCGGATCTGGGCGATCGGCGCGATCAAGGCTTCCGCGACTTCGAGATCGATGGCGCGCGCCAGGCCCGCGGCCTCCTCCAGCCGCGCGTCGAAATCGCGCAAAGCATGCTCGTCCGTTTGCGCATCGGGCTCGCCGCGGCGCATCCGCAAGTACGGGCCGATGACAATCACCCGCCCGCTCTCGCTAGCCCCTGCCGACCGCGGACGGTCAGCGCCCCCTTCCCAATTCCGGGGTTCCAATCAGTTCACTCTCAAGCCGGAGCATCCTCGCCGCCTTCGAACAGCTGGATCGGAGCGCCCGGCATGATGGTCGAGATCGCATGCTTGTAGACAAGCTGCGAGTGACCGTCGCGCCGAAGCAGCAGGCAGAAATTGTCGAACCAGGTCACAATTCCCTGCAGCTTCACTCCATTGACCAGAAATATCGTCAGTGGCGTTTTTGTTTTACGAACGTGATTAAGGAAGGTGTCTTGTAGGTTTTGTGCGCGGTCTGCCGCCATTTTTGTTATCCCGCCATTTTGTGTTTTTTTATGTTTTGAACCGACGGCAGCCCTCTCCTTATCTGGAGCCGTCCCCCGGTTGCCGCAATCCCCTGAGATCCCCCTCCTGAGACATTGGCGACGGGATTAGAGGGCAGGTGCGGTTTTTAGGCAAGCCGCTTCGCACTTCTGTCACACGGAAGTCGGGGCAATCCGCACCCAAAACCACGAATTTTCCCAAGCAATTGCATGAATGTCCGGCGAAAAGGCGCTAGCCGACGCCGAGCGCCTTCAACTTGCGGTGCAGCGCCGAGCGCTCCATGCCGACAAATTCCGCCGTGCGAGAGATATTGCCGGAAAAACGGCTGATCTGGGCGATCAGATAATCGCGCTCGAACACCTCGCGCGCTTCGCGCAGCGGCAGGCCCATGATGTGCTCGCCATTATTGCTGGTCGGCATCGCCGGCACCATCGAGCCGACATCCTGCGGCAGCATGTCGGCGGTGATGATGACCTCCGGTCCGCCGCCCGCAAGAATCATCACGCGCTCCACATTGTTGCGGAGCTGCCGGACATTGCCCGGCCAGACATGCGATTGCAGCACCGCCATCGCGTCCTGGCCGATCTGCCGTTTCGGCAGCCCGGTCGAGGCCGAAATCTGGTCCATGAAATAGTCGATCAATTCCGGAATGTCCTCGCGCCGCTCCGACAGCGGCGGCACGCGGATCGGCACCACCGAGAGGCGGTGATAGAGGTCTTCGCGGAAACGGCCGGCGGCGATCTCTTCCTCCAGATTGCGCGCGGTCGACGAGATGATGCGGACGTCGACGTGGACCTTGGTGGTGCCGCCCTGCCGCTGGAAGGTCTGGTCGACCAGCACGCGCAAAATCTTGTTCTGGGTCTCGCGCGGCATGTCGCCGATCTCGTCGACGAACAGCGTGCCGCCATGGGCTTCTTCCAGCGCGCCGGTCTTGCGCTGTTGCTCGCCATTGGAATGTTCGACGCCGAACAGCTCCTCCTCCATGCGCTCGGGCGTGATCGCGGCCGCATTGATGACCACAAACGGCCCCTCGGCGCGGCTTGAAGCAGCATGCAGCGTGCGCGCCGCCAGCTCCTTGCCGGCTCCTGAGGGACCGACGATCAGGATGCGGCTGTTGGCTTTCGCCGCGCGCTCGATGGTCTGGCGGAGTTGGTTCATGCAGGGCGAGCGGCCGGTCAGGATGCTCGCCGCCGGCGTCATCTGTTTCAGCTCCCTCACCTCGCGCTTCAGCCGCGAGGTTTCCAGCGCCCGCGTCGCCACCAGGATCAGGCGGTCGGACTTGAAGGGCTTTTCGATGAAGTCATAGGCGCCGCGCTTGATCGCCGCGACCGCGGTTTCGATGTTGCCGTGGCCGGAGATCATCACCACCGGCAGGTCCGGATGATCCTTCTTGATCTGCTCCAGCAGCTGCAGCCCGTCGAGCTTGGAGCCCTGCAGCCAGATGTCGAGAAACACCAGATGCGGGCGGCGATTGGCGATCTCGCCCAGCGCCGAATCGCTGTCGCGCGCGGTCCGGGTCGAAAATCCCTCGTCATCAAGAATGCCTGCGACGAGTTCGCGAATGTCGGCTTCGTCATCGACGATCAGAATGTCACTTGCCATGGGTCGCGCCCCGCTCGTCAATTGCCTGTTGCGGCTTGGATTTTTGTTTCACTGTTAGTCGCTTCTGCCGGCCCATTGGTTTCCGCTTCCCCCGCCTTTGTTTCTTCGGCCGGGGGCTTGACGGGGCGGCTTCCGCCTTCGCACCGGTGGCCGGGCTGCTCGGACGTCGAAGCCTGCTCCTGCACTTCGATCTTGGATTTGCTGTGGCCGGTGATGGCAAAGCGCAGCCGCATCCAGGCCCCGCGCTGGCCGGGTCGGAAGTCCGAGGCGTCCTTCAGCTCGATCCGGCCGCCATGATCCTCCAGCACGCGCCCGACGATCGCGAGGCCGAGGCCGGTGCCTTTTTCACGTGTGGTTACATAGGGTTCGAGCAGTCGCTGACGGGCCACTTTGGGCAAACCGATCCCGTTGTCGATGACGTCAATCACGATGTCGTCGTTCTCGCGCGCGGCGATGACATCAATACGACCCTTGCCGAGCTCCTCGGCCGGCACCTGCTCGATGGCCTCGGTGGCGTTCTTGATGATGTTGGTGAGCGCTTGGCTGATCAGCCGGCGGTCGAACTGCGCGTGCAGCGGGTCCTGCTTGATCTCGGCCTCGATATCGAGCTCGGGATGCGCAACCTTCATCAGGAACACCGCCTGCCGCACCGTGTCGGCGACATCCTCGCCCTCGATCACGGGCTTTGGCATCCGCGCGAAGCGTGAGAACTCGTCGACCATCCGCCTGATATCGTCGACCTGGCGCACGATGGTGTCGGTGCATTGCTCGAAGATCGATTTGTCCTTCTCTTCGGTGATGGTCTTGCCGAATTTGCGGCGGATGCGCTCGGCGGACAGCTGGATAGGCGTCAGCGGATTCTTGATCTCGTGCGCGATGCGCCGGGCAACGTCGCCCCAGGCCGAGGTCCGCTGCGCGGAGACGAGATCGGTGATGTCGTCGAGCACGATGATATAGCTGTCGCGCGACTGGCTGGTCTGCTCGGCGCTGACGCGGACCGACAAATTGCGTTCATTGCCGTCGCGCAGGATCGTGACCTGGCCCTGCACCAGCCGCTGCGTGCCCTCGCGCGCGGTCTTCATCATGTCGTCGAGTTCGGGCAGCACATCCGATAGCGGATGTCCCAGCGTCTCCAATTCCGCATGTCCGATCAGCTTTTCCGCCGAGCGATTGAGAATGCCGACGCTGCCGGAGGCATCGACGCCGATGATGCCTGCGGACGCCGACGAGAGCACCGCCTCGATGAAACGGCGGCGGCTGTCGATGGTCTCGCTGGCGTTGACGAGCTCGTCACGCTGGGTGCGCAGCTCCTGGGTCATCTTGTTGAAGGTCTCGCCCAGTTGCGCGAGATCGCCCTCGGATTTGTTGACGGGCACCTGCACATTGAGATTGCCGGTCGAGACATCGCTCGCCGCTCCCATCAGCCGCCGGATCGGCGCCACCAGCCAATTGGCGAAATTGAGCCCGATCAGCACCGAGGCCATCAGGATGGTCAGCGCGATCACCGCGAACATCAGCGCAAACGCCACCTGGATGCCCGCCCGGCGCGCCTCGAGCTGGGCATATTCGGCGGCACTGGCCTGGGTCTGCTTGAGCAGCGACACCACGTTCGGGTCAAGCGGCCGCGCGACATAAAGGAAGGTGTCGTTGAAGGCGCGCAGCCGGATTACCGCCGCGACATAGTTCTCGTCGGGCAGGACGGCGATTTCAGGTTCGGCTCGCCGACGTTGGTGAGAAAATCTGGCGCCGGCGGCGCGTAGGCCAGCTTGATCCCGGTATCAGCCGATTCCAGGATGTTGGTGTTCTTGTCGATGATCATCGCGCCCGGCAGGTTGCGGGACTTGGCGCTGGTCGTCAGGAACTCGCGAAACGAGAGGCGGTCCTGGTCGTAGAGCGGCGTCTGACGCGCACGGGCGATGTCATTGGCCATTCCCAGAATGTCGCCACGGATGAGCTGGGCGTGCTCCTGCATGTAGGCGCTGGCGATCACGAGCGAGTTCTGGATCACCTCGTGTGTCGGACCCGAGAACAGCCGGTCGAAGCCCCGCTCGATGGTGACGTTGGCCACCATGCGAGACCATCACGGCCGGCAGCACGGCGATGATCGAGAACAGGCCGACAATCTGCACATGCAGCCGCGCCGCCGCCCGGCCGCGCCGTCTCGCCTGCACCATCTGGATGACTTCGCGGACGATGATGCCGACCAGAAGCAGAATGGCTGCGGCATTGAGCAGGTAGAAAGACCGCACCACGTCCGGCGTCGGCTCGATCGGTGTCAGGCCGGTCAAAACTATGAAGGTGAGGAAGGCCGACAGCAGCGCGATGGCGACCGCAAACGGCGCCAGCAGCCGCCGCAGGGATATCCCCTTGCGTTGGCTGACCGGCGGATCAAAGGGTACGGCCGAGGTTTCTGCGCTCGTCATTCCGGCAAGGTGATCAAGGTGATGAAGGCCTTAAGTGCCCGCACAATAGCGGACTGATGCATTCATATCACATTGTTGCCGAATTGCGACATTTCCGCGGCGCATTTTGCTACCAATACCCACCATCCACCGCGGCGCTTCGCCCCACAGGCGAGCACCGGAACGTCGGTGTCTCGTGCAAGGGACCACAACAAGGGACTAGCCGCCGCTGCGGTAAACCTGGATGTCGAGGTCCCGGATCTTCTTGCGCAAGGTGTTGCGGTTCAGCCCAGGAGGTCGGCGGCGCGGATCTGGTTGCCGCGCGTCGCCGCCAACGCGGCGGTCAGCAGCGGAACCTCGATCTCCTTGAGGATGCGGTGGTAGAGGCCGGGTGGCGGCACGCCGTTGGGAAAGCCGGAGAAGTGCGAGGACAGATAAGCTTCCACCGCGCCGCCGAGATTGTCGACGCCAAGGCTGCACATTGCCGCCCGAGGTGACGGCCGGCGGCGCCAGCTCGCCATCGATCACGGAGGCGGTGATGACGTCCTGCGGATAGAGCGCGGCGAGACGCCGGGCGAGGTTTTCGAGCTCGCGGACATTGCCGGGCCAGCGGTGCTGCTTCAGCCGCTCGAGCGCCTGGGTATCGAGCTTCTTCGGCGGCAGGCCGTCCTTCTCGGCGAGCGAGAAGAAATGCCGGACCAGATCGGGCAAATCCTCGATGCGTTCGCGCAAGGGCGGCAGCCGCAGCGGCACCACATTGAGGCGGAAGAACAGGTCCTCGCGGAACAGCCCCTGCTGGATCAGAATCCGCAGGTCCTTGTTGCTGGCGGCGACGATCCGCACATCGGTCTTGATCGGAGTGCGGCCGCCGACGGTGGTATATTCGCCCTGCTGCAGCACGCGCAGCAGCCGCGTCTGCGCCTCCATCGGCATGTCGCCGATTTCGTCGAGGAACAGCGTGCCGCCCTCGGCCTGCTCGAAGCGGCCGGAGGCGCGGGTATTGGCGCCGGTGAACGCGCCGCGCTCATGGCCGAACAATTCGGACTCGATGAGGTCGCGCGGGATCGCCGCCATGTTGACGGCGACGAACGGGCCGTTGCGCCGCTTGCCGTAGTCGTGCAGCGCGCGCGCCACCAATTCCTTGCCGGTGCCGGATTCGCCCGAGATCATCACCGTGAGATCGGTCTGCATCAGCCGCGCCAGCACGCGATAGATTTCCTGCATCGCCGGCGAGCGGCCGACCAGCGGAATGGAGTCGAATTCCGTTTCCTCGGCCGGCGCTGCCGTGCGCTCCTTCGGCTCGGCCAGCGCGCGGCCGACGATCGCGATCAGTTCCTTCAGGTCGAACGGCTTCGGCAGATATTCATAAGCGCCGCGTTCGGAGGCGCGGATCGCGGTCATGAACGTGTTCTGCGCGCTCATGACGATCACGGGCAGATTGGGCCGCATCTTCTTGATGCGCGGCAACAGGTCGAACGCGTTCTCGTCCGGCATCACGACGTCGGTGATGACGAGATCGCCCTCGCCCTGGCTTACCCATCGCCACAGCGTCGCCGCGTTGCCGGTCAGCCGCACTTCGTAGCCGGCGCGGGAAAGGGCCTGGTTCAAAACCGTTCGGATGGCGGTGTCGTCATCGGCGACGAGAATGCTACCTGCAGGCATTGTTGTTCCTCATCTTGTGCCCTGTGAGGCATGCAACGGCGTACCCGAAACGTCATCGCGATTGCTTTGGTCGGACTGCTTGGCGCCGCTAAACATCGGCATCAGCACACGGAAGGTCGTCTTGCGCGGCTGCGACTCGCATTCGATGATGCCGCCATGGTCGCCGACGATCTTGGCGACCAGGGCCAAGCCCAGCCCGCTGCCGGTCTGTTTGGTGGTGACGAAGGGATCGAACAGGTTCGGCAACAGATCCTCCGGCACGCCGGAGCCGTTGTCCTTGACGCAGAATTCCAGCGGCAGCGACACCCGCGATTTCTTGCCGGGCACCGAGAGCCGCACGCCCGGCCGGAACGCGGTGGTGAGCTGGATTTCGGCGTCCGAGCCGAGATCGACCACGGCTTCGGCGGCGTTCTTGACCAGGTTCAGAAACACCTGGATCAGCTGGTCCTGGTTGGCGTGCACCGGCGGCAGCGACGGATCGTAGTCCTCGACAAACCGAATGTTGCGGGCAAAGCCCGACTGCGCCAGCCGCTTCACATGGTCGAGCACGGAATGGATGTTGACGGGACCGCGCGCGACGGGACGGTCATCGCCGAACACTTCCATGCGATCGACCAGCGTGACGATGCGATCGGCCTCGTCGCAGATCAGCCGCGTCAGCATGCGGTCCTCGGAGGACGCCGGCCTGCTCCAGCAGCTGCGCCGCGCCGCGAATGCCGGAAAGCGGATTCTTGATCTCATGCGCGAGCATCGCAGCGAGCGCGATCACCGAACGCGCGGCGCTGCGATGGGTGAGCTGGCGATCCATCTTGTCGGCGATGGTGCGCTCCTGCAGCATCACGACGATGTGGCCGGGCCGCTCGGTCAGGGGCGCGACGTGCAGATCGACCTGGCGGTCGCCGCCCATGCGGGGCGTGCCGAGATCGACCTTGTATTCATTGACCGGCGAGTGGCTGGTGCGCACCTGGTCGATCAGTGCCAGCAACGGGCTGCCGAACGGCACCAGCTCCTTCAGCGACTGGCGTTTCAGGAATTGCGTGGAGATTTCGAAGAAGGATTCGGCCGCCATGTTGGCGTCGACGATCTTGCCGTCGGGACCGATCAGGATCACCGGATTGGGCAACGCATTGAGGATGGCGTCGCTGTCGGACGGCAGCGGTTTGCGATGTCCTGCGGCAGAGCTCATGCAGCAGCACTCCATGCAAAATCGTCGAAGGCCTCGCCGAGCGCCTGCATGCACCGAGCGGCCGGGTCTTCCGAGGTCAATATCTTTTGCCGCCAGGCCCTCAGCTTCTCCGCCGGCACGCGGCCGGCATGGCGCAGCAACGTCGAGCGCCCAGCCGAGATGTTTGCGCGCATGGCGCAAGCCGACGCGCATGCCGTAATGCGCGCAGATCTCGTCATAGAGCGCGCGCACATAGCTGAGCTGCTGCGGCAGCGTTGGCGCGGTCTCTGCAGCGCCGCCATCGAGCCGCCGGCCGATCTGGCCGGGCAGCCAGGGTTGTCCCTGCGCGCCGCGCCCGATCATCACGGCATCGGCGCCGGACTCCTGCAGCGCGTCCAGCGCCGTCTCGTAAGAGGTGATGTCGCCGTTGACGACCAGCGGCACGGAGATCGCATCCTTCACCGCGCGCACCGCGCCCCAATCGGCCTCGCCCTTGTAGAACTGGCAGCGGGTGCGGCCATGCACGGTGATCATCTGCACGCCGACCTCTTCTGCGCGGCGCGCCAGCTCCGGCGCATTGCGGGTACGGTCGTCCCAGCCGAGCCGCATCTTCAGCGTCACCGGCACCTTCACCGCTGATATCGTCGCCTCGATCAGGCTCACGGCATGATCGAGATCGCGCATCAGCGCCGAGCCCGACTGCCCGCCGGTCACATGGCGGGCCGGGCAGCCCATGTTGATGTCGATGATGTCGGCGCCGGCGGCCTCCGCGATCCGCGCGCCCTCGGCCATCCAGCGCGTCTCGCAGCCCGCGAGCTGCACCACATGCGCGCCAATGCCCGCGGCTTCGCAGCGCAACCGGGATATCGGCTGGCCCTGCGCCAAATCATCGCTGGCGGTCATTTCCGACACGACAAGTCCCGCCCCGAGTTCTCGCGGCGAGCCCGCGGAAAGGCGCGTCTGTCACGCCGGACATGGGCGCCAGAAGAACCGGGTTGGCGAGCTCAATATCGCCTATTTTCAATGGCTTACGGCCAACGTTTTCCGAGCCAGTCACGAAACGTCTCGTTTCTCCGACAGGCGCCTCATCGCGCTGCACTGTCTATTGTGAGCACATTTCTTGTGCAGTCAAGTTGCTTGCCTACACTTTAGACATTTCTGGGAATCTTGCAAGTGCAGTGCAGCAAAAAGTGCATTTCCCCACAGGGTGATGAATCGCACTCTTGTTTGTGCACGTCACATGTTATGGCGACGCGCACCCGCGTCCCTGCCCGTTAATCATTCAAGTTCCCCAATGTATTCAAAAGAGCTGCCCAATTCGAAGCGCACCGCAGCCATCCTTGTCGCCGCCGGCCGGGGGCTCCGCGCCGGCGCCGGCGGACCGAAGCAGTACCGGATGATCGGCGGCCAGACCGTGATATTCCGCGCCATGGAGGCCTTCTGCCGCCATCCCGATGTCGCGGCCGTGCAGCCGGTGCTCAATCCCGATGATACCGCCATGTTCAACACGGCCTGCAGCGGCTTGCGACACCAGCCGCCGACGGCGGGCGGCGCGACGCGCCAGGCCTCGGTGCATGCCGGGCTTGAGGCGCTCGCGACCGAGAAGCCGGACATCGTCCTGATCCACGACGCCGCGCGACCCTTTGTCTCGCAGGCGGTGATCTCGCGCGCGATCGAGGCCGCCGGCCGCACCGGCGCCGCGATCCCGACCATTGCCGTGACCGACACGGTCAAGCTCGTCGACGATGGCGGCCATGTCGAGGCCACCCCAGAACGGGCGCGGCTGCGAATCGCGCAGACGCCGCAGGCATTCAAATACGATGTCATCCTTGAGGCACATCGCCGCGCCGCGCGCGAGGGACGCAGCGATTTCACAGATGATGCGGCGCTCGCGGAGTGGATGGGATTGACGGTAGCGACCTTTGAGGGCGATGTTGCCAACATGAAGCTCACCACGCCTGAAGATTTTGTCCGCGAGGAATCGCGGCTTGCAGCAGGGCTCGGCGACATCAGGACCGGCACCGGTTACGATGTGCACGCCTTCGGCACCGGCGATCATGTGATGATCTGCGGCGTCCACGTGCCGCACAGCAAGGGCTTCCTCGCCCATTCCGACGGCGATGTCGGGCTGCATGCGCTGGTCGACGCCATCCTCGGCGCGCTCGCCGATGGCGATATCGGCTCGCACTTTCCGCCGAGCGACATGAAGTGGAAGGGCGCCTCCTCCGACCAGTTCCTGAAATATGCGGTGGAGCGCGTCACCGCCCGAGGCGGCCGCGTCGCCAATCTCGAAGTGACCCTGATCTGCGAGCGGCCGAAGATCGGACCCTTGCGCGATACCATGCGCGCCCGGATCGCTGACATCACCGGCGTCAACATCTCGCGCGTGGCGGTGAAGGCGACGACCAGCGAAAAGCTCGGCTTCACCGGACGCGAGGAAGGCATCGCGGCGACGGCGAGCGCCACTATTCGTCTTCCCTGGAGCGAATAACATGAGCGGCAGCGACGCCCGCGCTTTGGCCCGCTCGCTGCTCGATCTCTGCCGCAGCCGTCGCTTGACGATTGCCACCGCGGAATCCTGCACCGGCGGCCTCGTCGCCGGCGCCCTCACCGACATCCCCGGCTCTTCCGACGTCATCGACCGCGGCTTCGTCACCTATTCGAATGAGGCCAAGCGCGCGATGCTTGGCGTCGAAACCTCCACGCTCGCCACCTTCGGCGCCGTCAGCAAGGAGACCGCAACTCAAATGGCGGTCGGCGCGCTGGAACGCGCCGACGTCGATCTCGCGGTGTCCATCACCGGCATCGCCGGCCCTGGCGGCGCCACGCCGGGCAAGCCGGTAGGCTTGGTGCATTTCGCCGTCGCCGCCCGCGACGGCAGGATCCTGCATCGCGAGCACCGCTTCGGAGCGATCGGCCGCAGCGCGGTGCGCGCCCGCTCGGTCGTGGAAGCGCTGCGCATGCTGATGGAGCTCGCGCGCGGCCCACAGCAGGTCAAGCCCAAGCGCGCCGCCGTCAGCCGCATCCGCCCGCGCGTGACGCGCACGCCACGAAGGCATGCGGTGAAGCGGAGACCGCGGCCAAGAGGGTAACACGCGACTTGAGTTGTTCGCAAAAAAGCGGGACCGATGCACGATCATCCCGGATATCGCGTCGCTCATCCCTGCTACTCGCTGTGCTATGGTCGCAGCACATCCCAAGGCAGCCTGAACCATGTACATCGCAGGATTTGTGATTCCCGTGCCCGAGGAAAAGATGGAGGCCTATCGCAAATGGGCCGAGAACGGGGCGGCGATCTTCAGGGAATATGGATGCATCGAGATTGTCGAGTCCTGGGAGGACAACGTCCCCAGCGGCAAATATACCGACTTCCGCCGCGCCGTCGATGCGAAGGATGGCGAGAAGATTGTCTTCACCTGGCAAGTGTGGCCCAACAAGGCGACGCTGGATTCCGCCGAAGCAAAGATGCACGAGGACAAGCGTTTGGAGGTCTCGGGCGAAATTCCGTTCGACCCCAGGCGCCTTATCCTGGGCTGCTTCAAGCCGATCCACACCATGGGCCGGGAGTGAGATGTCCGCTTTCCGCGCGCTGCGTGCGGCAGCGAGCTGATGTTGGCGTGGTCGTGGTCGCCGACTTTATTTCGGAAGGCATTCCACGTTGAAGGCAATGATCATCTGCGCCGGGTCAGCCTGACCTATGCTCTTCAAGTCTTCTAAACCGCTTCTTACCTTGGCGCCCGCCCCCCTCAAGCTGCCCTCAAGTGCCGACTTGGCCGCCTTGCATCGCTCTTCATTCGAGAACTCCTGAAACACCACGGTTGGGAGGAGCCTCCATTCCGCCTTGTCGTTTGTCGCGGCCGGACTGATTGAATAGGAGAAGACGTACATCAGGATCCACATCGGCATGCTCCGCTTGTGATGCGACGGCAGTGACGGCCTGCGCCCCTAAAGCCGGAAGCACAGAGCAAACGTCTTCGGCGCTGCCGCGTTGATCTAAATCAACGTCGGAGCCCGCTTCCGAGCAATCTGGAAGACACTGCGGGACCGATCCGCTCCGGGCCGCACAACTGATCCTGCGAGGAAATGCAGCTCTGCGACTGGTTACGACGGGAATATTCGGGCCGCGCTTGGCGCGGACCCCTTGGCCAATCCGCCCTACCCGCTATGTCTCACGTTTTCCGGTGCGGATCGTATTTCGAGAGCGCGTCCTTGAGGTAATCCCGGCTTTTCCATTCCGGCGGCGGCGGCTCGTAGCCGGGTCGGGGAACGAACGGATTCGCAGGCACAGCCTCGGAAGCGCCGACCAGGTCCGGGATGTAGCGCGGGCAGTTCGGGAAGATCTCGCATTTGACGCGCACGACGAGTTTCGCGCCATGATGGGCGGCAAGCGTTTCCGCGCTGTCGTGAATGGTGGCCTTGCCGCGGATGCGCGTGCGGAATGTCTTGCCGTCGAAATGCACGAACAGGAGCCCGACATTCGGGTTGCGTTGAATATTGCCGAGCGTGCGGTACATGTTGTTGCCGTCATACTCGGGGTATTCGAGGGTATCGGGCCCGGTGATCCTGACAAAGCCGGGATCTCCCGAGCGCATCGAGCAATCGACGTTGTCCTGGTAGCTCGTCGCGATGAAAAAGAACCGCGCCTCTTCGATGAGCTTGCGGTCTTGCTCCCAGAACTCGAAGTGGAGGCGATGCTTCTGGAGAGCGTCGGCGACACGGCGGCCGTCGTAGCGGTCTTGCAGCTCGCGCATGCCGTCGTGGTAGAAGGGGGCACGGTCGATCGGGTCGGTCATGGGGACCTCAATGCTGACTTGCGGCAACAATCTAGAGCATGATCCGGAAAAGTGTGTAGCGGTTTTCCGAAACGATCATGTTCAATCAAAAATCCAAAGCGCGATGACGATTCATTCCAAGCTCATCGCGCTTTAGTTCTGCGCTTGGAAAGGACCGCATTTGGCGCCCGTGCCAAAGCGTTGATCGAAGTCCACGTGCCACCATCCATCGGAATGCGTGTGGGTGGCAACCTGCGGGTATATTGATTGATGATCACCGTCTTGCCATCGGCGCTCATCGAAACCTTCACCGGTTCTAGCACTTTACCCTTGTTCGCTTCAGTCAGGTCAAGTGTGTAATAGCCAATCACGGGTTGCGCCAGGGATCGCGCGAGAGCGGGGCCATCCAGGGCGACGGATTGCGAAATATAGACTTCCATGTTCGCGTCAGCGCCTTTGCAGGCGAACATCCGGATCATATAGGTCTCCGTGCCCGGCGGCCGCGGGAAGCGACGCGGCCCACAGCAGCGGCAATGCCAGGAATAATCCGCGAGTCATTCTGGGACCTTTCTTGACCGGTAGGAGCATGGCGTCGGGGTATTCAGGACGACGTGCTCTCCCCTGCTCGCTCAACAAGATGCGCACGCGAGGGTGCAGGGTCGAACCGATCAGCGAAATATTGCGTTTCGTGGGCCACCAGTCCGTCGCGGAATTCCATGATGCTCACCGTGTAAGACGGTATGCCGTCATAGCTAAGCACGAATTCAGTGACCCAGAGATCGCCGCTGCCGATCATTCGCCGGACCGTAAAGCGCTTCTTGTTCGGCTGGACGGTTCGGCTCTCTTGAATGTTGTGCCGGCCGCGGATCCGCTCGCCCGATTGCGGGTAATCGAGCACAGCATCCTCGCGGTAGATTTCATGTTCGGCCTCGAAATCGCTCGCGTCCGAAGCCTCCCAATGGCGCTCAAGCGCCGCCCGCACCGTTCGATCATCCATCTCAATCTTCCCCCTGCGCTTCCAGCTTTCGGGATCGCTGAATTATTGTGCTGTACGCTACTCCAAGACGTGGTGCGCTATTGCCGATCGCGCCAGTCGTGTATCGGCTCACGACGCGGGCGATTGCGATTTAGTTCAAGGATACGCCCGTGGGACACCCGCGACAATGCGCGGATTTCGTCGAGCGGATGAACTATTTGTTGGCGAAATGGATGATGCCGTCCCACGCCTCGGGCGGCGGCTCCAGCATGAATCCGACCACCCTAGCCATCGCCGCCGTGACGCTGAATTCCCCTGAGCCGCCGGCTGGCTACGGTCTACACGTGGTTCGCGCCGACAGAGGGCGGATCGCGATCAGTTTGGCATGATCTTCGGATGTGCTCGCTTCAAACCTAGCCGTTCGAGCGCCGCCAAGTGGCTGGCGCACTCCCCAATGCCTTCTTGAAGGCGCGCGAAAAAGCAGCCTCGGAATTGTAACCAACCATATCAGCAATTTGGGCAAGAGACGCGCTGGTGTTCCGCAGCTTTTGGGTTGCGATCTGCATGCGCCAGTTCGCGAGATAGTTTATCGGCGGCACGCCGATCAGCCGTGTGAAACGATCTGCCAGCGCAGAACGCGACAGGCCGACTGCGCGACCGAGGTCATCCACGTTCCAGTCCCGAGCGACATCGCGATGGAGCAATGCCAGCGCCCGCGCGACGTGGGGATCGCGCAGACCGGCGAGCCAGCCGGTCTGCCCTTCCGGCAGCGCTTCGGCGTAGCGCCGCACCGCTTCGACGAACAACAGTTCGGATAGTTTGGCGAGCACGGTCTCCGATCCCGGGCGGCCGGCGGCGAGTTCCTCGGCGGCGTACTGAAAGGTCGAGCGGATCCATTCCGCGGCCCCGCCCTCCTCGACGCTCAGCTTCAGCAGCGGCGGCAAGGTCGAGAACACCGGATTGCCCTCGGCGCTGTCGCAGCCTAGGAAGCCGCAAACCATCCGCGTGCCTTTCCCGCCGCCGCCATGATGGATCGAGAACATTCCGCCGTCGGCACGCGGCTGGATGATATCGCGTCCCGCCACCGGGGGCAGACTGAGGTCGCTGCCAACAAGGTGCTGAGCATTGCGCGGCAGCAGCACGACGTCGCCGGCACCAACCACCATGCCCGCGCCATCCTCGCCGTCGACCCGGATACGAAGCTCGCCCTCAACGACGTAGTGATAGGGGATCAGGTGCGAGGCCGGCGCAAGCGCGGGCGAGCAATGCTCCGGCCCGACCCGCGCGGCCATGCACCATGGCGCTGAGAACTCGGCGTGCATGAACACGCCGCCGGTCAAATGCGCCACTCTCAAGACGTCCGATAGCGCGTCCATGTGTCTTCCCAACGGAGGCAGGTGTTTCGGTCATGTCTTCCGGCGGGCCGGTCATAGACCGTTGCCTGCCTGGCGACTTACAGATCGCAGCCTCAGCCGATCGATCCGTCCATATCGGTAGGCACGCTAAACCGGGAAAGGTTCAAAATGAACGCAATTGACAGGATTTGTGACAGCAGCGAACGCTATGCGCGCTGCATTCAATCGTCCAAGCGGGTGCGCTGGGACATCGACAAGGACGTGATCCGGGGGCGCCGCTTCGATACCGCCCATAAATTTCTGCCGGACACGCTATCCATGACGGATGCGTTCACGACGCTGTCGGCCGGCGAACGGCGGTTTGTCACTCAGATTCAGGGGCGCACCTATGCCAATGTGTTTGGGCTGGTCGAGCGCTTCATCAACGCCAAGGTTCTGGAACTGAGCCACGAACACTGGTTCGGTGATCAAGTTGCGCTCGAGGCTTTGGTCCGGTTCAGCGACGAGGAGTTGAAGCATCAGGAGCTGTTCCGTCTCATCGACACGATGATCGCCGATGTTTTGCCGGACGGTTATCGCTTCGACGTCGACCCGAATGTCGTCGCCCGCGCCGTGCTTGGCAAATCCACTTGGGCGGTATTGGCCCTGACGTTGGACATCGAGCTGTTTACCCAGATCCATTATCGCCAGAGCATCGATCCCGACGCCGCGCTCTCCGAGCTGTTCAAGGACGTGTTCTTCTTTCACTGGAAGGAAGAAAGCCAGCACGCGATCCTCGACGAGCTCGAGTGGGTGCGCCACGACGCCGAGCTGACGGCTGAGCAACGCGATTCCGCGGTCGATGAGTTCATCGAGCTGGTCGCCGCGGTGGACGGCATTCTGCAGGCCCAGTCCAAAGCCGACTCCGGTTATTTCGCGGCAAAATGCGGCCGCTCGGTCAACGGAGCTGAGACCTTGGCGATCGAAGCTGCATTCCTCAAGGCTTACCGCTGGCAATACATCCACTCCGGCGCCCAGCACCCGCATTTCGGCAAGGTGCTGTCCAACCTGATTACCAAAGACCAGGGCCGGCGCATCCAGTCGGCGCTCGCCACGCTGCACTGAATCCGGACCAACCCGCATTATCATTTGCAACAGGAGAATATGATGACTGCACAAGCCAAGACCAAAGAACCCAACGTCGTGAACGGCATCAATGTCGATGACTTGTTTTCCCTGATCGAGGGCGTCCGTCACGACGCCACGAAAGCCAAGACCAACTGGCGCGTCTCCACGACATGGCAGGGCCAGACCCGCAGCCATTCCCAAGTCGAGGGGTTCGCGATCGGCGGAGAACAGGTATCACGCCAGTTCTCCATCGACATCGACGAACCTTGCGAGTTGGGAGGATCGAACCAATTCGCCAATCCGCAGGAACATCTGATTGCGGCGCTGAACGCCTGCATGACGGTTGGCTACGTGGCGCAGTGTGCGGTGCGTGGAATCACCCTCGAAAGCCTCGCCATCGAGACCACCGGAGAGATCGATCTCCGCGGCTTCCTCGGAATTGACGCCCGCGTACTTCGGGGCTACGAAAACCTGAGCTACACCGTCCGCATCAAGGGTAGCGGTACCAGGCAGCAGTTCGCCGAGGTCCATGAAGCGGTGATGGCGACCTCGCCCAATTTCTACAACATATCCCGCCCCGTGACCCTTGTGCCGGCCTTGGTCGTCGAATGAGCGACGTTCGAGCGAAGTAAGTGCACCAGTTTTCGATCGGTGGCCGTTCTCAACGTCTGAAATAGCGCGGCTACCGATCGCTTTGCACGTGTGAACGTTTTTCGAGCCCGACGGTCAGATTGCCAACCTTTAAGGAAATTGCGATGACGATACTCAATATCACCCCAGACTCCGAAACGACCGCTTCAACAATCCGGAAAGCGCTTCGGTTCGTTGTGACCCGCCTGGGTCACCTCATAAACCGCTGGGTTGCTGCCGAAATCGCCCGCCGGGTACGCGCGGCAGACATTGCACTCCTCCGTCAGCTTAGCGATCGAGAATTGAAAGACATCGGCCTCACCAGAGGTGACATCGGCGAGGGCCTGGCGGAAGCCGCGCGATGCCGCATCCAACAACAACGAGCCGAGCGCGCTCGCGGGAATTGGAGATCATCAGATCGATGAAGTTCCATGCCGCGGTCGCTGTCAAAGAGGCTTGCGTCGTTGCTGGCGCCCGGGCGCAGATCAGCCTGAAGGTTGTTTCACCGCCGAGATCAACCCCATTGCCGGACATCGACAAACCTGCCTGCGATCGCGGCCGCCGCCGCCATCGCGGGCGACACGAGATGGGTGCGACCTCTGCGGCCCTGACGGCCCTCGAAATTGCGGTTCGACGTCGAGGCGCAACGCTCGCCCGGTTTGAGCTTGTCGGGATTCATGGCGAGGCACATTGAGCAGCCGGGCTCGCGCCAGTCGAAGCCAGCTTTCACGAAGATCTTGTCGAGCCCTTCGCTCTCGGCTTGCTCTTTCACCAGGCCGGAACCGGGCACGATCATCGCACGGACGTTGGGATTGACCGTCTTGCCGTTGGCCACGCGTGCGACCTCGCGCAAGTCCTCGATGCGTGCGTTGGTACAGGAGCCGATAAACACGCAGTCGACCGTGATATCGACGATTTTCTCGCCGCCCTCCAGCCCCATATAGGCAAGCGCGCGCTCCGCGGCACGGCGCTTGTCTTCGTTTGCGATCTCATCAGTCTTTGGAACGCGGCCCGTGATCGAAACTATCTGTTCCGGACTCGTGCCCCATGTGACCAGCGGCGGAAGCTCGTTCACACTCAGCGTGACCTCGCGATCGAATTGAGCCGCATCGTCAGAGCGCAACGTCTCCCAATAACGCATGGCATCGTCCCATGTCTTGCCTTTTGGCGACTTCGGCCGACCCTTGAGGAAATCGTAGGTCTTTTCGTCAGGCGCGATGATGCCGGTCCGCGCACCCGCCTCGACCGACATGTTGCAGACCGTCATACGGCCTTCCATCGACAGCTCCCGTATGGCCTCGCCTGAGAATTCGAGCGCGTGGCCGATGCCGCCAGCGGCACCAATCTCTCCGATGACGGCCAGGATAATGTCCTTGGCGGTGACATCCGGGGGCAGCTTGCCGTTCACGGTCACCCGCATGTTCTTTGACTTTCGCTGGATCAGCGTTTGTGTAGCGAGCACGTGCTCGACCTCGGAAGTGCCAATGCCGTAAGCGAGTGCTCCGAACGCACCATGGGTCGTGGTGTGGCTGTCGCCACAAACGATCACCGTGCCCGGCAGCGTGAAGCCCTGCTCCGGTCCGACCACATGGCAAATGCCCTGTCGCCTGTCGAATTCGCTGTAGTATTCGAGGTCGAATAGCCTGGCGTTCTCGGCGAAATACGCGATTTGCCGCGCACTCTCGGGATCGGGGTTGGGTTTGGTGCGGTCCGACGTTGGCGCGTTGTGGTCGACGACCAGCAGCGTCTTTTCGGGAGCCCGCACCGCAAGGCCCGCGCGTCGCAGCCCTCCGAACGCTTGCGGACTGTCCACCTCGTGCACGAGGTGTCGGTCGACGTAGAGGAGACAAGTCCCGTCTGGCTCCTCAACCACCACGTGGTCGCTCCAGATCTTGTCGTAGAGGGTATGACGCATAATGCATGCCTTCGGAGTGTCTGCAGAAGGTCTGTATTGCCCACACGATGTGCCCAAACAGGCTGCGTGTCACCTACACTGCTGATCTCCCTCCAGAATATCATCAACCGATTTGCCCGTCGGGCTGATTTTCCGAATTCTCGTCAAGCCCTCGCGCCAAAAATATTTCGCTTTTCCAGAAGCAAAAATCAGTTGTATGGTTCGCCCCGTCCCGCTCCAACAGAGGGCGTATCGCGATCGTCACGAAACGTGGGTAGCGGGATGCGATGGACGTGACGGCATCACCTGACGTCTGATGCCGGGGCGGACGGCAAAATCGTGTGGTCCTGGCACCCCGACGCTGGTGTCGAGCTTGCGGGCGATCCCGCGAGCGACGGTGGCTAAAAGGCCCGGTACACCGGGGAGAGCGCGTATAAGCCGTAAACCATTGCGCAGGGAATGCCGGACTGTTTCGGCGTACCTGTGGTGACTAACTCGTGTGCTTTCTACCCTTGCACACGAGGCTGCGGGCGCGCCAAACGCCCGGCATTCCCTGCGCCCTTGTGTCCTGGAAATCTGTCAGAATATGCGAACGGGCGGCTGGATCAGAACCGCCCGTTGCTGGAACTGAGCCCGTTGCGCCCAAAGGCCACAGAGCCTGTAGTAGAGCGAGGGACAGCTCCGGTGTCTTCCTCAACCCGAACAGTTGCAAGGGCTGCGAGCCCGAACCGAGCAAGGAAGGGAGTGGATGATGGCACAAAATGATCGCGTTGTCGCGGGTATCGATGTCGCCAAGGACAAGGTGGATGCCTGCATCCGCTCATTGTCGCTGCGGCAGACGTGCCCGAGCGGTGCACAGGGGCGGCGCAAGTTGATGGTCTGGCTTCGCAAGCACCAAGTAGGCAGAGCGGTGATGGAGGCGAGCGGCGGCTATGAACGCGTCTGGGCCAAGGTGCTGCGCGAGGCCGGCATCGAGGTGCGGATTGTCGATCCCAAACGGGTCCGCAACTTCGCGCTATCGGCCGGTCGATTGGCCAAGAACGATGCGATCGATGCGGAGATGATCGCATGGTTCGCCGAGACATTCAGTGATGCGCCGAGCCAGGCATACAATGCAGCACACGAGGAGCTGCAGACATTGGTAAAGGCGCGCTTAGAGTCTGATCGATTTTAGAATGCGCCTGGTCAGCCGAAGTGAACATGCTGCAGCGGGATTGGTTCAAAAAGGGCATGCCCACATCTTGAAGAGCCTGGCCAGCGAGATTGCCAAGCTCGAAGCCGCCATCTGCGCCAAGGTCAAATCGATACCGGATTTTGCCGAGCGCGCCGAGATCATCGAAAGCGTGCCGGGTTTTGCCGAGACAAGCTCCGCAAACATCGTTGCCGGGATGCCCGAACTCGGGCAGGTCAGCGACAAGATTGCCGCGGCCTTGATCGGCGTTGCTCCTTATGACGACGATAGCGGAAAGCGCCGCGGCGAGCGCCACATCAAGGGGGGACGTCGCTGGGTCCGTAACGCCATCTACATGCCCTGTGTTGGCGCAGCCACGCTGAACAATCCCGTCCTGAAGGCCTACTATCAGCGCCTGATTGCCAAAGGAAAAGAGCCGAAGGTTGCCCTCATTGCCTGCATGCGCAAGCTGATCGTCATCCTCAACTCCATGATCGCACGACGGCAGAAGTGGGATCCCGGCCGTTATGCGCTGAGCTGAGCGATCGCAGCCTCGGCGCTCGGTCCTCGGCCGAGCGCTTGCAAAGCCAACAGACCGGCGAGCGGGCGGGGTCAAGGCCGTAGCCGCCGCAGGCGGGGGCGCGCCAGCGCCAGCCTTGAGGCCGCCTGATCACCGGGCTACTTCGCCACAGTTGCTCTTCTTTCGAGGGACAATGCTGATGCATCACTCGGGCGAAACGCGCCGCGAGAATGCGGGCGCTTGTATTGCACCCGTCATAGCGAGGAGCGTCAGCGACGACTTGTCGGCCATAGCTCAACGAGCGAAGGCGGAAGCAATCCAGACTATCTCCGCGGTGACATTCTGGATTGCTTCGCTTCGCTCGCAATGACGGTGCGGCTGTTTGATACGTTAAATCAGAAGCAAGGCAAAACGGCTTGGCGGCCGCGGGTAAACCTAACTGGCCGCCGGCCACACCCAGTCGCGGATCTGCGGCATGTCCTCGCCGTGTTCGCACACATAGCGTGTGTGCTCGATCAGGGCGTCGCGGAATTGCTGCTTGACATGGGCGGCTTTGATCGCAAGCCCGGGCACGCGCTCGATGGCCTCGATGGCGAGATGGTAGCGGTCGAGCCCGTTGAGCACGACCATGTCGAACGGCGTGGTCGTTGTCCCCTCCTCGGCAAAACCGCGCACATGCATGCCCGCATGGTTGGCGCGGCTGTAGGTCAGCCGATGGATCAGATAGGGATAGCCGTGATAGGCGAAAATCACCGGCTTCTCGCGCGTGAAGAGCGAGTCGAAGTCGCGATCGGACAGGCCGTGCGGATGCTGCTCCCTGGGCTGCAGCGTCATCAGGTCGACGACATTGACAACGCGGATCTTCAAGTCCGGCAGCGCGTTGTGCAAGAGATCGACCGCGGCGAGCGTTTCCAGCGTCGGCACGTCGCCGGCGCAGGCCATCACCACATCGGGCTCGGCGCCGGTTTCCTCCGTGCCGGCCCATTCCCAGATGCCGATGCCGGCATCGCAATGGGTCGCGGCCTCGGCCATCGTCAGCCATTGCGGCGCGGGTTGCTTGCCTGCCACGATCACATTGATGCGGTCATAGGTGCGCAGGCAGTGATCCGATATCCAGAGCAGCGTGTTCGCATCGGGCGGCAGGTAGACGCGGACGATGTCGGCCTTCTTGTTGGTGACGAGATCGACGAAACCGGGATCCTGATGGCTGAAGCCGTTATGGTCCTGACGCCAGACATGCGAGGTCAGGAGATAATTGAGCGAGGCGATCGGACGGCGCCAGGCGAGCTTGCGCGACACCTTCAGCCATTTGGCGTGCTGGTTGAACATGGAATCCACGATGTGGATGAAGGCTTCGTAGCAGGAAAAAAGGCCGTGCCGTCCGGTGAGCAGATAGCCCTCGAGCCAGCCCTGACAGAGGTGCTCGCTCAAGACCTCCATGACGCGGCCGTCCTGCGCGAGATGGACGTCATAGGGTTCAATCGGCTCCATCCAGACCCGCTCGGTCACATCGAAGACGGCATCGAGCCGGTTCGAAGCGGTCTCGTCCGGACCCATGATGCGGAAATTGCGCGCCTCCTGATCGAGGCGCACGACTTCGCGCAGGAATTTGCCGAGTTCGCGCGTTGCCTCCGCCGTGATTCCGCCCGGCCGCGGCACCTCCACCGCGAATGTGCAAAAATCCGGCAGCTTGAGCTCGCGTTTCAGGAGACCGCCATTGGCGTGCGGATTGGCGCCCATGCGGCGAGCGCCCTTGGGGGCAAGCGCCTGCAGCTCCGGAATGAGCTTGCCGGTCTGGTCGAACAATTGTTCCGGCGCGTAGCTTCGCATCCATGCTTCGAGCTGTGCGAGGTGCACCGGGTTTTCCTTCGGATGGCCGATCGGCACCTGATGGGCGCGCCAGAAACCCTCGACCTTCAGCCCGTCGACCTCTTTCGGGCCGGTCCAGCCTTTTGGGCTGCGCAGCACGATCATGGGCCATCGCGGCCGCTCGCAATGGCTGCGGCCATCGCGCGCGTGCTGCTGGATGGAGCGGATGCTCGCCAGCGCCACATCCAGCGCATCCGCCATCTTCGCGTGCATCGCTTTGGGATCGTCGCCTTCGACGAAAAGGGGCTCATGCCCGTAGCCCCTGAAGAGATCGCGGACCTCCTCGTCGCGCAGGCGTCCAAGCACGGTCGGATTGGCGATCTTGTAGCCGTTGAGATGGAGGATCGGCAGCACCGCGCCGTCATGCGCCGGGCTCAGAAACTTGCCGAATGCCAGGAGGCGGCGAGCGGTCCCGTCTCCGCCTCGCCGTCGCCGACGACGCAGGCCACGATCAGGTTCGGATTGTCGAGTGCTGCGCCATAGGCATGCACCAGCGCGTAACCGAGTTCGCCGCCCTCATGGATCGATCCCGGCGTTTCCGGCGCGGCATGGCTCGGGATGCCGCCCGGAAACGAGAATTGCCGGAACAGTTTTCGCAAGCCGTCGGCGTCGCGCGTGATGTTCGGATAGATCTCGGTGTAGCTGCCTTCGAGATAGGTGTTGGCGACCATGCCGGGACCGCCATGACCGGGCCCGCAGACATAGATCATGCTGAGGTCGAGCGCGCAGATGGCGCGGTTGAGATGGGCGTAGATGAAGTTGAGCCCGGGCGTGGTGCCCCAATGACCGAGCAAGCGCGGCTTGATGTGTTCGGGGCGCAGCGGCTCGCGCAGCAGCGGATTGTCCATCAGATAGATCTGGCCGACCGAGAGATAATTGGCGGCACGCCAGTAGCGATCCACCAGTCCGAGATGATCGGCCGTTGCGCGCGTGTTGTCGGTGACCGTCGCCGTCATGTTCGAACCTCCTGGCCAGATACCGCATCCATCGGCGCTGAACCGATCAGCTGCCGCCGCGCGCACAAGTCAAAGGTGTGGCGGGCAATCATCAGGTCTTCATCCGTGGCGATGGCCCATGCCGAAACCGGGCTCGCGGGCCTTGTTATCCGGGGCCCTCCCGCGAGGTTGGCGTCCTCGTCCAGTTCGACCCCAAGCCATGCAGCTTGCCGACACACACGACGGCGGATTTCCGGGGCGTGTTCGCCGATGCCGGCGGTGAAGATCACCGCATCGAGGCCACCGAGGGCGGCTGCGAGCGAGCCGAGTTCGCGGCAAATGCGGTAGACGAACAGTTCGACGGCCTCCGCGGCCCCCGCCTGCTCGCTCTCCAGCAGCGACTTCATGTCGTCGCTGATACCGGACACGCCGAGCAATCCCGACGCGTTGTAGAGCAAATTGCTGACGGCTTCCGTACTCATGCCTTTCTCCGACATGAGATAAAGCAGCACCCCGGGGTCGAGGCTGCCGCAGCGGCGGCTCATCGGGAGACCATCGAGCGCGGTGAAGCCCATCGTGGTCGCGACGCTGCGGCCTGCCTTCAGCGCGCACATGCTGGCGCCGTTGCCGAGATGAGCGACGACAACGCGGCCCTGTGCCTGCTGGATGCCGATCACCTCCGGCAGCTCGCTTGCGATGTACTCATAGGAAAGGCCGTGGAAGCCGTACCGGCGGATGCCCTCCTCCGTCAGCTTGCGTGGCAGCGCGAATTCGGCCGCGACACGCGGCTGGGTGTGATGAAAGGCCGTGTCGAAGCAGGCAACCTGCGGCAACTCCGGATGCAACCTGGAGAGTATCTCGATCGCCGTCAGGGGATGCGGCTGATGAAGTGGCGCGAGCGGTATCAGCCGACGCAGCTCGGCTGTGACCTTTTCATCGATCGCGATCGGTTCCGAGTAGCGGCTGCCACCGTGAACGACGCGATGCCCTGCGGCCACTGGCGAATGGTCAGGAAAGCAGCTCGCCAACCAGCGCAGGATCGACGCCAGGGCATCCTGGTGGCTGACCGCCTCCTCAAGATCTTTGGAGATCAGCGGCGCGCCGGCGCCGTCCTTGGCGACAAAATGGATTCGATGACCAATGCCCTGGCAGGCGCCCTCGCAGAGGAGACCGTTCCGCTCCGGACGCCGGCTCGCGGGGAACAGCGAGAACTTGATGCTGGACGAACCGGCGTTCAAAACCAGGATCGCTCCAGCGGCGCCATCGGATCCGGATTTCTGAGGCGTCGACGTCACGTACGCACTTACCCGTCACTTGTCGTGTCCATTGGCGCATCTTACGGTCGGAGTTTGACCCTGTTACGAAGCTCGGGAACCGCAGGACGCCACGCAAGATACTAACCACAAGGGGTGACGCGCCGTTGAGCTGGATCAACGATCGCAGCATCGCAGCGTTCCATTTTTCAGGCAGTGCAGCAGACCAGTCAGCTGGCGCCTGCCCAAACGAGCGGCAGCCCGAACGCCTCAAACAGCTTTGGCTCCAGGAACGCGGTCAGCGCCGAGATCTGGCCATGCTCGAACGTGAGCACGTGGATCGCATTCGCTGTGAACTCGACGGCGTCGGCGGTCGCGCGGGCATAGACGGCGAAGGCCGGCTGTCCGTTCGCAAGCGTCGGCACCAGCCGAAGACCATGGCAGGACTGCCAGACGATCGCAAAGAAGGCGCGGATCGCCTCGCGCCCCGCGTACCACTGCAGCCACGGCGGCATGGTGAAGGTCGCGTCTTCCTTCAAGAGCGCGACGAAGCCGTCGAGATCGTGGCCTTCCCACGCGCGCAAATAACGGCCAAGCAGTTCCTGCTGCGCTGGATCGGGCCGCGGCGCAGCCTGCGGCCGGCCCTCGGGATAGCGTTTGGCCAGCGTCTCGCGCGCCCGCTGCAGCACGCTGTTGATCGAGGCGGTCGAGCCGCCGAGCAAGGTGGCGGCTTCGGTCGCAGCCCAGCCCAGCACGTCGCACAACAAGAGCGCGGCGCGCTGACGCGGCGGCAATTGTTGGATCGCGGCGACAAAGGCGAGTTGCACCGCCTCGCGCGAGGCGTAGCGCGCCTCCGGTCCGGGCGCGTCGTCGGCGATACCTTCGATCTGTAAATCCGGGTAGGGCTCGAGCCACGCGATCTCGCTCGCCGGCCCGCTCTCCGGCATCCGCGTCGTGGACGGTCCCTGCTGGTCCGGCATGAAACGCTGTGCGAGCTTGCGGCTCTCCATCGCATTCAGGCAGGCATTGGTCGCGATGCGATAGAGCCAGGCGCGAAACGATCCGCCCTCAAAACTGTCAAAGCTGCGCCAGGCGCGCAAAAACGTCTCCTGCACGAGGTCCTCGGCCTCGTGCATGGAGCCGAGCATGCGATAGCAATGCAGCTTGATCTCGCGGCGGAACGGCTCGGCGAGCCGTTCGAACGACTGGGGCGTGCGCGCCAGGGCCTGCGCCTGATGGGAAGGTTCGGTCGCCGTCATGACCAGCGATATTGGACTTCCCCAAACTTTCTGCAATGGCGCGGTCATGGCGTCACGGCCTCGAGGCCCTTGCCGGAAACGATGAACGCCCCTCCCTTGGAGGCGTCCTTCGTCACCAGCTCGATGACGCCGGCCGCGACATCCGAAGCGGTTGGCGGCGAAGCCATGCTCCTGACGAAATCGCCCGTGGAGATGCCGAGGTAGCGGGAATAGCCGGCAACCGCATGCTTGCCGAGCTCGGTGTCCGGCATGATGCGCGGCGCCAGCGCGAGGAAGCGCAAGCCGAGGGCGAGGCGATCGGATTCCTTCTGGCTGTAATTGGCCATGAAGAGCTGCGTGCGTTTGGCACCGGCATAACCGCCCGAATTCGGCGAGCCCGCAAGCGCGGCGCCCGACGAGATCAGGATCACCGTGCTGCCGGCCGGCAGCGGCTGCAACAGCGCCGCCTTGCAGAAGTGGAAGGCGATTTTGACGTCGGCCTTCCAGTTGACGGAAAACTCGCGCCAGCTCTGCTCGTGCAGCGGCGCGGCGGGCGGAAACGCGCCGGCGCACAGGACCAGGATATCGGGCTTCGACGCGTCGAAGATCTTGGCCGGCGCGGCTTCGTCCGAAGCATCCAGCGCCAGGATTTCGACGCCGGAAACCTCCTGCGCCAGTTGCTTCAGCCGCGCCTCGTCGCGCGCCACCGCCAGCACGCGCGCGCCGTTGTCATGGCCGGCTTCGACGATCCGCCGCCCGACGCCGCGGCTGCCGCCGATCACGACCATGGTCTTGCCTGTCAATGAAGACATGTGGTCCTCCCTCAACTCACCGCTTGATCGTGTAGGTCAGCCGCAACAGCCCGCCCTGAAGCTGGTCGAGCTTGGAGAATTCGAGGGCGCGGCGACGTTCGGTGGTCGCAAACAGCGCTTTGCCGGGACCTGTAATCAGCGGATAGACGATCATCCTGATCTCATCGACCAGACCGGCATCGATCAGGCTCGCGGCGGTTCGCGCGCCGCCGATCAGATAGATGTCCCTGCCGGCCTGCTGCTTGAGGGCGATGATGTCGTCGAGCTTGCGAAGGAACTTCGTTTTCGTCCACTGCGCTTCCTTCGTGGTGTTCGAGAGCACATAATGAGGCGTCTGCCTGATGAAGCCGGCCCATTCGATCTCGGCCGGCGTCGGCGGAGCGCCGGTGATCCAGGCCGGCGTGCCCGGCTCATTCTGGATCCCGGTCCAGTAGCGCTCGTAGCCGCCATACATGCCCGAGCCGAGCAGGCAGGCATCGATCTGCGGCATCAGGCCGTAGTCTTCCGACCACGCCTGCACCCAATCCGCCATCCCTTCGGCCGCCTCCATCTTGCCATCAACGGAAATCTTCATTCCAGCGATCAACTTCCTCATTTGACTGCCCTTTTTCGGTTCGGGAGCGCCGCCGGGGGCGGCCGCGCGTGCCCGTCTCATGGGTAGGACCGGCAGCGCAGCCGAAACTCATCGGTCACGGACAATTTTTTTTGGTGCGCGGCCTCGTCAGGCTAAAAAAGGGCCCTGCGAGACATCAGAACCGATGCTGAAGAAAACCGACAGCAGCAGCCCGGTCACCACTGTGGTCGAACGCGTCGTCCCGCTCGACCGCGCGCGGACATCGATCACGCTGCTTGTGGTGCTCTACCACTCCGTCATCAATTACACGCATTTCGGCATCGGCGGCGACCGCATGCGCTGGATCGGTTTTGATGGCGTCGTGTTGTTCTGCGACAGCTTCTTTATGGCCTGCATGTTCTTCATAGCCGGCCTGTTCGTACACAACAGCCTGTCGCGCCGGGGCGCGTCGAACTACCTCGCCAGCCGCTTCTTGCGGCTCGGCGTGCCCTTTCTCGTCTCGATTTTCGTGATCATGCCGATGGCGTATTATCGCTACTACCACACCGAGTTGAGTTTCATTGGTTTCTACCAGCACATGGTGAGTGTCGGACCGTGGTCGCCGGGCTCGTCCTGGTTCCTCTCGGTGCTGCTGGTCTTTGATGCGATCGCTGTGCTGATCTGGATCGCCGCGCCGCGGGCGTTCGCCGCGCTCGGCCGGCGCGTGGCCTCGCTCGCGGACCGGCCGCTCGCTGCGTTTGCGGCTTTCCTCGTCTTCTCGATCCTCATCTATCTGCCGCTGCACGTGATCTTCGGCGATTCATCCTGGTTCACCGCCGGCCACTACCCGCTGGTGATCCAGACCAGCCGGATCCTGCTCTATCCCGGCTACTTCCTGACGGGCGCCGTGGTCGGCTCGGCCGGCCTCGTCAGCGGCTTGCTCGCGGAAAACGGGGGGCTCGCCAAGCGCTGGAGCCTGTGGCTCGCCTTTGCGCTGGTGTTCTATGGCGCGATCATCGCTCTCGTCTATATCCACCACAGCGGCCTGATCGAGCTCAGGACGCCGCCATTGTGGTGGCAGATCGCCTATGGGCCGGCGTTCGTGCTGTTCTGCGCGGCCATGACGTTCACATTGCCCGCGATCTTCCTGCGCTTTGCGCGATCAAGCGTCCCGCTGCTCGATGCGATGCAGCCTTCGGCCTTCAGCATTTATCTCCTGCACTTCATTCCGCTGATCTGGCTGCAAAACATCATCGCCGAGCCGCCCCTTCCCGCCTTCGTCAAATTTCTGATGGTGTTCGCCGGCACGCTGTCGGTGAGCTGGACCCTGACGTTGCTGCTGCGAAGAGTTCCCGCGGTGGCGCGGATGATTTAAGGTGCCACCCGCTTGCCGTAGATCATGTCCGCGCGCTTTTCGAACGCCGCGGAAAAGCGCGTGAACGCAGCGTCGAACATCGCGCCCATCAGGGTGGCGAGCATTCGGCTCTTGAACTCGTAGGCGATGAAGAAACCGACGTCGCAGGCCTCCTCGCCCTTCGGCTCAAAGGTCCAGCGGTTCTCGAGATTGCTGAAAGGTCCCTTCAGATACCGCACCAGAATCTTCAGATTGGGCTTGTCCAGCGTCACCTCGGTGGTGAAGGTCTCCTTCACCAGCTTGAACGACACCGTCATGTCGGCAACGATCGTCTCGGTGCTGTCGGGGTTGTGTTTGCGCTGGCGGATCTTCAGTGCGTGGCACAGCGGCACGAATTCGGGATAGCGCTCGACATCGGCGACGAGGTCGAACATCTGCTCCGCGCGGTGCTGTACACGCCGCCTGTTGGAAAATCTCGGCATTCGATTTGCTCAGCGGGCGGCCGCGCGAGCCGCCCTGAGTTTGGCAAAATCCTCGCCCGCGTGATGCGACGAGCGTGTCAGCGGGCTCGCCGACACCATCAAAAAGCCCTTGGTGTAGGCGACCTTCTCGAGACCGGCGAATTCATCCGGCGGGATGTAGCGCATGACCGCGTGATGCTTGCGGGTCGGCTGCAGATACTGCCCGATGGTGAGGAAATCCACCTCGGCCGAGCGCAGATCGTCCATCACCTGCTGCACCTCGTGGCGCTCCTCGCCGAGGCCGACCATGATGCCGGACTTGGTGAAGATGGTGGGGTCGATCTCCTTGACCCGCTGCAACAGCCGGATCGAGTGAAAATAGCGCGCGCCCGGCCGCACGCTGAGATATCGCGACGGCACGGTTTCCAGATTGTGGTTGAAGACGTCCGGCTTCGCCGCCACCACGACCTCAAGTGCGCCGTCCTTGCGCAGGAAATCGGGCGTGAGGATCTCGATCGTCGTGGTCGGGCAGCGGGCACGGATGGCGCGGATGGTTTGCGCAAAGTGCTCGGCACCGCCGTCAGCAAGATCATCACGATCGACGGAGGTGACCACGACATGGGCAAGACCCAGCTTGAAGGTCGCTTCCGCCACATGCTCGGGCTCGCCGGCATCGAGTGCGCCGGGCAGACCGGTCTTGACGTTGCAAAAGGCGCAGGCCCGCGTGCAGGTATCGCCCATGATCATGAAGGTCGCGTGCTTCTTGTCCCAGCACTCGCCAATGTTCGGGCAGCCCGCCTCCTCGCACACCGTGACGAGGCCGTTCTCGCGGACGATGTTGCGGGTGTCGGCGTAGCCGCGCGTGTTCGGCGCGCGCACGCGGATCCAGTCCGGCTTCGGCGGCGACACCGAATCCGGCCGGTTCACCTTTTCGGGGTGACGCGGGCGCAAGGGGTTTTGCGAAACGGTGTCGATCAGGGTGACCATGGTGCCGGATTCTCTGCGAGGCCCTTAGCTATGCCGTCCGGGAGAGACGCGCAACCCGGCATGGTTGAGGCTAGCAGATCGGGCCAGATATTGGCAGCATTCCGGCCTGTTCCTGTTGATTCTAATCCCCTAAAAATGGCTCAAAGTGCAAAATCGGGCGCAGGCGCCCCTGCCCTCGGCAAGCCGCTGAAGCGCGGCTTTTTCGCGCGCGGCGTGCACGAGGTCGCGCCCGACCTGATCGGCGCGACGCTGCTGTTCAATGGCGCCGGCGGCGTCATCGTCGAGGTCGAGGCCTATCACCACACCGAGCCGGCCGCGCATTCCTATAACGGGCCCACGCCGCGCAACCAGGTGATGTTCGGCCCGCCCGGCTTTGTCTATGTCTACCGCTCCTACGGCATCCATTGGTGCGTGAATTTCGTCTGCGAGAAGGAAGGCTCCGCCAGCGCGGTCCTGATCCGCGCGCTGGAGCCGACGCATGGGTTGGCCGCCATGCGCCGCCGCCGCGGGCTCGACGAGGACCGCGCGCTGTGCTCGGGCCCGGGCAAGCTGACGGAGGCGCTCGGCATCACGCGCGAGCAAAATGGCCTAGCGCTCGATACACCGCCGTTCGCGCTCCATGCGCGGAAAGGTAAGGTGGATGTGGTTAGCGGCATCCGGATCGGCCTAACCAAGGCGGTCGACCTGCCCTGGCGCTATGGGCTGAAAGGTTCGAAATTCGTCAGCAAACCGTTTCCGAGCTAGGCCCGGTCGACGTGAACGATACCGTAGGGATCGAACTTGAAATCGTCCGGCGCATAGCCCGACGCCAGGGACAGCGTCACCTTGCGATCCCGCACGACCGCGTCGATGCCGTGCTGCGTCATCTCATCGGCGATCGCGTCCATCAGCGCGACCACCTGCCGCGCCTCGCCCAAATTCTTCGCGACATAAACCTCGGGCAGGCCGACGAGGTGGAAGCCGACGCTCTCGAGATATTTTTCCGACTCCAGCGGACGCTTGGCAAATGCGAGACGGCAGGCGCGGCGCACGGCGAAATCGTCGCCCTTCGTCAGCGCGGCACTGGCCTGGAGCGCAAGTTGCCGCCATCGCGCAAGCCCGTGGGCAACGCCCGCGCTTTCGCCTTTCACTGCCACCGCGCCGGCCGTCATCACCGCTTCCACGAGGAACAGCGCGGCGGTGGAAATCGTTACCGCGGTCTCGGGCGTCATGGGCGGGCTCAGGACGTAGAGCACGGACTTGTGGTTGACGACGGCATCCTCATCCGCAGGCGTCCAGGCATTCGGCTCAACGCGATCCCAGCAGACGCCGAACGAGCGTTCCATGACCGGGTCCGCGCGGTCGAGCGAATATTTCGTGTCGACCGTAAAGCCAGCGGCGAACTGCTTGATCGCGCTCGACGCCACTTCCGACAAATGCGCCCGCGCGTTCTCGCCGCGGAGAAAGCACAGCACATGGCGCGGCTTTACCGATGAATTGTTGTCGGCTGCGTTTGCTGAGACACCCATCATCGGCAACAACCCCAGGGCTTTCACAAAAGTCCGGCGCGAATAGTTCATGGCTTTACTTTTTTCCTCGGCCGGCGAAGTGAAGGTTGGTCAGGTCGTCCTTTCCGCCCGGATCACATGTCCGCCGGGACCGCGTTGCAGGCCCTCACCCAGAGCGGACGAAAAGCGGCTGACCATCTCGGCAAAACCGCGGTCTTCGATGTCGGTAAACCCTTTGTCGCGCAGCAGCGCTGATAGTTCGCCCGAATCGAAAAAAGACAGCCAGGGTTCGCCGCGCGCCGCGGCCCGCTCGGCGGTTGCCATCAGGCTCGCGCGGCGCTCGGGAGCGTGGTTTCGGAAGGGCTCGGTATAGTCGAACACGACGGCCGAGCCGGGAATGCCGGCAATGAAATCGAGAGTGGCCGAGATCGCCTCGCGCGTCAGATACGGCACGACGCCGAGCCACTGGAAGAATGCCGGGCGATCCCCGTCGAAGCCGGCATTCGCGAGGCCTTCGCCAAGGCTTTGCCGTTCGAAATCGACCGGCGCGAATATCGACGAGGACGGTAGCGCGAGACCAGCTTCCGCGAGCCGCTCGCGCTTCCAGGCCTGCGTCGCGGGATAATCGACCTCGAACACCCGCACGCCCTGTTGGGCAAATGGATTGCGCAGCGAGAAAGTGTCGAGCCCCGCGCCGAGCACGACGACCTGCCGCACCCCGCGCGCGACGCTCGCTGCCAGCGCGTCCTCGGAGAAGCGGCTGCGCGCCGTGATGAACAGGCGCATCAGCCGCTGCGCGGGATCGGCCACGATCTGGTCGAGCGCGGCCCGGGTCTCGTCGTCAGAGAATCTTGACGGCGAAGCGATCCTTGAAGATCACCCCGCCTTCGTGGGTCTGGTGGACCGCGCGATAGGCCGCCGCTCCGCGCGCCGTCAGGCTGGGCTGACCGGCGCGCATCGGCTACGACGCGTTCTTCAGCCGCTCCAGCGCTTCAAGGATCTTTGCCTTGCGCGCCAGGCCGCCTCGCGTTTTTCCTTCTCTTCCTCGACGATCTCTTCCGGCGCGTTGGCCACGAACTTCTCGTTGCCGAGCTTGGCGTCGACGCGCTTGATGTCGGCGTCGGCTTTGGCGATTTCCTTGTCGAGCCGCGTCCGCTCCGCAGCGAGATCGATGACGCCCTTGAGCGGAAGCGCGGCGACCTCGCCGCGGACGAGGAGCTGCACCGCGCCCTCCGGCGCGCGATCGGCGAAGGAGATGTCCGACAGCCGCGCCATCCGCTTGATGACGTCGTTCCAGCGCGGCAGCGCGCGCCTTTGTCTCGGCGGAGGCGCCCGCGAGCACCAGCGCCGTCAGCGTGGCCGGCGCGATGTTCATCTCGGCGCGCACCGAGCGGATCGCGGTGACGAGATCGACCACCCAGCCGATCTCGGCCTCCGCCGCCTCGTCGGTGAAATCGGCGGGCGCGATGTCAAGCATCGCCGGCGGCACCATCGGCTCGTTCGGGTTCGCAGCCGACCAACATCGCCAGCTGCTCGGGCGTCACGGCGTCAGCCTTGCGCGACCATGGCGACAGCGCGAGCAAAGTGTCGCGGCGGCCGGTCACCTCCCACAGCTCCTCGGTGATGAAGGGCATGAAGGGATGCAGCAGCTTCAGGATTTCGTCGCGCGCCCAGGCGACCATGGCGCGGGTCTCGGTCTTGGCCGCGCCCTCCTCGCCCATCAGCATGGGCTTTGCGAGCTCGAGATACCAGTCGCAATAGACGTTCCAGACGAAGCGGTAGATCGCGTTCGCCGCATCGTTGAAGCGATAGGCCTCGATCGCCTCGGTGACCTCGCGGGTGGCGCGCGACGGTCTCGTGCACGATCCAGCGGTTCAGCGTGTCCTTGGCCTTGGTCGGCTCGAAAGCCGTCCGGCAGCACGCAATCGTTCATCTCGGCGAAGCGGCAGGCGTTCCAGAGCTTGGTCGCGAAGTTGCGGTTGGTTTCCACCATCTGCGGCGACAGCTTGATGTCGTGCCCCTGCGCCGCGCCGCGCGCCAGCGTAAAGCGCAAGGCATCCGCGCCGAACTCGTCGATCACGCCGAGGGGATCGATGACGTTGCCCTTCGACTTCGACATCTTCGCGCCCTTCTCGTCGCGGACGAGGCGGTGGATGTAGACGGTCGAGAACGGCGCGTCCTTCATGAAATGAAGGCCCATCATCATCATCCGCGCGACCCAGAAGAAGATGATGTCGAAGCCGGTGACCAGCACGTCGGTCGGGTAATAGCGCTTCACTTCCGGCGTATCGTCGGGCCAACCCAGAGTCGAGAACGGCCACAGCGCGGAGGAGAACCAGGTGTCGAGCACGTCCTCGTCGCGCGTGATGAAGCCGGCGCGCTTGTTGCGGTCGAGCGCCATCTCGCTGCCCTGCTCGGCCGTGATGACTTCCTGCTCGACGTAATAGCCGAGCGCGTGGCTGATCGCCTCCTCTTCGGTCTCGGCGACGAACACTTTGCCGTCCGGCCCATACCAGGCCGGAATCTGATGGCCCCACCAGAGCTGGCGCGAGATGCACCAGGGCTGGATGTTCTCCATCCACTCGAAATAGGTCTTCGACCAATTCTCCGGCACGAATGTGCGTGCGCCGGAGCGCACCGCCGCGATCGCGGGCTCGGCCAGCGTCTTGGCGTCGACATACCATTGGTCGGTCAGATACGGCTCGATCACCACGCCGGAGCGGTCGCCATGCGGCACCATATGCGTGTTCGGCTCGATCTTCTCGAGGAAGCCGAAATTCTCCAGCCGCGCGACGATCTGCTTGCGCGCGGCGAAGCGGTCGACACCGTCCAATTCTGCCGCAAAGCTGCTCCGCGCCTTCCGGCAGGCCGCGCAGATAATCCTCGTTGCCGACCAGCGCCATGCAGCCTTCCTGGTCGAACACGTTGATCTGCGGCAGATTGTGGCGCTTGCCGACCTCGAAGTCGTTGAAGTCATGCGCCGGCGTCACCTTCACCGCGCCCGAGCCCTTTTCGGGATCGGAATATTCGTCGGCGACGATCGGAATCCGGCGGCCGACCAGCGGCAGGATCACGTGCTTGCCGACGAGATGCTGGTAGCGCTCGTCCTCCGGATGCACGGCAACGGCGGTGTCGCCGAGCATGGTTTCGGGCCGCGTGGTCGCGACCACGATGAAGCTCGTGGGATCCTCGGGGCTGAAGGTCTTGCCCTCGATCGGATAGCGCAGATACCACAGACTGCCCTTGACCTCGATCTGCTGCACTTCGAGATCGGAAATCGCGGTGAGCAGCTTGCGGGTCCCAGTTGACCAGCCGCTTGTCCTTGTAGATCAGCCCTTCGCGGTGCAGCTCGACGAACACCTTCACGACGGCGCGCGACAGGCCCTCGTCCATCGTGAAGCGTTCGCGCGACCAGTCGCAGGAGGCGCCGAGCCGCTTCAACTGGTTGATGATGGTGCCGCCGCTTTCGTCCTTCCATTGCCAGACGCGCTCGAGGAATTTCTCGCGGCCCATCTCGCGGCGGCCCGGCTGCTGCCGCTCCATCAATTGCCGCTCGACCACCATCTGGGTGGCGATGCCGGCGTGATCGGTGCCGGGCTGCCACAGCACGTCGCGGCCGCGCATCCGCTCGAAGCGGCAGAGAATGTCCTGCAGCGTGTTGTTGAGCGCGTGGCCCATGTGCAGCGAACCCGTCACATTCGGCGGCGGGATCACGATGGTGAAGGGCTTGGCGTCGCGCCGGTCGGGGCGTCCGGCGCGGAACGCGCGGCAGTCCTCCCAGACCAGGGACATGCGGCCTTCGATATCGGCGGGCTGGTAGTTTTTCTCGATCATGGCTTGCAATGGCGATATGGACCGGGGCTTAGAAAGCCGCCGGGACGCGCCAAGTCAACACGACAGGCGGGCCGAAAAGCCGCATAAAGCTCGCCGGAGATGGCTTAATCGGGGCTTATATGGCGTCCCGGCGGCGCTCGACTGCGTAGCGGCCGCGCGAGACCCGCTCGATTTCGGCCTTCACGATGCGCTCGACCAGGCCCGGCAGATTGTCGTCGAGCCAGGATTTCAGCATCGGCCGCAGCATCTCCTTGACCAGATCCTCCAGCGTCCGCGCGTTGTTGCTGAGCACGGTGTGGGCGAGCGTGTTGAAGGCCGATTCCACCGCCGAGACGGTCGATTGCGACAGTATCTGCGACGCGGCGGCGCGGCGGCGGATCGAACGCCGGCGGCTCGTAGGCGGGCGGCCGGTTGATCGCGCGCGCAGCCGCCGATTCCGGCGAATTCGATATCGTCCTCGGGCTCGACCTTGTGGAACGACGTCGGCGGCGGCGGCGTGACGCTTGGCACCGCCATCTCGTCGGTGAGTTCGAACACCTCGCCGTCAGGTTGTGACGGGCGGATCTCTTCCTCCGGTCGTCGCCTCATCGAGCCCGTTCAGCAGCGCGTCGATGTCGTCCTGGTTGTTGGAGGCGCTGGCAGCCGGTGGCGGCGGGGCCGGCGGAGGCGGTGCCGGCTTCTGCGCTGCAACGGCGCAGCTGTCGGAATCTTCGACGGCGGGAATGTCCGCCATCGCGGGCTTGGGCGGCGGCGCGGCGACGGGTTTTTCCGGCTTCGGCGGCGCAGCGGCGGCGGCTGGTTTTTCGGCGGCGCGAGCTTGGCTTCGCCCGCCGGCGGTCGGTTGTCGGCTGCCGGCGGCTTGGCCTCGTCGTCGGCGATGATGCGCCGGATCGACGCCAGAATCTCCTCCATCGAGGGTTCTTGGACCTTTGCAGGCTGCGTCATCTCCGACTCCAAATCATCAACGCCCTCGCATGCGTTGTTTTACACCAAGCACGACGGAATTTGCCGGTTCCGGTTGCGCGGGCTCGGGATTTTCGTCGCAAGCCTGACTTGTCCCCAGATCAAGCGCGGCGCGAATCATCGCGCAAGCTCCGCCCTGCTCGGGGCATCGAAGCGTCATGGCCAAGACGCGCAGCATGCGCGCGCGAATCGCTTGGCTGCCTTGGTAAAGGTATGTCATGGCAATTAACGATTGCAAGCAACGGCCTGTGGAGCGAACTGGTTAGCACCGCGCAATTGCAGCCGCATGTGCTCGCAGCGGCACCATCAAGCGCTCTAGCCGATGAAAAACAGACGGCGTCCTCGCGAGATGACGCGCGAGCGACAACTTCGGGCATCAGCGCCCGTCGGGCGTGCGAACGCCGAACCAGCTGTCGCGCACCTGCTGGTAATGCACGCTCGGATCGTAGGTCGTGGTCGCCAGGTTGAGCACCTGCGGCGACAGCCGGCCGACCGCGCTCAGCACCGCGTAGGAGGCGACCACGCGATCATGCTGCGCGGTCACGAGCGCGACGCGGGCGTTGACCAGCGCCTGCTGCGCGTTCAGCACGTCGAGCGTGGTGCGCTGGCCGGCCTTGGCTTCTTCGCGCACGCCGTTGAGCGCGATTTCCGATGCCGTCACCTGCGCCTGCGCCGACGACACCTGCGCCTTGCCGGCCTCCAGCTGGCCCCAGGCGGTCACCGTGTTGGCGCGGGTCTGGTCGCGGGTCTGTTCGAGATTGAGACGCTGCTGCGCCAGATTTTCCTTGGACTGGCGGATCAGCGAATATTCGGCGCCGCCCTGATAGACCGGCACGGACAACCTGCGCGATGGCGGAGGCGCCGAACGAGCGCGGTAGATCGTCAGGCTGGTTTCGTAGGACTGCTGCACCGAGGCCTGCAGGGTGACGGTCGGCAACAGCGCGCCTTCGTTGATCTTGACCGTCAGGTAGTTGACGTCGATGCCGAACATCGCGGCGGTGACGTTCGGATTTTCGACCAGGCTGAGCTCGACGGCCGCCGGCAGCGCTTCCGGCAGGAACCGATCGACCGGCGAGCCCGGCGCCAGGCTCACCGGCTCGTTGCCGATGATGCGGCGGAAATTCGCGCGCGTCGTCGTCAGATTCGCTTCGGCGGTCAGCTCCTGGGTCTTGCCGGCCGCGAGCTGCGCTTCCGACTGCGCGACGTCGGTGCGCGTCACCTCGCCGACATTGAAGCGGTCGCGGGTCTGCTTCAGCGTCTGCTCGAGCACGCGCACGTTGCTGTTCTGGACCTCGACGATCGCGGCGTCGCGCAGATAGTCCATGTAGATGGTCGCGGCGCTAAGCAGCACGCTCTCCTCGAGTACGCGCAAGCGCTTCGCGCGCGCCGGAAACCTGGCTCTCCGCCGCACGCGTCTTGTTGGCGGTCTGCTGGCCGTTGAACAGCGTCTGGGTCACGGTCAGGCCGACGCTGCGCGGCGGATTGGCGCCGTGAATTTCGGTCCGCACGATCTGGGTCGGTGAGCCGCCCGAGGTCGCGATGCGTGTCGGTGTATTGATAGCCGGCGCTCGCGGTCACCGCGACCTTCGGGCGATAGCCCGACAAGCGCCTGCGGCACGTTTTCGTCGGTGGAGCGCACCTGCGCGCGCTGCGCGTTGAGCTGCGGATTGTTCTGATAGGCACGCACCAGCGCAGCCTCGATCGTATCGGCCAGGGCCGGCGTCGGCCCGATTGCGCCATCAGGAGGACCACAGCCGAAGCTGCGGTGACGACCTTCACCCCGTACATCCCTGTATTCCATTCATTCTGTCGCCGGCCCATCGCATTGAGCCGGTTACGTCACATCTGTGAGCATCCCGCCGCACATATTCTGCGCGGCAAGCGCGACGGAACCCACCTCGAGGGCAAGCACAGTGGAAACTCTTCACGTGCAGCTTCCCGGCCACACTTCTGATTTTAAGACAGAATTTTTAACGAGTTGCGCTAAACGAGGCCTAGATGTCTCAAATCCGAGCCCGTCGTCGGAGTACGGCTGCGGCAACCAACCCCGGCCGCCGGCAATGCGCGCTAAAATACGAAGGCGGAACCCGCTCCAGGCCGGGCAAATCGGTGCCGCGGCATCGAACAGCGTCCGGTTGCCCGAAATCGCCATGCGAATGCGTCACGATCATGGCCCGCGACGGCCGGGTCATGGCGAACACCCCGAGCAGCCGGCCGCCTTCCTTGAGCTGGCCGCACAGCGGTCTGCGGCATGATCTCGGTCGCGCCGTTGAGGATGATCACGTCATAGGGCGCACTGGCGGGATCGCCCGTCAGCCGCCTCCGCGGTCCGGAACGTCACCTTGCCGTCTAGTCCGAGCTTGCCGAGGATGTCCCTGCCCTTCGCGCACAGCGCCGCGTCGCTTTCGGTCGCCGTCACCTTCGCCGGCCAGCTTCGCCGCCAGGCCGCGGCATATCCGGTCGCCGCAGCCGACGATCAGCACGTTGTCGGTCTCCTTGATCTCGGCGGCCTGCAGCAGTTTTGCGGTCAGCACCGGCTTGACCAGGAACCGCTTCGCCGCCCGCCTTCGCTGACATCGAGGTCGAGGTCGAGATAGGCCAGCGCGCGCTTGCTTTCCGGCACGAATGCCTCGCGCGGCACCGCGAGCATCGCATCGAGGATCCTGCTGTCGGTGACGTCATTGGTGCGCACCTGGCCATCGACCATTTTTTGGCGCGCAGTCGCAAAACCGGACATTTGTGGACCCGCGAGAGACAAAGCGGACGTGCCGCGGAAGAGACTGAAACCGCGTCATCTTTGGTACAAGGCTTCGCGAAAACGCAACACGGCGGTTTCGCCGCGCCAAGCCCGCCTTTCCAGCGCTCTGCCCGGGTCTCGAAACTCGACCTATTCGATCGTGACCGCGAGCCGCCCGATCAGCTGCGCGACTTCGTCCAAACGGCCGGAATCCTGCGCGGCAATGGCGCGCGCCAACCGCTCCAGGCATTCGTCGTCGCTCAGCGAGCCGGCAATTCGGGGGGAACGATCGAAGGCGCATGCCTGATGCGATCGGCCTGGATGATCTGGCATCGAATCACCTTCAAGAAGCCCCGGCAGGCCAAGAGCCTCGACGGCAAATAAGACGATTTGGCGTCGCAGCATGGACCGCGTGAGCCGCGTGGCATGGCGTACCCGCGCAAGGCGGGTTTCGAGGTTGGAAAGTGACCGACAAGGCGCTGCCGGACACGGTTTTTGGCCCTTGCCGGTGCCGTGCGACGGCCAATTTCTCCTATGCAAGCCGGAAAGGCTTTGTTATACGCTGCCCGCTCGCGAACATGTGTGTCGCCTGTTCCTCGGTAGCTCAGCGGTAGAGCATTCGACTGTTAATCGAATGGTCGCTGGTTCGAATCCAGCCCGGGGAGCCAGTTGACTCCGGCACTGGCGGACATTCCCGAACCCGCTCGTTCAGACGTCAGCCGGCGCGGCCTGGTCGCGGAGCGGCAATGGCGCAATCGTTTCGAATACGCCGTCTCGCCGCACCAGCGCGTGGAACAGCGCTGCGGCCACATGCAGCAGCACCAGCGCAAAGAAAGCGAAGGCCAGATAATAATGCGCGTTCCAGAGCAGCGTATGCACGTTGTCGCTTTGCGGCAGCATCGCCGGAAGAAACTTCCTCCCGTACAGCACAACCGGATAGTCGGCGGCCGACAGCATCGCCCATCCGAGCAACGGCATGACGATCATGAGCCCATACAGCGCGTAGTGCGACAGATGCGCGGCAAGCTTCATGGGCGCGGGCAGATCGGCCGGCAATGACGGTGCTCCAAAGCGGAGGCGCAGCGCCAGACGGAGCAGCGCAAGAACGAGAATGGCGATTCCGAGTGTTTTGTGGATCGTGATCAGCGGCAGATATGTGGGCATGAGCGTGGACACCATGCCCACACCGATGAAGAGCATCGCGATCACGCAAATGGCCATCAGCCAGTGCAGGAGACGCTGGAGCGGGCTGAAACGGCGATGCGGAGGGTTGCATGGCTTGGCTCCGGCTACGGTGCGCGCCGCGGTGCGCGGATAGTCCTTGGCCTCCGCTGTGCGGAGATCGTAAGACACGCGGTAAGCCGATGACCGTGCGGCGGGAAACGGATCATCCGAGGTTGCGATGCCTGACGGCAGGACAGTCGGATCGAAGTTGACGTCCCGGCAGGGCCGTCCCGCTCCGCCTCGATCTGCCCCACGACCAGCGTCCCGACCTCGACGGTCCGACGGTCTTCGGGCCACGCCTTGCTCGGATCCGAGGTCGGATCACCTGGATTGGCGATCGTGACGATCATGGTCCAGCGCTGCGGGCCGCCGCGGACTCGCTCCACAATCTCCCGCTCAAGAAAATCGGGACCGCGTTTGGCGAGATCTGCCTGGGTGATCGCGACGGGCTGTGCCGCAGGCAACAGCGACCATCGCGCCGCACGCTTGATGCCAAAATCATCGGTGAAGATGAAGCTGTCGAGACTGTTATAGCGATCCTGCGCAAAGGAAGCGGTCCAGGGCGCGCTATCGGCCCAGGCCGTGAAATTCGCGAATTCAGGATTGGCCGCGGTGAACGCCTTCATGGCATTCGGATCCTTGCTGGCCGATGCCAGCAGCAATGCGTGAAAGGCTTGCGGCGTCGACACCGGAAAGAACGGCGGATCGATCATGGCCGCGCGCCATTCCTGACCGTCGGGTGTCGCGATCCGCAGTCCCATGCCGCGCACACGCACAGTCGCATCCGCGGCATCAGGATTTGGGGTGCCGAGATTGAAGCGGCCGAGGGCGGGATACTGCCCTTTGGTGAAGACATAGGCGCTCGAAAGCGCCGCGCCGTTGCCGTTTGCTTCAAACACGCCGGTGAAACAGATGCCTTTGGCATGATTTCGGCGATGGCCGAGCGCCGGTCCGCCGGGAGGCGCCAGCGCTTCCAGCATCTTTCCCGGGGTGAGACGATCGGGCGAGAGCCATCCCGCGGTGTAGGCAAATGCCGTGGCGACGCCGCCAATGACGCCCGCGATCAAGACGAACGATCCGAGCGTGTAACGTGAGGAAGATGGCGTGAGCCGGGACATTCGAGCCTCACTTCCTTTGTGCAGCAGATGGTCCGTGATCTGGCGCCCAGTGTCTCACGTCCACCGTGCCGGTCTTTCGAACAAGACGAAGCGGTTTCGCAATTGCACGTCGCCGATCGAGGCTCGCACAGAAGCGGCGGACCGCCGCCGCTTCTGTGTCAAGTACATCAGTGCGTTGCCGAGCCCAGGTGCTTGCGCAGGCCGTCATTGATCTGCTCGATGGCCGCTTCCGTTGAGGGCACGCGGCGCAGCGCGTTCAGTGCCACGAAATCATGAATCGTGCCGTTGTAGCGGACCGCATCGACACTCACGCCCGCTTCCTTCAGTTTGCGGGCGTAGGCTTCGCCCTCGTCACGTAGCGGATCGTTCTCGGCGGTGATGACGAGCGCCGGCGGCAGGCCCTTGAGTTCGCTGGTGCTGGCGCGAAGCGGCGACACATAGGGATTGTCGCGGGTCTTCGCGTCGGGCGCGTAGAGATCCCAGCCGTACTTCATGAACGCGCGCGTCAGGAAGCGGTCGGTCCCGTAGGCGTGGTAAGATCCGGTATCGACGCTGGCGTCGGTCGCCGGAATGAGCAGCACCTGGTAGCTGATCTTCGGGCCGCTGCGGTCCTTGCTCATCAGAGCGAGCGCGGCAGCCATGTTGCCGCCGACGGAATTGCCGGCGATGGCAATGCGGCTACCGTCCGCGCCAAGTTCCTGGGCGTGCCCGCCGACCCACTTCAACGCCGCATAGCATTCTTCCAGTTGGGTCGGGAATTTGGCCTGCGGCAGCGGCGTGTATTCAACGAACACGCCGACCAGTCCGTAGCCGACGACGAGATCGCGCAGCAGACGCTGATGGTTCTGGAAATTGCCGACGAGCCAGACACCACCATGGATGAAAAACAGCATGCCCGGATTGCTGCTCATTTGCGCGGGCTTCATGATGTACAGCTTCACCTTGCGGCCGTCCTGGTCGATCGTCTGTTCGCTGGTCGTAACGCCGGTCATGTCGACATCCGTCTGCGACTGTAACGCGGTGAGAATCTCCTGCGGCTTCGGCTGCGGAAGCTCCCAGAACGGACTGGAGTCCTTGTTGAGCTTGGCCAGGAAGGCGCGAATCTGCGGATCGATCCGGGGTCGGTAGCGGCGTCGGGTGCCGCGGCGAAGGCTGCGTGTGTCATGATGCTTGCTCCGAGTGTGAGTGCTGCGAATTTTCGAAAGCGGTTCATGGGAATGGTCCTCCTGCCTTTCGAGAGGGCGCTGGTCTCCGGTGCTCAAGGCCGTCGACGCGGTCGGTTGCCCGACACCGCGACGGCCCTTCTCACCGTCGAGACGAGCGTTTAAGCTGGTTTCGTGCGTCAATTCCCTGAGCCAGTGCTGAGAAGTTCTGAGGATTGCCCGACCGGCGGGGGCCGTGATGGCTGAGCAAGGCCCACGAGCCGTGTATGCGTCGAAGGCGTGGGAAATCGACCTTGACCGGCGCGAGTTGCGGTCCCGCGGCGTCTGCTGTTCCGATCGGGAGCCGCGCATTCGAGCTTCTGGAGGTTCTGGTTCAATCGGGCGGCGAGCTCGTCAACAAATATCACCTCATCGATCGCGTATGGCCTGGCGCGGTCGTCGAAGAAAACACGCTCCATTTCCACATCTCCGCCATCCGCAAGGCGCTCGGCGCCGATCGGGCGCCTGCTCAACACGGTTTCCGGCCGCGGCTATCGCCTGCTGGGCAACTGGACCGTCCGCAGTCAGGCGAGCCGGAGCATCGGTCGATCCTCGGACGCAAACCAAGGCATCGCTTTCGAACCAATGTACCGATCGCGGCATCGGCCCTGATCGGCCGAAGCGCATCAAAGCAACATCTGCTCAATGTGCTGTCGGCCTATCGCGTCATCACGCTGACCGGGCCGGGCGGGATTGGAAAAAGCGCGCTGGCGCTGGAGGTCGCACGCAGCCTGTTTCCAACATTTGAGGGCGACTGCTGGCTCGTCGAACTGGCCTCACTCGTCCGACCCCGCGCTCGTGCCGTCCGCGGTCGTGCCCGTCCTTGGGCTGAAGATCGGCGGCGACGATGATTTCCGCCGAATCGGTGGCGCGGGCGATCGGTAGCGACAAGGTCTTCCTTGTTCTCGACAATTGCGAGCACCTCGCGGACGCAGCTGCGAGACTCGCGGAAGCGATCGTCCGCATTTGCCCCAATGCGTCCGTGCTGACGACGAGTCGGGAGATCGCTGCGGATCGAGGGCGAGTATGTCTATCGCGTTCCGCCGCTGGAGGTGCCGCCGCATCGGGAGAACGCGGTCGATGCTCGACGAATACAGCTCGGTGCAGCTCTTCACCACCAGATTGATGGCGCTCAACTCCGACTTTTCAGCGACGCCGGAAAACCTGCCGCTGATTGCCTCGATCTGCCGGCAGCTCGACGGCATCCCGCTTGCCATCGAGTTTGCGGCGGCGCGAGCCGCGACGCTTGGACTTCAGCAAGTCGACCGAACGCCTGAGCGATCGCTTCGGCCTGCTGACGGCCGGCCGCCGCACGGCGCTGCCGCGGCACCAGACCCTGCGTGCGGCGCTCGATTGGAGCTATGAACTGTTGCCGGAGACGGAGCGGACATTGCTGCAGCGGCTGGCGATTTTCGTGGGCGGGTTCACGCTCGAGGCGGCGACGGCGGTCATGGACGACGCCGGCGCGATTGCCTCCGCAGTCGCCGAAGGCATCGCAAGCCTGGCGGTCAAGTCGCTGGTATCCCTGGACGCGTCGGTGCCATCGGGCCGCTGGCGATTGCTTGAGACCATCCGGGCTTATGCTCTTGAGAAATTGGCCGAGAGCGATGACGCCGAGCTGATTGCCCGCCGGCACGCGGAGTTCTTCCGCAATGCGTTCGCGCCGGCTGCCGAAAGCCCGCGCGTAGCCCTTGACGACCTGCCCCATTACATCAGGGACATTGATAACCTGCGCGACGCGCTCGACTGGGCGTTCTCGCGCGACCGCGACGATGTCGGCCTCCGGATCGGGCTTGCTGTCGCCGCCACGCCTGTTCTGATCGCAACGTCGATGCTGCCCGAATGTCATCGCTGGTCGGAGCGGGCAATTCTCGCTCTTGATGATGAGCGGCGCGGAACGTCCGAAGAAATGCGGCTTCAGGCAGGCCTGGGCTATTCGCTGACGTTTACCCAGGGAGGAAGCGACGCAGCGCGTGCCGCGCTGGAGCGAAGCCTCGCTCATCGCCGAAGAACGTGGCGACATGCTCTACCAGATGTGGCTGCTGGTTTCGCTGAACATCCTTCACTCGCGAAACGGCAATTTCGAGATAGCGCTGCAATACGCAAGTCGCGGTTCGGCCACCGCCACAATCATGGGCGATGCGGCGGCGATCGCGCTGGCCCAATTCGGCCTCGGAAATTCACTCCACTTCATCGGCGACCTCAGCGGCGCCCGCGCCGAGCTGGAGGCGGCGCTGCATGCATCGGCCGCGCTCCCGCAGAGCGGCACGACCTATCTCGGCTATGACTACGACATTCTGGCTGCGATCGCCCTGGCAAGCACGCTGTGCCTGCAGGGCCATCCGGATCAGGCCGCCGAGCGCGCACGCCGGGCCATCAAAGACGCCGAGCGGATCGACGATCCGATCGTGCTGTCCATGGTGTTGCGGCATGCCGTGCTGCTGTTCCTCTGGATCGGCGACCTGACCTACGCCGAGGAGCTCATCGACTGGTACATCTCGAATGCCGCTCGCATTCCCTGGCGCCGCAGATCGCGGCCGGGCGCGGCCTCAAGGGAGAGCTGACCATCCGCCGCGGCAACGCACAGGGTGGAGTCGATTTCCTGCAGGGCTGCCTGGAGGAGCTGCGCACCGCGCATTACGAGCTGATGATCTCGGCCTTCCACATCTCGCTCGCGGAAGGACTGGCGGCGACCGGACGATTTGCCGAGAGCATCAGAGTGGTCGACGACGGCATCCATCTGGTCGAGACGCAACGGCGACATGATCAACATGCCCGAGTTGCTGCGGGTGAAGGGCGTCGTTCTCGCCTCGATGCCGGAGCCGCGTGTTGACGAGGCAGAAACCAACCTGATCCATTCGCTCGAGCTGAGCCGCCGGCAAGGCGCGCGTGCCTGCGAGCTGCGCACCGCCATCGATCTGGCAAAGCTGATGGCCGCTCAGGGCCGCCGCGAAGACGCCCGCGCGCTGCTGGAGCCGGTATTCGCATGGTTCGTCGAGGGCCTCGACACGGCAGATCCGAAGGCCGCGGAGCTGCTCCTGGCGACTTTGCAATAGAGAGCGTTGCCTGAGGCCTCGTCGCCCTCTGCCCGCCAAACTCAATCGCGCTTCAGTCCCACTGCTTTGATGATCGGAGCCAGACGAGCCACCTCGTCCTCGACAAGTTGTCCGAACTTTTCCGGGCTCGAATTGGTGTCCGGCTCCATGCCCTGGGATTGATAGATTTCCTGCAAGACAGGATCGGCCATTGCCCTGCGGGTCGCCTCGGCAATGCGATCAACGATCACATCTTCGGTCGCCTTTGGGGCGAAGAGGCCAAACCATCCCTCATATTTGAGGTCCGGCATTTCCAATTCGATCACCGTCGGAAGCTCTGGCGCGCTACTCAGGCGCCGTTCACTCGTCACCGCGAGTATTCGCAGATCGCCGGCCCGATCAAGTTGCAGCAATTGGCTCGACACGACAGCGATCACCAGGAGGATCTGCCCCCCGACCAGGTCATTGATTGCGAGCGAAGCGCCCCGATACGGAATGTGGACGATGTCCGCGATGCCCGACTGCTGTTTGAACATCTCGCCCACAAGATGATTGCCGGTGCCCACGCCCGGTGATCCATAGGAGAGCCGGCCTGGATTGACCCTGGCATAGGCGACCAGTTCCCGCAAATTGTGGACCGGCAGCGAAGGATGAACCGCGAATGCGAGAGCGCTGGTGATCAGGCGATAGATGGCCCGAAAATCGCGAACAGCATCGTAGGCGGGATGCGCCGAGGCGAGCGGGATGATGACATGGGTGCTGCCGTTGCCGAGGAGGAGCGAGTATCCATCCGGCGCGTCGTGCGCGACGACCGTGCAACCGAGCGCGCCGCCAGCGCCGCCAATATTCTCGACATAGGCCGGCCCCAGCAGCGATCCCATCCTCTCCGCCCAGGGCCGCCCGATCTGATCGCCTGATCCGCCGCTCGCGTATGGAATCACCAGCCGGATCGGGCGGGAGGGATAGTTGTCGGTTCTCGCCTCGTGCGGTATGGCCGCCAGCGCGGCTGCACTCGCGGTGGTCTGCAGGATTTGTCGGCGAGAAAACACGGACACCTTCCAGCTCGGAAGGATAGCCAAACAATCACCAATTACCAAACCGTCACAGTGGGAAAGACCGGAGCGAATTCACGCGGTCCTGCTCGTTTCCAAGGCAGTCATTCCAACCTCAAGGCCGACTTCCGCAATAACATGCGTCCTGAAATCATCGCGCTTTAGCCGGAATCAAGTAACTCGAGCATCATCCGCGCGGCACGAAAATCCGCGATCTCAAAACCTTCGGTAAATTCCGCACAAATGGCCGTCAGCAACCGGCGCGCATCGTCGCCTCGACCCTGTCGGATCTTCGCACGCGCAAGGCTTGATGTGGCTCTGAGCTGCCAAAACAGAGCACCCTGCTCTCGCGCCACCTGGATCGCCTCTTCGAAGCACTGCTCGGCCAACGAAAAGGACTGCTGTCTGGACACCTTGAGCAGCAGCTCCCCCTTGATCCGCAGGAGTTCGGCGAAATACCAACGCTCATCCCTTGTCTTTCCGCGCTCAATCATATCGTCAACGGTCGCAAGACCCTCCGTGATCTCACCCATCTCGCCAAGGCAGACCGCGAGCTCCCCCAGCGGAAGCATGAAGCGAGGCAGGAATCTGGCCTGATCGGCCTGATCCAGCGCCTTGCTGAGAACACCCGCGCCGGCGGCGATGTTGCCGCGCTTGACAATCAGCATTCCCCGCAAGCATTGCGCCCACAGATGCCAGAGACGCATCGGGTGACGTTCGGTATGGTCGAGCAGTGACGCGCAGTGACGCTCGGCGGCGTCGAGGTCGCCCGCCAGGAAAGTGATCGGACACGCTGCCTGCCCCAGCACGCTGCAATAGGTCAGGGCGTGACCGATGGCGATCCCCTCCTCGATGTTGCGCTCGACCAGGCGTAACGCCCGGTTCGCAAATCCCTGCAACCACAGAATCCGCGCTTGAAAGTAATGCGTCGACACCCGCAAATCGAAGCGGAATTGAACGATCTGGGGCGTTGCCCTCAGCTCTTCCAGACGCACGAGTACCTGGTCGATGTGGTGGCGAGCACGCTTCTGGTCGCCGAGCAAATGAAGTGAGGTCGCGAGCAGGCGATCGGCCATCATGGCGTCAACCGCGCTGTTGGATTGCGCCGCCAACTCGGCGAAGCGAGACGCGAACTCGAGCGCCTTGCGAAACTCTCCATTGTTGAACTGGTCGATACAAAGGCCCCAGAGAGCACGCAGCCGGTAGTCGCGATCGTCGAGCAGATTTGCGAGCTCCAGCGTGACCGCCCAGGCAGGCCCGGCTTCGCGGGCGCGCCCAACGCCATACATCAACGACCAGCCGAGCGCGGCGGAGAGCTGCATGCGCAGCCGCTGCGCCCGAGCATCCTCACCGACGAGCCGCGACAACGCCCGCTCGACCCGCTCATGACATTCACCGAGCAGCGAGAGCTGGACCCACAGCGGCACCGCGGCGGCTGTCAGCGCGACGCCGGTCTGCTCATCGCCTTCAGGCGAGAAGGCCCAGTCGAGGCTGGAGCGCACGTCGCCAATATGCCGGCCGTAAGTCTCCAGCCATTCACCTTGCGGCCTTGTCTCGCTCTCCGCTTCCGCCCGGGCAAAAAGGTCGAGATAAAATTCTGCATGACGGCGCGCGGCGTCGTTGTAGCCTCCGCTGTCTCGCAGCTTCTCCAGAGCGTAGGCGCGGGTCGTTTCAAGCAGGCGATAATAGGACAGGTCGCTGCGGACGTCGGCGACGATGAGCGACTTCGCCACCAGATTGGCAAAGCAGTCGAGAACGATGGCCGGGTCCGTGTCTCCCACCACAGCCGGCACCGCGTCGAGCAGGAAATCGCCGGCAAAAACCGCGAGGCAGCACAGCACCCGCGCCTCGGTCTCCGGCAGCAGATCGTAGCTCCAGTCGAGTGTCGCGCGCAGCGTTCGCTGCCGCGGCAACGCCGTCCGCCGGCCGGTCGTGAGAAACTTGAAGCGCTCGTCCAGCAAGGCCGCCACTTCCGACGGCCCCATGGTGATGGCCCGCGCCGCGGCGAACTCGATGGCAAGCGGAATGCCATCCAGCCGCCGGCAGATGGATGCGATCGCTTCGAGATTTTCCTTGTTCGGCCTTAGCTCTGCGCCCAACTCTCGAGCCTTGGCGATGAAGAGCTGAACCGCGGCATGCTCGAGGGCTTCGTTCATCTCGACGTCATCCGCGGCAGGCACTTCGAGAGGCAGCACGCGATAGACGTATTCGCCGTCGACACGAAGCACTTCCCGGCTTGTCGCGAATACGGTCGCATGCGGGCAACGATTCACGATCATCTCGGTGAAGCTCGCCACGGCATCGATGACGTGCTCGCAATTGTCGATGATGAGCAGCAATTCTCTCGGTCCGATGGCCCGCGCAACAAACTCGGCCGAAACCACCTCGCCTTCCAACTTGATCCCGAGAACACCGGCAACAGCAGGAGGCACCAGATCCGGATCGGAAAGTGCCGCGAGTTCGATCAAAAGGCTGTCGCCCAGGAAATTCGGCGACATCGCACGTGCCGTCTCGAGAGCGAGCGCTGTCTTCCCGATGCCGCCCGGCCCCGTGAGCGTGACGACACGATATGCCGACAACAGATCGCGCAGCTGCGCGACGGCCGAGCTTCGGCCGATCAAATTGAACCGGGCGGCGGGAATATTCGAGGCTGCGGCTCCCGTCGGCGGCCGTGCCGTTTTCGCGGGCGCCGCCAGGTTCGCCCGCCGGACATCCCAGTCTCCCAGAAGACGATAGCCGCGACCAACCGCGGTCTCCAGCATGCTGCGGTCGGGACCGAGAGCCTTTCGAATGGCGGCAACGTGGACTCTCAGCGCGATCTCTTCGACGGATACGCCGGGCCAGACCTTCTGGAGCAGGTCGTTTTTGGTGACCAGCTCACCGGCCGACTGGACCAGTTCGGCAACGATCTCAAACGCCCGCCCCCCAGCGGCACGGGCATGCCCTTTGACCGCAATTCACGCCGGGCCAGATCAATCTCCCACCGACCAGCGGCGTAAACAGGCCGCTGGCTTACCTCGGGCACCATCGCGCTCCGCTCCTGCGAAGTCCAACGGTTCCAATTAGCACTTTCCCGGTAAATCCACGAGCCCCGGTCCGGTAGGCCATCCCATGCGGGAAACGATGGCACCGCGCACGATGTTTGGGCCGCAAGGTCTTAAAGAAACCGCGGGTTCCTTGCCGGCAGCCCGCAATGCCTGGGTGCGTTGCCACCATGAACAATCAAGGCGTGTCTCCACCAGCACGCCCGCATCGGCGAAGGCACCCAACATTCGCGCGACAATCGCTCGGCAGAAGCCAACTGTAAATCGACCATAGACAACGCTGGAGCCGCCTCCCGTCGTGGAGGCTAGCCGATACGAGTTGCCAAGCACCTGGAGGACATTGAACGGCTCCGCGAGACATGTATGTGCGAACGCCATCCGAAAGCCGCTCAGGAGCTGGACCCACGCCTGAATGCCGAGACTGGTCATGCCACCCTCGCTCGCGCGGGCGCCACCGGAATGCATTGCGCGAGATAAGCGTTTCTCCACTGATACGGCGTATCTCCTGCGAAGCGCTTGAACACCGTGGTGAAATGAGCCTGAGTCTGGAAGCCGACGGTCAAGGCCACCTCGACAAGCGAAACTTCGCTCTGCCGGAGCAGTTCTTCGGCACGCTCGATCCGCCGTTTCAGCAGATATCGGTGCGGTCGCATACCCATCGCCGCGCGAAACTGCGCGGCAAAGTGCATCCGGCTCAGCCCGGCCACCCTGGCCAGATCCTGCAACGTGATCTTTGCGGCGAGATGATCGTCCACATATTGCAGCACGCGCTTCAGCCGCCATTTTTGCAGCGACTTCACGTTTCGACCGGCGGGCTGCTCGGCAAGGGATTGATGGGGACCGGCTTGCCTGCTGAATTGCCGCGTCAGGATGGCGAGGCGCAGCGCATCCGCATAAACTCCGGAGTAGCGATCATGCGCGGCTTTCGCCGCCGCAAGAGCCTCGAAAAGGCGCTGGATGACCGGGTCGTTGCAATTCACCGCCGCGGCAGGATGGCCGGCATCCTCTGAATGACCGTCAAGACGCCGGGCGGAAACCTTGAAGCAGGAAGCGCCTTCAAGTGACCCGTCGGCATTCTCATCCTGGGCCGTGACGGCAAGGGCAACATCGAGATGCTTGAGAGACAGCGTGGTGATGTCTTCAGCAAGACGGCGGCCCGATTGCGATCTTCCGAGCCCACCGTCATCGGGCCTTGGCAGGTCGATCGACCTCAGGTCAACGACGTGATCTCGGGTGCTCAGCTCGTACGACATCTGCAGCGACATGGCGGACCTCCTTGTCCAATGGCAGTTTCCGAAACAAGCTGGCCGAGCCATTCCGCGAGAGAGGAGCCTTCATCCGGCGAGCTCCTCGGTCTTCTCAGCTTCACTTGCCGTACGAGCACGGTATTCCGGCGGCACAAGCGCTCCATTCTACGCGCGGTTAGGCACCTAGATTATGGGTTTGGTTGCACCATACCTTGGTATGATAGCGCGCCATGTTGCGCAGGCGTCCAAGCGCCTTTCTGCGGGCGCTTCGCAATCCCTGTCGTTCGCGCAGGTGGCGCGCCCCACTGGCGGATTGTTGCGGTAGGGTGACGCGCTGTCACCGGCGAGCAGATCAAGTATTGCCGGAGCGCACATATCCGGCATCAACGCGCACAGGGTGACGACGATGTCCGATCGCGGTAATCAGCAATAATTGGGTCCAAGAGTCCGCCGATGAGAAATACGGCCCTGCGGCTTTCCTCAGCCGTCCTCGCGCTTGCAGTTTTCCTCGTTGACGTCCTCACTCCATTGGAGGGGGCGATTGCCGTCCTTTATGTCGTTGCGATCCTGCTGGCCGCGGAGACATTCCGGCGTGTAGATATCATCGTAGCTGCGGCGAGCTGCGTTGCGCTCACGATATCCGCCTATCTCCTCTCGCACGACTTGCATTCGCTTGCTTCGCCTGCCCTGCGCGCGCTCGTGAGCCTGGCGGCCATCGCCATCACCACGCTGCTTGCGCTTCAAAACCAGGCAGCGACGAGCCGTCTCGCGGAGAGCGAACGGCGGTACCGCCGCATGTTCGACGCCACCCGAATTGGCGTCGTCGAGGAAGACTGGACCGAGATCCGGACCGGGCTGAAGTCGCTCAACGTGAGCGAGGCAGACCTGGTCGATCACCTCGCGCGGAATCCTGACTTCGTCCGCCAGGCCAGAACGCTCGCGAGAATCACCAACGTCAACCCTGCCCTGCAAAAGATGGTGGGCGCGGCGAGTTCTTCCGACTTCGTCGAGAGCGTCGACAAGCTTCTGGGTGAGAGCGATCGGACTTTCCTCGGCGCATTGGTCGCCTTCGCACAGGGAAAGCCGTTCTATGAAGGGGAGACGGAGCTCGTCGGTCTCGACGGGCACAGGGTCCCGGTGCTGTTCACCATCACGTTTCCGGCCAAGGACGATAGCAATGTGCTCGCCTTTGTCGTGGACATCACCGAACGCAAGCAGGCACAGGACGCGCTGCTCGTCGCCCAGGCAGAGCTCGCTCATGCCGCGCGCGTCGCCACCCTCGGCGAGCTGACGGCCTCGATCGCCCACGAGGTGAACCAGCCGCTGATGGCCGTCGTGACCAGCGGCGAAGCCGGCTTGCGTTGGCTGCGCCGCGATGTCCCCAACCTGGAGGAAGTCGCGGCAGCGATCAGCCGGGTAGTTGCTGAAGGCCGCCGCGCCAGCGAGATCGTGACGCGCATCAGGGCTTTTCTCAAGAAGAAGCCGGCCCAGCAGGACATGCTGGAGATCGCGGAGGTCATCGAGGAAGCGGCACTGCTCGTCGATCACGAACTGTCGAAGGACAATATCGTCCTTGCGATCGAGACCGAGCCGGAACTGCCTCCAATTCGAGGCGATCGGATCCAGATTCAGCAGGTCCTCGTCAATCTCATTGTCAACGCCGGCCAGGCCATGTCGAGACAAAACGGGCCTCGCATCGTTACGGTGCACGCCGGCCTCGCCGCGAGCGGAAGCCTCGCCATAACGGTGAAGGACACCGGTCCCGGGATCCCGCCGCAGGACCTGCCGCGCCTGTTCGAACCATTTTTTTCGACAAAGCATGGCGGAATGGGCATGGGACTTGCGATCTGCCGAACAACGGTGGAAGCTCACGGCGGCCAATTGTCGGCAGACAGCATGCCCAGTTCCGGCGCGACATTCCGCCTGACGCTGCCCACGCTCCAAGAGCACGCATCGCAATGACACGACCTGTCGGCAATAGGCATCCTCCTGCCAATCCTCCCTCGAGGTCCATTGTCATCATCGTGGACGACGATGCGGCTGTTCGCGGCTCGCTCGACAGCCTGTTTCGCTCCGTCGACCTCGAAACCCGGCTGTTTGGCTCGCCGGCGGAACTGCTCGCCAGTGCGCTGCCCGGCGGTCCCGGCTGCATCGTATTGGACGTTCGGCTTCCCGGCGTGAGCGGCCTCGATCTGCAGGGCCAGTTGAGCCGGCAGGGCATCGACTTTCCGATCATATTCATGACCGGTCACGGGGACATTCCCATGTCGGTGCGGGCCATGAAAGCGGGCGCTGTGGATTTTCTCTCGAAGCCATTTCGCGATCAGGACATGCTGGATGCCGTGACGGCGGCGCTCGATCGTGATGCGCAACGCCTGGTCCAGGCCGCCGCGAAAGAAGGCCTTCGCGCCCAGTACGAGACGCTTTCGCCGCGCGAACGAGAGGTGATGGGATATGTCACCACCGGCTTGATGAACAAGCAGGTAGCCGGCCTCATCGGCCTCAGCGAGATTACGGTCAAGATCCATCGTGGAAATGTGATGCGCAAGATGGGGGTGAAGACGCTGGCCGACCTCGTTCGCAAGGCGGAAGCCCTCGGCGTTTCCGGAAAGACGGAGCAAACCTGAGTATAGTTTCGGCAAGGTGCCCAAACGTTCATAACTGGCGCCGGCCGCGCATCGGGGGAATTCTCGCCCCTCACGGAGTGTGGCGGGAAGGATGTTTGTCGATGGCCGATGCTCCCGTGATTGCGATCGTCGACGACGACGAGGCAGTTCGCGCGTCTTTGTCGAGCCTCGTGCGGTCGCTTGGCTATGAGGCACGCACCTACAAGTCCGCCGGTGACTTTCTGCGTGAGCCAGGTGAAGATCCGGCGTGCATGATCGCCGATATTCAGATGCCGCTCATGACCGGCGACGAATTGCAGGCACGGTTGGTTGCTGCCGGCCGCAGCTTTCCGATCATTTTCATGACGGCCTTTCCAACGGAGCTTGTCCGCCAGCGCGTGATGACGGCGGGTGCGCATTGCTGTCTCGACAAGCCCTCCGGCCAGGATGAGATCATCCAATGCCTGGAACAGGCGTTGGATGGTCGCGCGTCGAAATAATCCGATCGGCGCGGACAGACTGCCAAAATCGAAATCCAACCGGCGCATCCACGAACCCAGCGTGCGTTCTCGCAAGCTCGTTGGTTGACCGGAAAGATCGGCCGCCGCGGGCGTCTCATACTGACCACGAAGCTGGTTCGGCCGCGCACGCGCCAGTGTCGTGGATCCGATATCCGATCTGTTCGGCGATGGGCCTTCACCACGGCCGGACTGCTTGCAAGCAAATTTACGGCAACCCAAAGCGGAAACGCTTCCTGTGTCAAAGGAGCCCGCACTCCCCTCGCCGGGGAAAGTTGAGCCCGGCCTCACGCCCGGGCTGGACGCGTCTCCGCGCAATCGCTGATCCGCCGCCTGGCATGCCGCTGCACGGCGACTTCAGCGAACTGCAGTTCCAGCGCTGCCTTTATTTTTGAATTTCTTGTCCGGGGAAATACGGGCTTTTCGGGAAAATTCGTGCATTTTGGCAATCTGCCCAAAGGGCCGGAAATACCGCTCCGCGAGGCAAGCGCAATCTCTGCCCGGTTCTTCGATCCATGGCGATCAAGACGATATTCCGGTGGCGTCGTTATGCCCGCGACCGGTGGCTGGGAAAGTGAAGGCGCGGTCAGGTAGGGAAATGGGCAAAATCATCATCGTCACGGGCGCAGCAAATGGCATTGGAGGCGTTACTTGCAGGGAATTGGCGCTCGCAGGTCATACGGTCTACGTATCGATGCGGGAAACGAAGGGTCGCAACTCTCATAGAGTGCAGGACGTCGGAGAATTTGCCAAGCAGCACGACGTCGACATGCGTCCCATCGAACTCGACGTCTCCTCTCAGCAATCGGTCAATTCGGCGATCGAAACGATCATCGCGGAGAATGGCCGGCTTGATGTCGTGATCCACAACGCGGCGCAAATCGTTTACGGGCCCACGGAGGCCTTCACCTCGGAGCAGCTCACGGAACTCTACGACGTGAACATCCTGAGCACGCAGCGGATCAATCGCGCGGCGTTGCCCCAGCTGCGCAAGCAGGGGCAAGGCCTGCTGATCTGGATTTCATCGAGCAGCGCGCGCGGAAGCTCGGTGCCCTTTCTGGGCGCCTATGCCTCGTCCAAAGCCGCCCTGGACGCCCTTGCGCTTGGCTATGCCGCCGAGCTCGCGCGTTGGGGCATCGAAACCACGATCGTTGTTCCCGGCGCGTTGGGACCCGGCCACTATATTCGCTCCGGCAGGCCCCAGGACACCATCAGGGCGGAGGAATATGCGGATGGTCCGACCGCTGACATCAGCGAGATCGCGCTCGACGGACTGGCCCATCTTTCTCCGCAAGACCCCGATCCGCTGGACGTCGCGAACGCGATCGCGAAAGTCGTAGAGACGCCGTTCGGCCAGCGTCCTCTGCGGATTCACTTCGATCCCGATGACGACGGAGCGGCCATCGTTGACGGGGTCGCCGACCGCGCCCGGGCGGAGCTGCTTCGACGGATCGGTCTGGCGGATCTGCTCAAGCCGGCCGTCATCAACTGAAACGCCAGTGCTGCGTTGCGCATTGCAACATTTTACACTCGCCTTAACACCGCAATCAACCTGCGGATAATCTGGCAACTCATTAAAAACAAAGGAAAAATAGACACCGACCGGCCGACGCCGACGCAAAGACAATCTTGCAAAACTTAACAGGCTCTAAGCATCGATAACGAGCTTTGCGACGCGGCATAAGTATCCTCTGGGCATCGCCAATGTGAATTCGCGGGTTCGTCAGCCGCCAAGGACAGCGAACCCAGAAAGGACGAACGATGCTTACCGACACGCAAGCGGGCCTCGCTTGGGTCAGTCTTCAAGCCGGTTCGGAAGATCAGGAAGCCCCCCGTGAAGCGCAGCCGCTTCATCGGGAGCGGAAATGGCGCCAGCTCGAGCACAGGGTCAGCGGCGCGATCGAGGATATCACGATCTCGCGATGGACGGATCTGGGGAATACCTTCCGGCACGAGGAAGCGACCACGCCCGCCGATCGATATTTCGTCGGCATCGCCCTCAAGGCCTCGCGCATGCGATTGACCAGAGCACGCAAAACCATCTTCGAAGGCGTCATGCCGGCGGGTTCCCTGTATGTCAGCGCTCCCTTGCAACAACTCAGCGCCCAGTTCGAAGCACCGTTCGACTTCCTGCACTTCCATATTTCTGCCGACTATTTCCCGGTGCAGCGATCGACGACCCAGTTCATCTCGGCCGAAGATCTGAACGATCTCGTTCTGTTGCGAAATTCGTTTGCCGAGCAGCTTGCAAAGGCGCTGATAGAGAACGGAGACATGGCCGACCGGAAGTTTGCGTGCTGCATCGGACAAACCCTGGCAATGCATGTTGCCCGGCTCGAGTGCCCGCAAACCAAAGTCAATGCATTGCCGAAGTGGCGTCTTCGGCGTGTGGAGGAATACGTCAAAGCGAACTTCGAGCGCTGCATCAGCCTTTCCGACCTCGCCAAGGTCGCAGGCCTCTCACGAATGCACTTTGCCGCGCAGTTCCGGACTGCGACGGGTTATCGGCCGCGCGAATACCTGCTGCATCAGCGCATCGAACACGCAAAGTCGTTGTTGTCGAATACAGAAACTCCGCTTGCAGAGATCGCATTGGCCGTCGGCTTCTGTACGCAGGCGCATTTTTCGACGGTCTTCAAGCGGATCACGGGCGAAACGCCCGCGCGCTGGCGATGCGCTTGCAAGAACGAATTGCCGACCATGCTGAATGCGCCTTCAAGATCGGCGTTCAACGGACAAGCCATGGAGCTGCGTCGTGTAGCGTGACCCAATCATGCAAATTCGGAAAGAACCGGCTCGCACGAAATACTTCGCCTGCTCGTTCTGTGATGCTGCATCTGTAAGTACCTCGGACCATCGACTTCGGCTCGCAGCCTTCCCTCCCCGGCAAAACCAGCCTCCTGGGGCCGTCCTCGCTCCCCGACAAAGGCGGCCCCGCTCTTTTGCTCCCGGCGGTGACCAGCATCACCCGGCCTCCACCTAGCAATGAGCAGAGCTCCTCTGTTCCTTACCTGCGGCCACCGGCGTGACGCGCCAGCCACAAGCGCGCGCCCTCAAGTGTCTTGAATCCTCCAGCGATCGTGTCGGCACGTCGCGGTAGGCGCCTGCCACCATCTTGCCCAGGGCACGGCCTGGCCCCAGCTCAAGAAACGCCGTGGCAACTATCAGCCGACGCCTCGTTCTCTGGCGGCGGCGGAGGGTTACCACGGGCAGGATCTCGAGGTAGCGCTTGATTCACTCGACCGCGCGCGCCGCCGACAGCGTCGGCAACATCGCTGTCTGCAAACAGGCGCTTGCCTCCGCGCGGACCATCGTGCGGGCGCGACGGCACTGAGCGATCGTGCAGCCAGACAGCAGGACGTGCGTTCCGGAAATACCGCACTTCGCGTAGCAATCTATTTTCAATGATAACAAAAATTATCGGAGCGCAATTCATGCGCGAGCAGCTCTCTTCGAGAGGCCGGGAGGCGCAGCGGTGCATGCCACGCGGGATTGGCTGGATGATCCTGTCTGCGTCGCTGATAACCGGCATCGCGTTGCTGCAGCCTGATCCGGCTTTCGCTCAAGCTTCCGTCTCGCCAAACATGCAACCGTCGCTCGGTGTCGGCGCGACATCACCGTTCAATTCGGGATCCGGCCAGCGAGCGGGAATTCCGCTGGGTTCCACCGAAATTGCAACACCCGGGATAGCTCCGGTCATCCCCTCGCCAAACATGGGCGCGGGGGCCTGCACGGACCTCGGCAATGCCCGATCCTCCAGCGCCCTGTTCGATGGCGGCGGCCTCTCGGGAAGCAGTTCACTCTCCTGCGCCGACAGCAGGAATGAACCTCCTTCCTCGTCGACGTCGGCCGGACGGGTCGGGATACCCCTGGGCGCGACCGAACTCGGCAATGCCGGCGTCAGCCCGTTTTCAGCGGTGCCCGGCCCCAATCAGTCGGGAAGCGTGATTGCGGCTCCAGTTGATAGCACGCAACCAAACACCAACGCCGGCCTCCCCGGAGCAGGACCATGAAGCGAAGCATCATCATCGGCGCTGTCGCCTTGGCGGCCGTCGTCGCCGGCGGCAGCTTTTGGTACTTCGACAGGCGATCGCAAGCCGCTGAACCGGTGCCGCCGCCGGCCGCAGTCCCGGTCGTAGCAGCCACCGTCACCAGCAAGGACGTTCCGATCTACCTGCGCGGCATCGGCACGGTGATCGCCTACAACACCGACGTCGTGCACAGCCAGATCCAGGGACAGCTCACCCAGATCACCTTCACCGAAGGACAAACCGTCAAGGCGGGCGACCTGCTCGCACAGATCGATCCGCGCCCCTATCAGGCCGAGATCGAGCAGCAGACCGCCAACCGCGACCGCGACAACGCCCAGCTCATGAACGCGCAGGCCAATCTTTCCCGCTACACCCAGCTCGGCGACAAGGGATATGCCACGCCGCAATTGGTTGAGACGCAGAAGGCCCAGGTGGCGCAGCTCGAGGCTGCCGTCAAGGCGGATCAGGCGCTGATCGACCAGGCCAAGGTCCAGCTCAGCTATACCCGCCTGACCTCGGCCATCCCCGGCATCACCGGCGTCAGACAGATCGACGTCGGCAACATCATTCATCCGACCGATCCCAACGGCCTTGTCGTCGTGACCCAGATCGAGCCGATCTCGCTGATCTTCACTCTGCCGCAGACGGACCTGCCGCGGATCCAGGAGCAGATGGCGAAGGGACCGCTGAAGGTCATCGCCTACAGCCAGGACAACAAGATCAAGCTCGACGAAGGCAAGCTTTTGCTGGTCAACAACGAGATCGCCCAGGCAACCGGCACTGTCCAGCTCAAGGCCGAATTTCCAAACCAGCAGCATCGGTTATGGCCGGGACAACTGGTCAATGCCCGCCTGCTGCTGGAAACACGGAAGGACGGTCTGACCGTCGCCGGATCAGCAGTCCAGCAAGGGCAAAACGGAGCTTACGTCTATGTGGTGGCACCGGACAAAACGGTCGACCTGCGTCCTGTCAAGGTCGACCAGATCAACGAAGGACAGGCCCTGATCGATCAGGGCCTGAAAGCCGGTGAGGTCGTCGTGGTCGACGGCCAGTACCGGCTCAAGGTGGGAAGCCATATCCAGGAGCTGCATGGCAAGGCCGCGCGCGAGGCCGATCTGCAGAGCTCCGTGCAGAACGCCATCCCATGAATCTCTCCGCGCCCTTCATTCTACGGCCGATTGCAACCAGTCTGCTGATGGCTGGCCTGTTGTTGTGCGGTCTTGCGACCTATCCACTGCTGCCAGTCGGCGCGTTGCCGAATGTCAATTACCCGACCATCCAGATCTCGGCGCAATTGCCCGGCGCCGATCCGCAGACCATCGCCTCTTCGGTCGCCACGCCACTGGAACAGCAGTTGAGCCAGATTCCCGGCGTCACGCAGCTCACCTCCGCGAGCGCGCTGGGCGTGGCCCAACTCAGCATTCAGTTCGAGCTGTCGCGCACCGTCGACAGCGCGGCGGTCGATGTGCTCTCGGCAATCAATGCCGCCAGCCCCTATCTGCCGCCCAACATCCCCTATCCGCCGACGATCAAGAAAGTGAATCCGGCCGAGACGCCGATCATGCTGATCGCGCTGACCTCCGAAATCCCTTCCGATGACCACGGTCGACGCCTACGCCGAGAATATCCTTCTTCCCAAGATTTCGCAAATTCCCGGTGTCGGCCTGGTCGGTATCGGCGGTCAGCAGAAGCCCGCCATTCGCATCCAGGTCAACCCGCAGGCGCTTGCCGCGCGGGGAATCAGCCTTGAAGACGTCCGCAGCGTCGTCGCCGGCGCCAATGTCGATCTGCCGAAGGGGACGCTCAACAGCCCGCGCGTCACCTACACGCTGAACACCAACGACCAGCTCCTGAAGCCTTCGGCTTACGATGACCTGATCATCGCCTATCGCAACGGTTCACCGGTGCGTTTGCGCGATATCGGCATGGCGATCGAAGCGCCGGAAAACGACCTCCTGGCAGGCTGGTACGGCAAGCAACCCGCCATCATCCTGGCCGTCCAGCGGGTTCCAGGGGCCAACGTCATCGAGACCGTCGATCGCATCAAGCAACTGCTGCCGCGCCTGCAGGCCTCCGTTCCTCCCGCGATCAAGGTATCGATTGCGGCCGACCGCACCGCCACCATTCGCGCTGCCGTCTCCGACGTCCAGTTCACGCTGATGCTGACGGTGGCGTTGGTGGTGATGGTCATCTTCCTTTTCCTGAGGAATTTCTGGGCGACCATCATTCCCGCGGTCACGGTTCCCCTGTCGCTGATCGGAACCTTCGCCGTCCTGTATGTGCTCGGCTACAGCCTCGACAATCTGTCGCTGATGGCGCTGTCGATTGCGGTTGGCTTCGTGGTCGACGACGCCGTGGTCGTGATCGAGAACACCGTGCGCCATCTCGAGCAGGGCCTGACGCCCATGGAGGCGGCGCTCAAGGGCTCGAGCGAGATCGGCTTTACCATCATCTCCATCACGCTGTCGCTGATCGCGGTGTTCATCCCGCTGTTCCTGATGGGCGGGTATGTCGGAAAACTGTTCCAGGAATTTGCGATCGCGATCACCGCCTCGCTGATCCTCTCGCTGATCATCTCGCTCACGCTGACACCAATGATGTGCGCGCGCCTCTTGAAGGACGAATCGCGCAGGAAACACGGCAGGCTCTATCTGCTGTTTGAGCGCGGATTCGACTCCCTGCTCGCGCTGTATGCACGAGGGTTGCACGTGGTGCTGCGCCACCGTTTCATCACGCTGATGGTGATGCTCTCCACCATCGCGCTGACCGGCTATCTCTATGTGATCATCCCGAAGGGATTTTTCCCGCAGCAGGACACCGGGCAGATCACGGGGATCACGGAGGCCTCGCAGGATATCTCCTTTCCTGCCATGTCCGAACGCCAGCAGGCGATCGTCGACATCCTCCTGAAGGACCCGGCGATCGAATCGGTCGCCAACTATATCGGCCCGGGCGGCCCGACCGCGACGCTCAACCAGGGGCGCGTCTTCATCGTCCTGAAGCCGAAGCCGGAGCGCAAGGTGAGCGCCGATCAGGTGATCAACCGGCTAAAGCCCAAGCTCGCCCATATCCAGGGGATCGTCCTCTACATGCAGTCGGCTCAGGATATCACCATCAGTGCGCGCCTTTCGAAAACGCAATACCAGTACACGCTGACCGATGCGGATTCGGACGAGCTTAACCACTGGTCCGCGATTTACCTGGAAAAGATTCGCGCGCTCGACGGCGTCAGCGATGTTGCCAGCGACCAGGCCAACGCCGGCCCCCTGCTCGACGTGACCGTCGATCGCGAGGTCGCATCCAGCTACGGCATCCTGCCCTCGACCATCGACAACACCCTCGACGATGCCTTCGGCCAGCGCATCGTCTCCACCATGTTCACCTCGCTGAACCAGTACCACGTCGTGATGGAAGTCAATCCGCGCTTCCAGTACGGGCCGGATGCGCTCAAGGACATCTACGTCAATTCCGCAAGCGGCCAGCAGGTGCCGTTGAGCACGCTGGTGCACAGCGTGATCAAGCCGGCTCCGATCCTCATCAACCATCAGAGCATGTTTCCGTCCGTCACCATCTCGTTCAACCTCAAGCCCGGCGTGGCGCTTGGGGACGCGGTGGCGGCGATCCAGAAGATCGAAAAGGACACCGGCAAACCCGAATCGCTCGCGACGTCGTTCCAGGGCAATGCCAGGCGTTCCAGTCGTCGCTGAAGGGCACACCGCTGTTGATCGGCGTCGCGCTGGTCGTGATCTACATCATCCTTGGCGTGCTCTATGAGAGCCTGATCCACCCGATCACGATCCTGTCGACCCTGCCCTCGGCCGGAATCGGCGCGCTCCTGCTGCTGATGGCCGTTCACATGGACCTCAGCGTCATCGCCATCATCGGCATCATCCTCCTGATCGGCATCGTCAAGAAGAACGGCATCATGCTGGTTGACTTCGCCCTCGAGGAGCAGCGCCAGCATGGCCTCAGCTCCCAAGATGCGATCTACCAGGCGTGCACCCTGCGGTTCCGGCCGATCCTGATGACGACGATGGCGGCGCTGCTCGGCGGCGTGCCGCTGATGGTCGGGACCGGTACCGGCTCGGAGCTCCGCCAGCCGCTCGGCTACACGATCGTCGGCGGCTTGATGCTTTCGCAGATCCTGACGCTCTACACGACGCCCGTGGTCTATCTCTACCTCGACCGGCTCGGCGCATGGTTCACCAAACGCAAGCCGCAGGCCGATGAGGCATCCATGCCGCACGCGGCCGAAGCGGACACGAGGTTGAGTCATCAGTCCGCTTGAGAAGGTTACCGTCGGCATGGCCGCGGAGACGAAGGTGACGGTCACGCCCGAGATGACGGTCGGCCATGTCGTGCCCGGCATGCCCGCCGTTTACGGCACGCCCACGATGATCCTGCATATGGAGATGGCTGCGGGATCGGCCATCCAGTCGTCCCTGCCGGCCGGATATGTCAGCGTCGGAATGACCGTCAACGTTCGCCATCTCGCGGCAACGCCGATCGGCCGCACGGTGCGTGCCATTGCACGGGTAGCCAGGATCGAAGAGAAGAGCGTGGTATTCGACGTCGAGGCCTGGGATGGTGATCGCAAGATCGGCGACGGCATGCACCGGCGCGGCGTCGTCAATGTCGTCGAATTCGAGAAGCGCTTCGGCGTGACGAAGCCCGAGGTGGCGATGACTTGATCATCTAGGCCGGCTATGGAGCAGCATGTCGGCCGTTGGTCGGGGAAAGCACGGCCGCCATGGCGATGGAGGCAGCGAGATCTGGCGCCGTTTCCTGAAAATCTTGGGCTCTGATTTCGCGGAACGACACCAGGCGGCGCTCCGTCTCGTCCCATAACACGAGCCGTACACACCGAAAGCTTTCCAGAAGTGTTACGCGGTTGACCTCTCGCAGTTCAGGGTGGTCGCGCAGCACGCGCGACAGCCGGTAGTAGGGAATACGACTGCAGAGATGGTGCACGTGGTGGATACCGATGTTCGCTGTGAACCAGCGTAGCGGCGCCGGCAGATGGTAATGTGAGCTGCCGTACAGAGCGGCCTGTCGCAGATTCCAGCGCTCGTCCTGCTCCCACGTCGTTTGCTCAAATTGATGCTGTACATAGAACAACCACACGCCGGCGGTGGCGGCGAGCAGCATGATCGGAAGATGCACGAGCAAGAACGCCTTGATGCCGATGAACCACGAGAGCACGGCGACGACGAGGGCAATCGCGAGATTGGTTGCCATTGCACTGGCCCAAGGCCGCCAGCCTTTACGCATGAGGCCAACCGGCATCCGGTGCTGTAACAGAAACAGATAGGCCGGCCCCAGTCCGAACATGATCAGCGGGTGACGGTAAAGGCGATATTTCAAACGGCCCCACCACGCACGAGCCCGGTATTCGCGCACTGTCAGCGTATCAACATCGCCAATGCCGCGGCGGTCAAGGTTGCCGGTGGTGGCATGATGGATCGCATGGGTTCGGCGCCAACAGTCGTACGGCGTCAGGGTGAGCACGCCAATAACGCGGCCGACCCAGTCGTTCGCCAGAGGATTGGCGAAAAAGGTGCCATGGCCGCAGTCGTGCTGGATCATGAACAAGCGCAGGAGAAAACCGGCAGCTGGAATCGCAATGAGCAATGAGGCCCAGGCAAAGCCAAACGAGAACACGAACCAGGCCGCGGTCCACAATGTCACGAGCGGCAAAGCCGTGATCGCCAACTCGGCAACGCTGCGCCGGTGATTTAGTGCGGTGTAGCCGCTCAGAATACGCGTCCAGCGCCGAGCGTCGGGCGCCGAGAGACCTGAATTATGTCCAATGCTCAAGATGATATCCGAGACTTGCCGATCGTGCTTTCCGCTTTCAGCGCAGCCAAGTCGTTATTGGCTGGTTGACTTGCGATGTCGTCGTCGGCTTTTCCTGGCCATTGCGATCGAATAGAAAATCGCGCGGCCGATGCGTGGCCGCAAGGGTATGGACACGAATTGGACCTACGTCAAGGGTTGCCGACCGCGCGATCCGGCCGCAGGTCTATTCATCCACGGACAAATCGGCGGCATCGGAAACCATGGAGCGCGCCAGCCGAATAGGAATCCCCTTGTACGACGGCGTGAAGCTCAGGGGGTCGCGGGCATAGAGCGGCACCAGCGGATTGGTCTCCGGGTAGTACGCCGCGCAGCTGCCGTTGGGGAAGGAATAGCCGACCACGCGGAAGTTGCGCACGATACGTTCGACACCGTCGGTCAACTCCGTGATCAGGTCGACACGGTCGCCGTCGGCGAGGCCCCTCTTCTCCATCTCGTATTCGTTGAGGAACACCACGTCTCGCTGGCCGTAGACGCCACGATACCGGTCGGACATCGAATAGAGCGTGGTGTTGTATTGATCGTGGCTTCGGATCGTGCTGAGCCAGAGCAAGTCCTGGTCCATCTCCGGTGGGTCCTCCCCGCAACCTTCGAACACCAGGAAGTTGGCCTTGCCGGAAGGCGTCGCCCAGACCCGCTCGCGTGCGGTCGAGGTGAGGTGGAAGCCGCCGGGAACCCTGATGCGGGCGTTGTAGCCCTGGAAGATCGGGAAGACGGCCTCGATCCCTTCGCGAATAAGATCATAGTCGTCGGCAAGACTTTGCCAGTCGACCACCGACCGGTCGCCGAGCGTGGCCTGCGCCAGGCCGGCGATGATCGCGGGCTCACTCATGAGGTGGTCCGAGGCCGGCTTGTTGCGGCCGGCCGAGGCATGCACCATGGACATCGAATCCTCGACCGTGATCGACTGCGGGCCCGTCGCCTGGATGTCGATTTCGGTGCGCCCGAGGCATGGCAGGATCAGCGCGTTGCGGCCATGGATCAGATGGCTGCGGTTGAGCTTGGTCGAGACGTGGACGGTCAGGTCGAGATTGCGCAGCGCCGCCCGCGTCGCCTGCCAATCAGGAATAGCGGCTGCGAAGTTACCGCCCATTGCAAAAAACACCTTCACTTCGCCGCGGATCATCGCCTCGAGCGCGGTCACGACGTTATGGCCCGGCGCGGTCGGAGGCTTGAAACCAAAGCGGCGCTCCAGGCGCTCGAGGAATTCCTTCGTGGGAATTTCGGTGATGCCAACGGTGCGATCGCCCTGCACGTTGGAGTGGCCTCGAACCGGGCACACCCCGGCGCCTTCGCGCCCGATATTGCCGCGAAGCATCGCCAGATTGGCGATTTGCTGCACGTTGTTGGCACCGCGCCAGTGTTGGGTGATGCCCATGCCATAGACGATGATGGCGCGCTCCGACTTCATGTAGGCGTTGGCGGCATATTCCATGTCTTCGCGCGTCAGGCCGGACTGCCGCTCGATATCGGACCATTGGGTGCGCTTGAGATCCTCTGTAAGCGCCTCGATGCCGACGGTGTGTCCGCGGATGAAATTCCAATCCAGGACCGCCGGGTCCTCGCTGGCGCGCGCGGCCTCGTCCGCTTCGACCAGGATCTTCATGATCCCCTTGAGCGCAGCGACATCGCCTCCGACGCGCACCTGAAACAGCTTCGAGCTGATCGGCGTCGAACTCAGCGTGACCATCTCGATCGGAGCCTGCGGCGCCTGGAAACGCTCGAGCGCACGCTCGCGGAACGGATTGAATGAAATGATCGCAGCACCTCGGCGAGCCGCGTTGCGCAGGCTCGTCATCATTCGCGGACTGTTGGTGCCGGGATTCTGGCCGATAATGAAAATGCAATCGGCCTTGTCGAAATCCTCCAGCAGGACGGTTCCCTTGCCGACGCCAAGCGATTTCGGCAAGCCGACGCTGGTCGCCTCGTGGCACATGTTCGAGCAATCAGGGAAATTGTTGGTCCCGTATTCACGCACGAAGAGTTGATAGAGAAAGGCGGCCTCGTTCGAGGTTCGTCCAGACGTATAGAACTCCGCCATGTTCGGATCCGGCAGCGCCTTGAGGTGGCTGCCGATGATTGCGAAGGCTTCACTCCATTCCACCGGCAGATAACGATCGGACGCCCTGTCGTAGGCCATCGGGTGGGTGAGCCGGCCGGCCATTTCGAGCTCATAGTCGCTCCAGCCCGACAGCTCCGCAACCGTATGCTCGGCGAAGAACTCCGGCGTGCAGCGTTTGGCCGTCGTCTTCCCAGGCGATCGCCTTGCCGCCGTTCTCGCAGAATTCGAAAGACGATGTGTGCTTCGGGTCCGGCCAGGCGCAGCCGGGGCAATCGAACCCCTGCGGCTGGTTCATGCGGCTCAGCGTCGCGGCGCCTTTCACCGGCGCCCCCTGTCTCAGCAGGGCCTCGCTGAGGGCTTTGAGCGCTCCCCATCCGCCGGCGGGCTCATGGTAGGCGCGAACCGATTTCCTGGTCATCTGAGTTTCTCTTGATGTGACGATCCTGCGACGAGTTAAGGATCGTTACCCAAGCTGCGTCTTTTCAAATCGGATCGCGGTTTTCTCAATTGCACAGGTTCGGGTCCAGCCGGCCCGTGCGACTTCGCCAAGGGGCAGGCACGATAGTGCTTTCGGGAAAAAGCATCATCATTCACGGAAGCTGGCTCGACACCGCGCCATTACTTTCACAGTGTCGCGGGCCTCCCGCAGCGGGCAGGTCCGCCCGATGCAATCCAGCAATCTTCAGGAGCCAACATGTTCTCGAGACGCGAATTGATTGTCTTGTCGGCGGCCGGCGCCGCGGTAGTCGGCTCCGGAGCGAAAGCCGCCACCTTCGGCAATCCGGATGAGCCGCCGCAAGGCGCCATCAATGCCAAGACACCGGGTAGCGTGACCGATCCCGGTCCGCAAAATCCGGATCTCGGCAAGCAGTTTCCTTCGGCACAGTTCCCGCCGGCGACCGACGTCGGTGGCCTGCCGATGGACTGGGCCTCATTCAACAATGCGCCCAAGCGCATCCAGAACGGCGGCTGGGCGCGTCAGGTCACGGTCGAGGATTTCGCAATTTCGAAGGAAATCTCCGGTGTCAACATGCGGCTTTCCGCCGGCGGCATCCGCGAGCTGCATTGGCACCAGGCGGCCGAATGGGCGATCATGACCTACGGCACTTGCCGCATCACCGTCCTCGATGCGCAGGGCCGCCCTTATGTCGCCGACGTCAGGGAGGGCGACCTCTGGTACTTCCCGGCAGGAGCGCCGCATTCACTGCAAGGACTCGGCCCCGACGGCTGTGAGTTCGTGATCTGCTTCGACGATGGCCACGCCAACGAATTCAATACGCTTCTGTTGACCGACTGGATTGCCCATACGCCACCCGAGCTGCTCGCCAAGAACTTCGGCGTACCGGCCGAGACATTCGCAAAGATTCCGCTGCACAATCTCTGGATCTTCCAGGGTACCGTGCCCGGCGATCTCGCGGCCGATCGCGCCGCCGTCTCTGGGAACACTGAGGCACCGCCCTACCCGTTTATCTACGCGCTCGGGGCCTCGACCCCCGTCAAGGAAAATGCGGGCGGAACCATCCGCGTCGCCGACAGCAGCAACTTCAAGGTCGCCACGACCGTTGCGTCCGCGCTGGTGAGCGTACCGCCCGGCGGCGTCAGGGAGATGCATTGGCACCCGAACGCGGATGAGTGGCAATACTACATCAAGGGTAGCGCGCGGATGACGGTGTTCAATACCGGCCCCAATGCGTTGACGATGGATTTTTCCGCCGGCGACATCGGCTATGTCCCGCGCAATTTCGGGCATTACGTCGAGAATGTCGGCGCCACCGACTTGGTGTTCGTCGGCGTGTTTCGCGCACCGCGCTACGAAGAGGTGTCGCTGTCAAACTGGCTGGCGCATACGCCGCTCCAGCTGGTCGCTCAGCATCTCAACGTCGACCCACAGGCAATCGCCAAATGGCCGAACAACAGTCCGGGCATCATGCCGAAGTCCTGACGTTGAAAGATTAAATCTTGCGATGCCCGGCCCTTGTGCCGGGCATTCGTGTTTCGTGCCACACCTGCGAGAAGGGTGTGAAGGCGAATGCCCGGCTTTACCGCGGCCCGTGAAATTCATCCAGAGGGGGCACGAAGGTCCGCACGACCTCATACATCCCCGGATCAAACGTCGCGATCGTGAGCGCCTCTTCGAGATAAGGGAGCGGGCCCGGATGGCGGCGCATGGCTTCGTAAGCCTCCGCGCTCTCCCACTGCGCGTACATCGTCACCTTGGTACCGTCGAGGCTGCGGTGAAGCGTCGAGGCGGTGAAGCCAGGCGCCCGGCTGACAAATTCGTCGGTTGCGCGCGCAAGCAAGTCCAAGAGTCTTTGCTGGTTGGACGGCTCAACCGTAAAGACGTTGATCAGCGTGATCATTTTCATCAGCCTCGTCCCGGCGTCAGTAGTGGCCGGAGACTTGCTCGAACTTTCCCCGGAAGACCCGGAAGCCGGTGGCGACATAGATGAGCATCAGGGGAAAGACGAACAAGCCTTCTCCCCAGAACATGAAGGCGAGGCTCGAGTGAGGCGCGGCGGCCTCGTCGATGGTGATGGCAAACGGCACCATGTAGGGCCAGAACGACAGCGCGAGCGTGCCGAAGGCCGACACGAAGATCAGCGAGACAATGTGGAACGGCCAATAGTCATCATGCCGCAGGATGCTGGACGCAAGCGTAAAGGCGGCAACAGCGCCGATCGCAGGAAAGACCAACAGATAGGGCCGATCGATCCACCGATGCAGGATCGGCAGATGCAACAACAATGCGTGGACAAAGACGACGATCAGGAACAGGAGCACGCCAGCCGCCAGAACGGGGATTTGGCGGCGGGCGACATCGCGAACCACACCTTCGCGCTTACGGATCAGCCAGCAGGCGCCAAGCAGCGAGTAACCCAGGCAAAGGCCGACACCGCACAGCACCGAGAAGGCGCTGAACCAGCCCAATACGCCACCCGTATATTCGCCATTCACAATGGGCAGGCCCTGGACGAGAGCTCCGACCATTGCCCCCTGCATGAAGCTTGCGACCAGCGAGCCGCCGCCGAAGCTCAGATTCCAGATCCAGCGCGACTGCTGGGCCTTGTTACGGAACTCGAAGGAGACCCCGCGCAGGATCAGCCCCAGCAGCATGAAGATCACGGGAATATAGAAGGCCGAGAGCACGGTCGCGTACACGAGCGGAAACGCGCCCCACAGGATCACGCCGGTCACCACGAGCCAGGTTTCGTTGCCGTCCCAGAACGGCGCGATCGCGCCCAGCATCGCCCGCCGCCTCGCCTCGCTGTTGGGCAGCAGGAACAACATTCCCACGCCGAGATCGAAGCCGTCGAGCAGGAGATAGATCAGAATGCTGATCGCCAGCAATGCGACCCAGAACGTCACCATGACTATTCTCCTGCTTCCAAGAAGGCGTGGCGTGAGACCGTCTCCCCGTCGGCAAGCGACATCGGACGGTTGGGCGTGCCGTGGGTGGGAACCGCGGCCAGCGAGCCGGCCGGGCCGGCGCGCAGCAGACGATGGATGTAGTAGGTGCCAAACGAGAAAATGAAGGTGTAGACGGCACCAAACAGAACGAGCGTCGTCATCGCGGCATGAGCCGTCAGGAACGGCGTCATGGCCTTTGCAGTCCGGAGCACGCCATAGACAACCCATGGCTGGCGGCCGACTTCGGCGGTGTACCAGCCCGCCAGCGTCGCGATGAATGGCAGGGGAAAGCTCAGGAAGATGCAGCCGAGCAGCCAGCGGTTTTGTTCGAGACGATGCCGCGTGATCAGCCAGGATCCGAGCCACGCCAGCCCAAGCATGATCAAGCCGCAGCCGACCATGACCCGGAACGTCATGAACGGAATCAGCACCGGCGGCCGGTCCTGAGGCGGAAACGAAGTGAGCCCGACCTCCCTGGAGGTCAAGCTGTTGCTCGCGATGATGCTGCCGAGGACGGGTATCTTGATCTCGTAGAGGTTCGATTCGGTGGCTTCATCGGGGATGGCGATGATCACTTCGCTGGCGGGCTGCTCGTCATGCCAGCGCGCCTCGATCGCCGCAAACTTGGCAGGCTGATGGTCGTGCACGTAGTCGCCGACCAGATGCCCGAACAGGAGCTGCAGCGGAATGAGAATCGACGCCAGGAAAAGACCCATGCGGAGCATCACGCGCGCTTCGGCATGATAGGTGTTTCGCAGCATGTACCAGGCCCCCGTGGCAGCAACGCAGAACGCGCCGGTCAGGTAAGCGGCAAGCAGCATGTGCACGAAGCGGACCATGGCCACCTCGTTGAAGATGATCTTCACCCAGTCGTCTGGAACGGCCACACCGTTTTGCTCGACATAGCCCACCGGCACCTGCATCCAGCTGTTGTTGATCATGATCCAGAACGCCGAGAGCGTCGTTCCGAGCGCCACCATCGCCGAGGCGAACAGGTAGAACCACGGACGAACCCGCGACCTGCCGAACACCAGGATGCCGAAAAAGCTCGCCTCCAGCATGAAGGCGGTGAACGTCTCATAGGATAGAAGCGGCCCCTGTATCGGACCGGACATCTTCGCCAGTTCGCTCCAGTTCGTGCCGAACTGGAATCCCATGACGACACCAGAGACGACACCAAGACCGAACGCGACGCCAAATATCTTGAGCCAGAACTCGAAGAGCACCTGATAGACCTGTTTGCCGGTGCGCAGATGCAATGCCTCGAGCAGGGTCAGCCAGGCGGCAAGACCGATGGTGAAGGAAGGAAAGATGATGTGGAAGGAAATCGTGAAGCCGAATTGAATTCGCGAGAGAAGAAGAGCCGTGGCATCCATCAAAAATCTCCCGTCCATCCATCGCGCGGAATGCGATCGATCCGCGACCGAGGCTAGCGGCGCGGTAGGCCTCAGGCTTCCGCAAACGAATGCCTTTTGCGGATAAGCATGGGTTCGAAGGGAGTGGTTCAGAAGTGGTACCGGCGGAAGCGCCGTCGACAGCAAATCCATAGTGCCGACGTCACCAGCCCAATCGGCGCAACGAGGCTGCTTGCGGAACATAGACGTTGGCCGGCCGGTCGGCGGCCAACTCCGGAGTTACGGCTTGGACAGTCATGTAAGTCGGCAGTTCGCACGGCGCGATGCGTTTCCGGGCAGCACCACGCGATGCGGATGCGTGAAGACGCCGTAGCCGTCGTCGCGCGCGATCGCGAGCAGCGTGATTCCGGCCTCCTCCGCGGTCTGGATCGCGAGCGTCGTCGGCGCGGAGACGGCAATCATCACCGGCGCTCCGATCATCGCGGCCTTCTGCACCATCTCCACCGATACACGGCTCGTCAGCAGCACGGCACCGTCGGAAGCAGTCCGACCCTTGCCGAGGAGCGCCCCGGCAAGCTTGTCGAGTGCGTTGTGCCGGCCGACGTCCTCCCTCACCGCGATGATGCCCGTCGACGGACGCCAAAGAGCTGCCGCGTGCACGGACCTTGTCTGCTGGTTCAGAACCTGCAGCGGAGCGAGGGCCTGCATGGCCGCGAGCAAATCCCGCGCGTGGAACGTGGTGTCGCTTGCCACGCGAAGCGGCGCCCGCCTCGCCTGCTCGAGGCTTTCAATGCCGCACAGCCCGCAGCCGACCGGGCCGCTCATCGCCCGGCGCCGGGCGGCAAGAGATCCCGCGCGGTCGCCATCGAGCCACATCCGCACTTCGATGCCGAGCTCGGTCTCGATCAATTCGACGCTGTCGATCTCGCCGGCCCGCTCCACAATGCCCTCGGTGAGGGTAAAGCCGATGCCGAAATCCTCGAGATCAGCCGGCGTCGCCATCATCACGGCGTGGGTCGATCCGTTGTAACTCAACGCAACCGCCGTCTCGTCGGCGACCAGCCGGCTGGTCAGCGTGGCGTGACCGCCACGCCAGCCAATCTCCTCATGCCGTGTGAATGTCGAACCCGCGACCATGGCCTATACCGTTGCCGGCTGATCCGGGTGTCGCAAGGAGCGCGCCTTGAGCGCCACCCCGAATGCGATCAATCCCCAACCCTGGAAGATCAGGTCGACGACCAGCATCGCGCCAAGGAACCAGAGGCCGATTGCGGGCCACGCAGCAACCACAACGGCGCCCACGCAGAGCGTCAGTACGCCGGCGGCGACAAGCCAGCCCCAACCCGAAGCGGGTCTCGCCTGGAAGCCGGCCCATACCCGCATGATGCCCGCAGCCACCAGGAACACTCCGGCCGTCAAAGACAGGGTGAGGGAGGCGAACACCGGGTCGTAAAGGATGATGGCGCCCGCGGCTGCGTAAACCAATCCGGCCAGCAGCCAGGACGGGACACCGCCGGCACCGCGCGCCGAGAAAGCGTGGATGATCTGAAAGACACCGGCCACGAACACCGCCGCGCCGATAACCAACACTGATGCGAGATTGGCAGCCAGCAGATTGACCGACGCAATGCCGCCAAGGATGAGCTCGCCGATGCCCAGCGCAATGAACCAGCCCCATTTGCCCGTGATCGCGTGGATGGCCGTTCCCAGCGCGGGCTTCGTGTTCAATACGTCTGTCATGGTCATACCTCGCAACGATGTCTTCGGAGCACCGGGCCTATCCCGGCGCGACTGTTGTCGAAGCGTAGAGGCCGAGCCCGACGTCGTCTTTCGAATCGAAGACCAGCATTTTCCGCCCGCACGATGCCGCTCGCGGGTTGCGGGCGGCATATCTTCCCCGTCATCGCGGCTCGTCGGGGCGGTCTGACCGCTTCGACGCAGCGCTGGCGCCCTGCGGGTAGCTGGCATAGGCCCCGGACTCGCCGACGGCAGTTTGCGGTTCAGCGGCGTAGCATTCTGCGTCGAGGCCGGAAGCAGTTGCGTCGCACTGGGCAAGGCTTGTGAAACTGCAATCTTTTTCGCCCTGAGCAAATTCCTTGAGGCAATAGGTGCCCTGGCTGCCGGAGGTCCCGGCGGGTTCGGATGCAAGCGCCGCGGTCGACACCAGCGCAACGCTCACAACGACAATCGCAAAGATAGTTCGCATGACATTCGCTCCATTCGTTGGATAGATCCGACCAGGGACGCGGCCGCGGCTGGTCCTTGGTTGCGACGAGAGCATATCGCCGTGTGCACGCGAGCGTCTTACGAGAGCGAACAACTCTTTCCGAAAGGAACGGAGCAGCATCCGCCGCCATCGATCCATCGACTCGAGCTTGCAGGATGCCGCTTCTGCATATGGGGCCCGCATATGCTCTCCTGACAAACGTGCTTTTGCGCAACCGACAAATCGATCCAGAAATACGCTTGATTGCCGCGTTCGTAGGTTGGCTCGATCTTAACTCCGGCAATCGAGGACCGTATGAGCACAATCACGACCAAGGATGGCACCCAGATCTATTACAAGGATTGGGGCACCAGGCAGCCCGTTGTCTTCAGCCATGGCTGGCCGCTCTCCTCGGACGCGTTCGAGGATCAGATGTTCTTTCTGGCCTCGCGCGGCTATCGCTGCATCGCTCATGACCGGCGCGGCCACGGACGTTCGAGCCAGCCGTGGAGCGGCAACGACATGAATACCTATGCCGATGATCTGGCGGAACTGGTCGAGAGGCTCGACCTCAAGGACGCCATTCATGTCGGTCACTCCACGGGTGGCGGCGAGGTTGCTCGCTACATCGCCCGCCACGGCACCAAGCGCGTGGCAAAGGCCGTCCTGATCGCGTCGGTGCCGCCCTTGATGCTGCAGACGCCGGCGAACAAGGGGGGCCTGCCGATTTCGGTATTCGATGGACTGCGCGCCAGCGTTGTCGGCGACCGCTCGCAGTTCTGGCGAGACCTCAGCATGCCCTTCTACAGCTATAATCGCCCCGGCGCGAAGGTTTCGGAAGGAGTGCGCAAGTCGTTCTGGCTGCAGGGCATGATGGCGGGATTTCCCGCCGCATACTTCTGTATCAAGGCGTTCTCCGAAACGGATCAAACGGAAGACCTGAAGAAATTCGATATTCCGACGCTGGTCATCCAGGGCGACGACGACCAGATCGTACCGTATACCAACGCAAGCCTGCTGCAGTCGAAACTCATCAAGGGCGCAACGCTGAAGATCTACAAGGGTGCCCCGCACGGCATGTGCACGACGCACAAGGAGCAGGTCAATGAGGAACTGCTGGCGTTCTTCAAGGCCAGCGCTCATCGCGCCGCCTGAGGTGCCTCCGCCGCAACAATGCGGCCAACGAAAGCTGCGGCCCGAGTGCTCCTCGGGCCGCATCGTTTTTGCTATGGAGGGAGAGAGGCAGGAGCGGCGCGGGGCGGCGGCGAAAATCTGGCACAAAGCCACGCCCCACCCATCGCGGACATGGAAGATCCCACTAATTGTCTGGGCGAACCAACCTGGTGTCCGGGCAGGTCGGTGAAATCGACCTGATATCAGAGCCCGAGGTCAGAAAGGCCCGGGTGGTCGGAAGGGCGAGGCCCGGAACGATCCCAGTGGAACTTGCGCTCTGATTCCCTGATCGGGAGATCATTGATGCAAGCGTAGCGCTTCTGCATCAGCCCGCTGTCGGCAAATTCCCAGTTCTCGTTGCCATAAGACCGAAACCAGTTGCCGAAATCGTCGTGCCATTCGTAGGCGAAGCGCACCGCTATCCGGTTGCCGGTGAAAGCCCAAAGCTCCTTGATGAGGCGATAGCTGAGTTCCTTCGTCCATTTGCGCGTCAGGAACGCGATGATCTCGGAGCGGCCGCGAACGAACTCCGACCGGTTTCGCCAGTAGCTGTCCGCCGTGTAGACGTGGGAAACCAGCTCGGGGTTGCAGGTATTCCAGCCGTTCTCCGCGCCTCGAACCTTTTGGACGGCGGTGTCATGGGTGAAGGGCGGCAAGGGCGGGTGGGTCTCGGTCATATCAGGCTCCTGACTAACAGCTCGCTGCGAGCGTACGCGGGAGGCCAATCCCCGTCTTTCGGCGGCCATTGGAGCTTTTCCGTATTGCACGAGGGGCGCCAGCAACGATCGATGCAATCGATCTGCCGACAGAGCCCGCGTCACATCCCGTATGGAAAATTCACCACCGTCGTTGTCCCGTTCGGCCCGAACTGCACGTCGACCGTTCCGTGAAGGCTGGCGGCAAGCGCCTCGACGATGGTCAGCCCCCTTCCCGGCCTTGGATTAGGCTCGGACCTGCCGTTGTCCGAGACACGGCATTCGATCGAGGTCTCCGTCGGCAGCACCTCCACATGGATTGAGCCCGGGCCGTTGCTGAACGCATGACGCGCCGAGTTTGTGATCAATTCGAACACGATCATGCCGAGGAGCCAACAGCGCCCGGATCGCATCCTGAGAGCGTAGAGCGACAGTGACAGCTCGATACCCTGGCGCTCCAGTTTTGAACAACTGATGGCGCGGCAGAGCTGCTGGATATAGGTCGTCAATTCGATCGTGGCGCTGTATTCCGGCATCTGCAGGGAATGCTGAACGCTCGCATAATTCTCCAGGCGATCGAGGACAGTCGTCAACGCGGTCCTGGCCTCATTGCTGCCGCAGCGATCCGCCGCCACCGAAATCAAATTGATTGCAGACGCGAGCTCGTTGTTGATCCGATGAGACAATTCCCTCAGCAGCAGGCGCTCCGCCGCGGCGGCACGTTCAGACGATTGATCCAGCACACGGCTGATGCCCGCCTTGCCCGCGTACAGAATTCCGAGTGTTCGACTGTCGACATCAATGTTGTACATGGCGCATAACCGCGTTGCTGGCTTGTTGGAGTGTCCGGGGCAGGTCGGACAGTGGTACTCACGCGCGGCTGGTTCGAGCCGTTTCATACAGGAACCACACCCGGCGTTCCCCTTCATCGATCCAGTTTTCGAGCACGCTTGCGGTGGCGACGTCGCCGTATTCGTCGCAAAGCTCGTGAACACGCCGCATTTCCGAGATCAGCTGCTGATTGTCGCTGCGCAACTCCGCGAGCATGTCCTGCGGGTCCACGTAATCAGCATCATTGTCGAGGATGCCCTGTTCGCGGCCGATATGGCCAATCGAGCGTATCGTCGTTCCGCCGATCTTGCGCGCGCGCTCGGCGATGGCGTCGGTCATGGCGAATATCTGGTCGGACTGCTCGTCCAGCAGAAGATGATAGTCGCGAAAATGGCTGCCCGACATATGCCAATGGAAGTTCTTCGTCTTCAGATACACGGCAAAGACATCCGCCAGCAGCGCCCTGAGCGCAGCAGGAATGTCCCGAACCGCGTTGGCTCTCAGATCCGTCGGACCTCGGAGTTCTGCGCGTACGTCTGTGCTAGCCATGATCTGCATCCTTGTTGGCTTGGATGCGGCCAACCCTAGCAATGCAAATCGAGACGGGTCTTTCCGGCATGCAAGGGGCTTTCGCAATTGCACGGCGAGCGGCCCCCGGGCCCGCTGGTTCCAGAGCCAAGCTGCGTCAACGGATCGGACTCGAGGATATTCTCAAGCCGGCGATCGTGGGGTAGCCTTGATTAAATTCTCAATGTGCATCACCTGCCGCGCACGATTGACGCGACGATAGTTTGTGGTAACTAGGCACCTTCATACTTTAAGCGTTTCGAAGACGTCCGCATACATTGAGGTTTTTTGAAAATGGGCGTAGGGGCGATATCGGTCGAGGCCAACGATGGACGACCGTGCAGAAGGCATTGCGCTTAAGGCTGACCCGGACCCGGGCGGCGTCGTTGCGTTTGGTCCGTTTCGTCTGGATATCGCCAAAAGACGGCTCGAGAAGGATGGCGAGCCAATAGCCCTTCCAGCTCGCGCGCTCGACATCCTGGTGGCTCTTGTCGAGCAAGCCGGCACAACCGTCAGCAAGAATCAATTGATCGCCAAGGTATGGCCGGGCATCGCCGCCCATGAGGGCCACCTCCGGGCCTATATAGCAGCGCTGCGAAAGGTGCTTGGCGGCGAGACAGGCTCAAGATATCTGAGCACGGTTTCTGGACAGGGCTACCGTTTCGTGGCGCAGGTTTCGCGTGCCGGCGATACAAGGCCGTCCCCGAGCAGACCGGCTCTCGAGCAAGGTTACATTCTGCCGGCCTCCCCGTTGCGGATGGTGGGCCGCGATCACACGATTGACGAAATATCCGAAAAGCTAGTGAACCGACGCTTCGTCACCATCGTCGGGCTAGGCGGCATCGGAAAGACCACAGTGGCCGTTGCAACGGGCCACGCCCTGCTCACGGAGTTCGAGGGCAAGGTTCATCTCGTCGACCTCGGGACCATCCACCACGCGACTCTCGTTCCGAACTTCATCGCATCTTCACTGGGACTGCTGGGCGGCTCCAACGATCCTTCGGATGGGCTTGTGGCATTTCTGCGCGACAGGCGAATGCTGCTGATCCTGGATTGCTGCGAGCCCGTGATCGACACGGCGGCCGCGCTAGCCGAGCGGCTGCACAAGGAGGCGCCGCAGCTGCATATTCTGGCCACGAGCCGGGAGTCACTGCGTGCGGAAGGTGAGTACATTCACCGCTTGTTGCCGCTCGAGAGCCCACCCGACGAAACCGGTCTTACGGCTGCGAACGCACTTGGCTTTCCCGCGATGGAGCTCTTCGTGGAGCGCGCCAGCGCCGGCGGCGGCCAATTTGAATTGAACGACGCGAACGCCCGAGATGTCGCCGAGGTCTGTCGAAGGCTCGACGGCATAGCACTCGCGATCGAGCTCGCGGCCAGCCGCGTTGGCACGTACGGTGTAAAGAACACGATCGAGCTCCTGAACAACCAGTTCAATCTGCTCTGGGAAGGACGGCGTACCGCGCTGCCTCGGCACCGCACGATGCACGCAACCATCGACTGGAGCTATAACCTGCTCTCCGATGTGGAGCGCGCAACCCTGTGTCGATTGTCGGTCTTTTTCGGCAACTTCACGCTCGAGGCCGCTCGAGCAGTCGCCGCGGGCGAAGAAATTGACGATACAGCGATCATGGCAGCCGTCGCTAGTCTCGTTGCCAAGTCCATGCTTGCGCCAAGCACGGGCAACACATCGGCGCGATACAGGATGCTCGACACGACCAGGGTCTTTGCGCAGGAAAAACTCGCCGCCACCTCCGATGCCGACATGGCAGCGCGTAATCATGCCTGTTATTTTCTGGATCTGCTGGAAAAGATCGGCGACAAATCGCGCGAGGATCTTTTGGCGGTTGCCGACCAGTTCGGAAACCTGCGTGCAGCCCTGATGTGGTGTTTCACGGAGCGTGGAGACCACGCGATTGGTATCGCTCTCGCCGCGGCATCCATGCCCTTTTTCCTCGAGCTCTCACTCTTGGCCGAATGTCAGCTCTGGGCCACGCGCGCCATCGAAGCGCTCCACGAAGCGAACGGAAACGTCTATCACGATCTCGCCCTTCACGCGGCGTTGGGCTACGTTCGGATGCTTCGGGGAAGTACCGACAGCGCCAAGGCGTGCCTCGTCCGCGCGCTTCAACTTGCCGAGAAGATTGACGACGTTCCAAACCAACTTCGTCTGATCGATCAGCTTTACCTGATCCAGGTATTCGCCGGCGACCTGGAAGATGCCATGAACATCGCGAGGCGAGGCGAAGCCCTTGCTGCCGGCAGCAAGGACTTCATCGCGCTGGCACGCATGCGCGTATCCCTTGGCATTTCCTGGCACTATGCCGGTGACATACCCGCTTCGCGCTCATACCTGGAAGCTGCGTTGCCGCAGTCGCAAGCGACGGAAATCGACGTCCGCAACCGATTGACCTTCGATTATCCCGGACGCGCCGAAATCACCCTGGCCCGGATCCTTTGGCTTCAGGGCTACCCTGACCAGGCGATCGAGATGGCACGAAACGCCATCTCCGACCTGATCGCCATCGATCATCCCGTGAAGTTTTGCAGAGCGGTGCTCTGGGGATTTGCAGTCTTCTATTGGAATTCTGAAGCAGAGAATTACGAAGAACATGTCGATCGACTGCTCCTGGAGGCCGACCGGCATTCCCTCGTCACGCTTCAGATCATTGGCGGAGCCTTGAAGGCCACCGTCTTGCTGGCACGGGGCGAAACCGCGCCGGGACTTGTTATGTTGAAAGGCTCAGTCGAAAAAATGCATAGCCACCGATTTGGTCCGGTGACCGATTGCAGTACCCAGCTTGCAGAAGCCATGGCCATGACAGGCAAAAGCGATGAGGCGCTTGATCTCATCGATCGGGCTATTGCCCGCGCCGAGCATCATCACTTCATGCTGGAGATGCCCGACATGTTGCGGGTGAAGGGAGAGGTGTTGGCCTACAGGAAGAAGCCGGATTTTGCGCAGGCGGAATACGCCCTCCAGCAATCGCTTGATTTGGCCCGACGTCAGACAGCCCTGGGTTACGAGCTTCGCGCCGGTGTCAGCCTCGCCCGGCTGTGGCAACGGCTGGGCCGCCGCGAAGCGGCGCACGATGTGCTCAGTTCTATCTATGCTCGATTTACCGAGGGTTTTGACAGCCGTCCGCTCACGGCCGCCAGGGAATTGCTTGCCGAGTTGAGATCACCGCCTTCAGGTTTGGTTGCGATCAATTGAGCATTCCGGGTCTTGCGAAACCGCTTCCAGTAAATGCCGCTCGACAGATCGTGCGAGTTCGAAAACGACCTTTCCCGTACGAAATACCCGGCTCGCCTGGTCTGGCATCTTATCACTGTCTTGAGGCCACCCACCTCTTCGACAGGCTCGAAGCCCCTCCCCCCGCAACCGAGCCGCAGGGGCCGTCCAATTTGAAAGGACGGCCCCGCCCCCACTCTCCTGCGATCTGTTTGCTTGCGACCCGTGCCGCCCCGGGCGATGCCCGCGGCGCCTCAACTGGATGAGCCGACAAACGCCATCCCCGCGGCGTTGCTCCGCAGCCTCGGGCACGAGAGCGACCGGCCGCGGCAAAGCCGTTCTGGCGTGGCCGCAGACCGACAGAACCTGCGCCTGAAGCGGACGCTCTACCGAATGCCCGCGACGCGACGAAGTGGCCGTTCGTCGACGGCCTCGAACTCGCCGCGATGTCGCAGCTTTTCGAGCGCATAGGTCCGGGTCGAATTGAGGAGCCGATAGCGCGCGAGGCCATCACCGGCTTCAACCGAGATCAGTGATTTTGCGACAAGCTTGTCGATAACGTGCAGGTCGAGCGAAGGGTCCGGCAAGCCGTGGCGCGCGATCTCACGCGCCGCATCAAGCGTGAAAAACCCCTTGAAAACGGAAAGACCTTGCAAAGCCGTCTGCTCGGCTTCACTCAGCAGGTTAAAGCTCCAGTCGATCGTCGCGGCGATGGTCCGGTGACGCGGCAACGCCGTGCGCCGACCGCGCCAGAACAGCCAGGATCCGGTCTCGAGATAGGACGCGATTTGGGAAAGACCAAACGTCTGCACGTGCGTTGCCGCGACGTCGATCGCGAGAGCGAGCCCGTCCAGCCTGCGACAAATCCGGGCTACCACGGCGGCATCGGCGTCAGTCAATTCGAGCTCATATCCGTTGGCCGCAACGCGGTTGATGAACAAACGAGGCGCGGCAAACGAAACGACTCGCTCGGACGACTGACCATCCTCCTCCGGCGGACACTCAAGACCCGACAGCCGGTACGCATGTTCGCCATCGAACTCTCAAGATTTCCCTGCTGGTCGCAAGGATGCTCACCTGCGGTGCGCCGAGGAAGATTCTTTCGGTCAAGGTCGCAACCAACTCGATCAGGTGTTCGCAACTGTCGAAGATCAGCAACGCGCGCCGAGCCCTCAGAAATTCGAGCAAAGCCGGCATTGGATCGCCGGATTGAAGGGATAGCCCCAACACTGACGCGAGCACACCCGGCAGGAGGTGCGGCTCGGTGATCTGGCCGAGATCCACCAGGTAGACGGCGCCTTCGAAGGACGCAAGTTGGGCATGGCCCACGGAGATGGCAGTCGTAGTCTTTCCAACGCCTCCCGGGCCGACGACGCTTACGAACTGTTTTGTCTCCAACAGCTCCGAGATCTTGCGGACGGCATCGGTACGGCCGATCATCCGATCCAGCTGAAGCGGAAGTCGTGGCGTATGATCCGCACGCTCCGTGATCCCCGAGCTCGATTCTCCGGTGGATTCCTGGCGACTGACCGGTGCGACCAGCCAATATCCTCGCCCAAGGACGGTTTTGATGTAGCAGGTGTCGCCAATTCCATCGCCGAGCGCCTTGCGCAACCCGGCAATATGAACCCTCAGGCCGCCGTCCTCTACCGTCATGCCTGGCCAGGCATGGGCAATCAGTTCTTCCTTGCTGACAACATCGCCCCGGCGCTCGGCCAGCAGGATCAGGATTTCGAGCGCCCTGGTACCGACCTGCACTGGCTTGCCGGCGTTGAGCAGAAGCCGCCGCCGCGGGAAAAGCTGATAAGGACCAAAGGAAAAATAATGATCGGAGCCCGTGTCTTTCTGCTTATTTGCCTGAGCGGCTTCCGGGACCGGAAAGAAGGGTGCCCTCGCCGCCGTTGCCGAAACCTGTTGAGTGGTGGCGTTGGCGGTGAGCATGGCGAGCCCTACATGGTTTGGCGGCGAAGGGCGGTTTCAATACAGCCGAGCAGATCGCTTCGCCCAAAGGGCTTGGACAGGAAGCAGAACTCCGCCTGCCCGCAGGGCCCTCTCGCGAACGCGTCTATCCGGAAACGCCGTGACGAAGATCGTCGGAATCCGACGGCCCTTGGCGACCAATTCGTCGTGAAGTTCGAGGCCACTCATGCCGGGCATCTGGACATCCAAAATCAAGCAGGACGCGTCGGGCAGCTTGTCGGATTTTAGGAATTCGCCGGCCGATTCAAACGTGGCAGGCGCATATCCAAACGACTCAACCATGCCGCCCATGGCGGTCCGCACGGATTCGTCGTCATCCACGATTGCGATCAAAGCCTCGGTCAACATGCTCTCCTCTACGGTCACATTGGCGATGCTGGACGGGCGTATCTATTGACGAAGACGGCACTCCAGGTGCCAAACTTGCCGCCGGAATTAACCAAAAAATCGCGAACCCTATCGGTTCGTTTAGGTGCGTTGCAGCATTCCGCAGTCTTTGTTAAAGAGGTTACCCAGCTCGCGACAGGCGGGCTAACAGGGTGGCGTGATCGTTGAAGCCGTCACCTCGGCCCGATCGTCCTGGAGACCATGACGGCGCGCGACAGATGAACCAGTCTTTTTTCCCTCGCGCCAACAACCGCATCATGTTCACGATCGGTCTTGCCGTTTTCGCGGCCGCTCTCTTTGTCGTCGACATCATCACCCCCATCGACGTTTCGATCTCGGTCCTCTACGTGTTCGTCGTGCTGGCGGCGTCGTTCGCCTACAGCCGGACCGGCATCATTCTGGTCGGATTGGCTTGCGAAGTGCTGACCCTGGTCAGTCATTTGCTCTCTCCGGGCGAGGCGTGGGCCCTGTGGCCGCTGTTCGATCGGGCCATCGGCGTGATCGGAATCGCGATGTCGACGCTGCTAGTCGTACGCAACCGGATGACGACGGAGACGCTTCAGCGCAGCGAGGCTTACCTCGCGGAAGCCCAGCAGTTGAGCCACACCGGCAGCATCGGCTGGCGTGATCCCCATGATGAGCAGTTCTGGTCGAGCGAGAGCTTCCGCATCTATCAATATGACGCGAACCCAACCAAGCCGACCCTCGCGGCGATGCTCGCGCGCACGCATCCGGATGACCGGGCGCTGCTCCAGGGGACAATCGAAAGGGCGTTTCAGAACAGGACCGGCTTCGAGCTCGAGCATCGGCTGTTGATGCCCGACGGTACGACCCGATTTGTCCAGCTGGTGACGCGCGCCACCGAGGAACGGCCCGGCGTCGCGCATTTCATCGGCGCGGTGATGGACATCACCGACGCCAAGCGCAGCTTCGATGAACTGCAGCGCGTTCAGTCCGATCTCGCCCGCGTCACGCGGGTCACGACCATGGGCCAGCTCGCGGCGTCGATCGCGCATGAAATCAATCAGCCGCTGACCGGTGTCGTCACCAACGGCTATACCGTCCTGCACTGGCTCAATGCCGATACGCTGAACCTCGACAAGGCGCGCGTGACGGCAGAACGGCTGCTGCGCGACGGCGAACGCGCGAGCGGCGTCATCCAGCGTATCCGGGGATTGCTGACAAAGACGCCGCCGCAGGTCAACGACATCGACATCAACCATCTGATCGATGAGGCCCTCGATCTCCTTCAAACCGAACTCCGCCTGCGCGAGGTCGTGATTCGAACGGAGCTGGCGCCGGCGCTTCCCGCCGTCCCCGGCGACTCCGTGCAGCTCCAGCAGGTTCTGTTGAATCTACTCGTGAACGGCGCTGACGCCATGTCGGAAGCGAACGGCCAGATAAAGACCCTGGTCATCGGATCGCGCGCTGATTCAAGCGGCGATGTCCTGGTATTTGTGCGGGATCACGGCGTCGGCCTTGATCAGGAAACGGCCGACAATATCTTCGATCCGTTCTTCACGACCAAGGACAAGGGGATGGGAATGGGGCTGGCAATCTGCCGCTCCATCATCGAGGCTCACGGCGGACGTCTGTGGGCCTCGCCCGCCGAACCACGCGGGGCGCTGTTCCAGTTCACATTGCCGAACAGGGCGAATGCTGATTTATGACCGATGAATCTCCCATCGTTGCGGTCATTGACGACGATCTGTCCGTCCGCGAGTCGATTCAGGGATTGCTGGAGACAGCGGCGCTCCGCGTCGAATTGTTCGCATCGCCCCGTGAATACGTTCAGGCCAAGCGCAAGGACAATCCGAGCTGCATTATTCTGGATGTGCGGCTGCCCGGATCGAGCGGGCTTGATTTCCAGCGCGAGTTGGCTGCGGCCGGCATTCGTGCTCCGATCATATTCATCACGGGATATGCTGACGTCCCCATGTCCGTGCAGGCCATGAAGGCCGGCGCCGTGGAATTTCTCACCAAACCGTATCGTGATCAGGCGCTGCTGGATGCGGTTCTGTCGGCGATCGAAAAGGATCAGCAGAGGCGCACGGAAGAACGCGCGCTCGCCGACATCCATCGGCGGTTCGAGGCACTGACACCCCGTGAACGCCAGGTCATGGCCCTCACCGTTTCAGGCCAGCAGAGCAAGCAGATTGCGGGCGAGGTCGGCATCCGCGAAGTCACGGTGAGGGTGCACCGCCGTGAAATCATGCGCAAGATGAGCGCGAAATCATTGGCCGATCTGGTGAAGATGGGTGAAGCGTTACGGAACCGAGGCGTTACGTTGAGCCCGGATCCGCCGCTTGATGAGTAAATCAGTACACCCGTTCCTTCGGCGGGATCGTCGCCACCTCGTTCGTCAGTGGCTGCAGATGAACCGGCCGGTAGTCGAGACGGACGCGGCCGTCCGCGTCGAGCCGGGACAGCGTGTGCTTGAGCCAGTTCTCGTCGTCGCGTTTGGGGAAGTCCTCGCGGGCATGGGCTCCGCGGCTCTCGGTGCGCCCGATCGCCGAACGAATGCTGACGTTCGCCTGCGCCAGCATGTTGTCGAGCTCGAGGGTTTCGGTGAGATCGGTGTTGAAGATCATCGAGCGGTCGGCGACGGCAAGATCGTCGCGCATCATGGCGATGACGTCGTCGAGCTTGTTTGAGCCTTCGTCGAGCAGCAAACCGGTGCGGAACACCGCGCAGTGACGCTGCATGGTCCGCTGCATTTCCAGCCTGATCGTGCCGGCGCCGGTCTTGCCCTTTGACCACCGGATACGGTCGAGCCGCGCAATCGCGCGCTCGGTTGCTGCCTTCGGTGCGTCGGGATGACCCTCGCCGGGCCGCAGCGTCTCGGTCGCCCGCAATGCCGCCGCGCGGCCGAACACGACGATGTCGAGCAGCGAATTGGAGCCGAGCCGGTTGGCGCCGTGAACGGAAACGCAGGCCGCTTCCCCGATCGCCATCAGTCCTGGCACGATCGCGTCCGGATTGCCGTCAAGCTTGGTGACGGCTTCGCCATGCAGATTGGTCGGCACGCCGCCCATGTTGTAGTGCACGGTCGGCAGCACCGGGATCGGCTGGCGCGTCACATCGATATTTGCAAAGATTCTGGCGGTCTCGCTGATCCCGGGCAGCCGCTCATGCAGGATCTTTGCACCGAGATGCTCCAGATGGAGTTCGATATAATCTTTCTTCGGGCCGCAGCCGCGCCCTTCATTGATCTCGACGGTCATGGCGCGGCAAACGACGTCGCGGCCGGCGAGATCCTTGGCGCTCGGCGCGTAGCGCTCCATGAAGCGCTCGCCTTCCGAATTGGTGAAATAGCCGCCCTCGCCGCGCGCGCCTTCGGTGATCAGGCAGCCCGAGCCATAGATGCCGCTCGGGTGAAACTGCGTGAACTCCATGTCCTCGAGCGGCAGCCCCGCGCGCAGCACCATGGCGTTGCCGTCGCCGGTGCAGGTGTGAGCCGCGGTGCAGGAGAAATAGACGCGGCCATAGCCGCCGGTCGCGAGCACCGTGCGGTGGCTACGGAATCGGTGCAGCGTGCCGTCCTCCATGTTCCAGGCGATCAGACCGCGGCAGGTGCCGTCGTCGTCCATCAGCAGATCAAGCGCAAAATATTCGACAAAGAACTCGGTGTTGTGCTTCACGCACTGCTGGTACAGCGTGTGCAGGATGGCATGTCCGGTGCGATCGGCCGCTGCACAAGTGCGCTGCGCCATCTGCTTGCCATAGCCGATGGTCTGACCGCCGAACGGGCGCTGATAAATCGTGCCCGCCTCGGTGCGCGAGAACGGGACACCATAGTGCTCGAGTTCCAGCACGGCGGGCACCGCCTCGCGGCACATATATTCGATCGCGTCCTGGTCGCCGAGCCAGTCGGAGCCCTTGACGGTGTCGTACATGTGAAAGCGCCAGTTGTCGCCATCCCCCATATTGCCGAGCGAAGCGGCCATGCCACCTTGTGCCGCGACCGTATGGCTTCGCGTCGGAAATACTTTGGTGACACAGGCGGTTCGCAAACCCGACGCCGCCATCCCCAGCGCGGCGCGCATGCCCGCTCCGCCGGCGCCGACGATCACGACGTCGTAATCGTGATCAACGATCTCGTAGGCTTCGGTCATCGCGATCTCTCCGCAACCGTGAGCGTCATCGCCTGACCGTATACTCAATGTCCCGCCGGCTTGCCACCATCGCCGCTCATCGGAGGCGGAACAAAGCCGCCGAACTCCCGTTCGATCAGCGCGGCAAAGGCAATGGTCGTGCGATCCTCAAGATAAGGCCCGACAATCTGCACACCGATCGGCAAGCCGGTCGGCGAGTGACCGATGGGGACGACGGTTGCCGGCAGGCCGAAGGTGGAAGCGGGATCCGCCCATATGAAGCATGCATCGGCGTAGTTGTGGTCTTTGCCATCGATGTCGAGATGCCGGGCTTCCAGCGGTTCCGAATGGTCGTGCGGAAAGGCGGGAACGGCGGCCGCGGGGTAGATCACCACGTCCCAGTCGCGAAAAAACTCGCTCCATTGCTGCTGCAATTGCAGCCGCTGCGCATTGGCTACTTGCCAGTCACGATGGGTCATGACCGTGCCACGCGCACGCTCGGCTTGCAGGCTGTGATCGCCGACCGAAACAACGCTGGCCTCGCGCTGCGCTTCCGCAAAGGCCTCAGGCGGCACACGCGGGCTTCTCGCCGCATTCAACAGCTTCATGTAGAGGCGCGCCGAGTCCGCCAGGCTTGGCAGCGATACACTGCTGGTCGCGATCTTGGCGCCGAGTTTGGATAGCCGCTCCGCCAAACCTCCAATCGCCGAGCGCACGGCATCGCTTGTCGGCATCAGCGGATGGGTGTCGATGACAAAGACCCGGAAATTTCTGAGATCGTCGTGCCGCGGCAAGGGCAACGCCAGGCGATAGCCGATCCCCTCCCGCGCTTCGTCCGGTCCGGCAATCACGTCGAGAGCAACGCCAAGGTCGGAGGCGTGTCGTGCCAGCGGACCCGCCACCGCGAGGTCGCCATAGCCTGGCGGCACCGCGGGTGCCGGCGGCAGGCTATATCCGCGCAGCGGGACCAGGCCGAGGGTCGGCTTATGCCCGCACACGCCGCAGAAATGCGCGGGCACGCGCACGGAGCCTCCGATGTCCGATCCGATCGAAAGCGCTCCGAAGCCGGCGGCCAGCGCGGCGGCCGAGCCGCCGGAGGAACCGCCGGGCGAGCGGCCGATATCCCAGGGATTATTGGTCGTGCCGTAGATGTCGTTGTAGCTCTGGAAATCGCGAAGCCCCAAGGGGATGTTGGTCTTGCCGATGATGACGGCGCCCGCTTCCTTCAAGCGCGATACAACGAGTGCGTCCTCGATCGGCATGAAATCCCTGTATGCCGGAAAGCCCCAGGTCGACGGCAAGCCTGCGATATTGAACGGCTCCTTCAGCGTGACGGGAATGCCGAGCAGCGGCCGTCTTTCGCCGCGCCCAAGGGCAGCATCAGTTGCCTTGGCTGCATCCCTTGCACGGTCGAAGTCGCGCACGACGATGGCATTGATCCGCTGGTCCAGCGCCTCGATGCGCGCGACGGTGTGTTCCAGCAGCTCGGATGCGGAAATCTTCCGTGACTGCAGGGCGCCGCAAAGTGTGCCGATCGAAGCATAATCCCATTCCGACGCCGGAGCAGGATGACCGGTCTGCGTCTGGTGGCCCGATGGGGTGCTCATCGTGAATCTCCCTGGACCTCCTGTCGCGCGCTCAGCTCCGCAGCATCGGCTGCCAGAATTTCACGATAGCACCGGTCAGCACGCGAGCGACATTCTTTCCCATTACGAATGAGCGGCGGTTCGGCCGTGCAGCTCGCGCGGGTCGTCGTGCGGGTCGTGATATTCGAGGCCGAGCGGGCCGATCGCCGTCACCTGCGTGACGTATTCGCCGGACTTCGCCCAGTGGAAATGCCAGGTTTCGCCGGGCAGCACGATGACGCTGCCGGGCGGATAGGCCTTCACCTTGTCGCCATCGAACGTCTCGCCGAGCCCGATATAGAAGACGCCCGACATGACCGTGTAGATGCGGTCTTCCGGATGCTTGTGCGGCATCAGCCTGGTGCCGGCCGGCACCTTGACCCGAACCACGTAAGGACCGGGTTCGGCGGGATGGCCGACCATCACCGCAAGGCGTGCCGCGGGCGGGAATGCCGGGAACGCTTTCCATTCGATGTCTTCAGGCAGGATCGCTCGAAAGGTCGACTCGTCTGGCTGATGTGGACGGGGCATTGTGTATCTCCCTGGTCTGAATGCGCATCGGAAGATGGCCGCCCGATTGCGGTCACTGGATCAACTTTGCGTCCAACGTGATAGTGGCGTTGAGAACTTTCGACACCGGACAATTTTTCTCGGCCTCGCCGGCAAGCCGGGCAAATCCGGCGTCGTCGAGATTCGGCACCTTGCCGCGCAAGGTCAGTGCCGACTTGCTGATGCGAAAGCCCTGACCTTCCTGCTCCAGCGTGACCGCAGCCTCGGTCGAGAGCTCGGTCGGGGTAAAGCCCGCGCCCTGCAGGCCGAAGGCCAGCGCCATGGTGAAGCAGCCGGCATGGGCTGCGGCGATCAGCTCCTCCGGATTGGTGCCCTTCTCGTTCTCGAACCGTGTTTTGAAGGAATACGGAGTATCGGCGAGCACGCCGGAATCGGTGGAAAGATGGCCGTCCCCAGCACGACCGGTGCCATGCCAAACTGCTTTTGCCTTGCGGATCATGTGACGCTCCTTTTTCTAGTCTTGCTCGTTTAGGGTTTGGGCGCGGGTTTTGCCGTAGGGATGGAACAGCTCCTTGCGGCCTTGCTGCCACGCCGCCTTGAGTTCCGGCCTGGTGATGTCCCAGTCGGGGCGGCACTTCATGCTGACTGCGCGCAGGTCGTGGCGCAGATCGTCCGTCGTCGGGCGGCCGAAGAACCAGTAGCCATTATAGATCTTGTAGATAACAAGACCTGGCTCGAGCACGATCACATGCGGGATCATGGGATTGTGCGCGGGATCGGTGTATTCGGCGATGTCGAGATCTGTCTGGACGATCCGGCGCGGATCGGACAGGAACGGCCAATGCGCGCCGACGCCGGTGCGATTTTCGTTGGTCTCGAGGATGTTGTCGGTCGAGATGGTGACCAGCCGGCAGTAGCCGACCTCCATTTCGCGATGGAGCTGGACCAGTCCCTCAGCCTGGCGGCGGTCCTTCGGGCAGTAACCGCCGCGGCTGAGGACGACAATCATCGGATCCCGTCCTTGCAGCTCGGAGAGCTTTCGGTGCTTTCCGGTGTGGTCGGACAGTTCGTAGTCGGGGAAGATCGCGCCCGGGACAATATCTGACCGCATGTGAGATCCTCCCGGGCGCCTTGCTCAAGCCTGCTTCAAGGCGCTGGCGTCGATCGGCATCTTGCGCAGCCGTTTTCCCGTCGCGGCAAAGACGGCATTGGCAACGGCGGGAACGATGCTCGAGGTCCCGGCCTCGCCCATGCCGCCCGGTGCCTCCGAGCTCTGGACGACGTGCACCTCGATCGTCGGCGCCTCGTTCATGCGCAGGATCTGGTAGGTGTCGAAATTGGTCTGTTCGACACGGCCACCCTTGAGGGTGATCTCGCCATAGAGCGCGGCCGTCACGCCAAAGTTGACGCCGCTCTGGATCTGCGCCTGTACCGTGTTGGGATTGACCACAGCGCCGCAATCCATCGCGGCGACCACGCGGTGCACACGAACGGAGCCGTCCTTCGCCACCTCGACCTCGGCGACCTGCGCGAGATAGCTGCCGAACGCGAACTGAAGCGCGATGCCGCGGCCGCGGCCCTTGGGCAGCGGCTCACCCCAGCCGGATTTTTCGGCGGCGAGATCGAGCACGGCTTTCGCCCGCGGATTGCGGTCGAGCAGCGCGCGGCGATAGGCGACCGGATCCTGTTTCGCAGCAGCCGCCAGCTCGTCGATGAAGCTTTCGGTGACGAAGACGTTGTGCGAAGGACCGACGCTGCGCCAGAACGCCGTCGGAATTCCCGGAGGTTCCACCCGCACGTATTCGACATGGAAGTTCGGCAAGCTGTAGACCAGGTCGATCGCGCCCTCCGTCGTATCCGGATCGAGGCCGTCCTTGAACCCCGGCGGCAGCCAGCGCGCAATGACAGAGGAGCCCGCAAAACGGTTGGTCCAGACCACGGGCTTGCCGTCCTTGTCGAGGCCCGCCGCGATGCGGTCGAACCAATAGGGCCGGTACATGTCGTGCTGGATGTCTTCCTCGCGGGTCCATACGACCTTCACGGGACCATCGACCTGCTTGGCGATCTCGACGGCACGGACCGCGCCGTCGGCTTCCAGGCGCCGGCCGAATCCGCCGCCGATCAGATGATTGTGGACGATGACTTTCTCGACCGGCAGGCCGGCGGCCTTTGCCGCCATCGACTGCACCCGCGCGATGGCCTGGGTGCCGAGCCAGATTTCGCATTCACTTCCGCGGAAATGCACCGTGCAGTTCATCGGCTCCATGGTGGCATGCGCCAGGAACGGAAGCTGATAGGTCGCCTCGACCTTGGTCGCCGCGCTCGCAAATGCCTTGTCGGCGTCGCCGATGTTCTGGGCGACCGCGCCCGGCTTGGTCGTCGCCTGCTCAAGCTCGCGGGCAACGTCTGCCGTGCTGAGCCCGGCATGAGCGCCCTCGTCCCATTCGATCTTGAGCGCTTCCAGCCCCTTCTTGGCGGCGCCCATGTGGTCGGCCACGACGGCGACCGCATCATCGAGCCGGACGATCTGGCGCACGCCCTTGACCGCCTTCGCCGCCGTATCATCCACGCTCTTCACCCGTCCGCCAAACACCGGCGATTGCGCCAGCGTTGCGACCTTCACGCCCGGCGGGCGGGCGTCCATGCCGTAGACGGCGCTACCATTGACCTTGCCGGCTATATCAAGCCGCTTGGCAGGCGTACCGATCAGCCGAAACTCTTCCGGCTTCTTCAGCGCGACATTGGTCGGCACAGGCATTTTTGCGGCGTCGGCGGCCAGTTCGCCATAGCTGAGCTTCAGCCCGGTTGGGGTGTGGATCACCTCGCCCTCCTGCGCATGGCAGGATGTGACGTCAACGCCCCAGCGCTTGGCGGCGGCCGCGATCAGCATCACCCGCGCGGTGGCGCCGGCTTCACGCAGCGGCTTCCAGGAACCGCGAATGGCGTTGGAATTGCCGGTCGCCTGCACACCCAACAGCGGGTTGGCGTAGAGTTTTTCGTTCGGCGGCGCATGTTCGAGCTTCACCTGCTTCAGGCCGACTTCGAGCTCTTCGGCGATCAGCATCGGGATGGAGGTGTAAGTGCCCTGCCCCATCTCGACATAGGGCATGGTCAGGACAATCTGGCCGTCACTGCCGACGCGGATGAAGGCGTTCGGCGTGAAGTTCTCGGAACCGGCGGCTTCACTTTGGCCGATCGGCAGGCTCAGGCTCAACAGCAGGCCGCCGCCAACGGCAGCGCTGCTGGCCAGGAAGTTGCGGCGGGAGAGATTGGTTTCGGCGGCGCGTGACGCGATGCGATCGAGGATCATGGTCTACCTCCTCAACCGTTCGCTTGCGCAGCGAGCTTGATCGCTTCGCGGATACGGCTGTAGGTCCCGCACCGGCAGATGTTGCCGCTCATGGCATCGTCGATGTCGGAGTCCTTGGGATGAGGGTTCTCTGCGAGCAGCGCCGCGGCCGACATGATCTGGCCGGACTGGCAGTAGCCGCACTGCGGCACTTCATGGTCGAGCCAGGCCTTCTGGATTTTCGCGCCCGACGACGTCGCGCCGATCGCCTCGATCGTCGTGATCTTGGAGTCGCCAACGCTGTCGAGCGTGGTGATGCAGGAACGGGTGGCCGTGCCATCGACATGCACGGTACAGGCGCCGCACAGCGCCACGCCGCAGCCGAACTTCGTTCCGGTCATGCCGAGCACGTCACGCAACACCCAGAGCAGCGGCGTGTCGCCGTCGGCATCGATGCTGTGCGCAGTCCCGTTGATATTGATGGTAAAGGCCATATACCTCTCCTTCTTTTTGTTGGACCCGCGCGACGTGACGGTCAGGCGGGGCGGCTCGTCTTAACAATAGATGTCGTTCGTCATATATCAAATCAAATTGAAGACGACGCTGACATTGCCGTGCGTGGCCTTCGAATAGGGACAGAGCTTCTCCGCATCCGCGACCAGTTGCCCGGCGATCTTGCGATCGATGCCCGGCAAGCTGATGTTGAAGCGTGCACTGATGGAATAGTCATCAGCGCCGGTGAGTTGCAGATCCACCTCGGCATCGATGACGACCGAGGCCAAAGCCACCTTGTACTTGCGCGCGGCAAACCCGATCGCGCTTTCAAAGCAGGCCGACCAGCCGGCGGCGAAGAGCTGCTCCGGATTGGTGCCGATCCGCCGCGAGCCGGGCAGCGAGAGCTTGACGTCGAGGCGGCCGTCGGAGCTGCGGGCGATGCCGTTCTCGCGGCCGCCGATCGTGTGGGTCCTCGCCGTGTAGATCACCTTGCCGGCGACATCGGAATCCGTCGTTTTCTCGGGTTGGTCCATGTTGGGTCCGATCTGAAGTTTGACGTTGCATGCCCTCACGGTGCCGCAAACTCCAGGAAATTGCCCGTTATCGATTGTTAGCAGTCGTTAGCGGCGCGACCTGACGCCCTGCTCACCTCTTCGGATACGCTGTGAAGACGTAATCCTTTGCCTGCACGATGGTGTGGCAGGCGTAGCCGCAATCGGCGCCCTCGCTTTCGGGCTTGAACGTGTCGGAGGCGGCCTCATAGTTGAACTGGGCGTATCCCCAATTGCCGATGTCCGAAAACCGCTTGCTGTCTCTCACCATCAAATCGACATCGTGCAGGGCGTCCGGCACCGTTGTCGGCGCGGGTGCCTCGGCGCTTATCTTTTTGGTCCAATGGATTTTCGCCATCTTGGCGCCGTCGGGGAATGGCTTGCCGTTGGCTGGAGCGCCGCTCCGGTACGCCTCGATCATCGTGGGATTGCCGAGGATCACCTCGATCGTTTCCTCGGCCTCACTGACGGCGATAGTCTGCCAGTCCTCATATCCCCTGAACTCGGAGAACGAGAGCCCCTTCGGCACCTGCACCACGTACTTGTCTTGCGCGGAGATGGCCGTGCCGCCGGAGGCGATGAGCAGGAGGGCGAACGTGGCGCCAGCAGCAGCGACGCTGATCGCGGCGGCACGCAGCAGCTCGTGCCGCTCGTCGTTGATGACCTTGGACCTTGATCGAGCACGCATTGTGCATCTCCGCTGGTCTGGGGCCAATCAAGTCTGATTGATCCGGCCGGTTGCCTTGTTCCCACAATCAGAATGCCGCAGGAGCCGCGAAATAGCCCGTTAAGGGTTGTTAGGGGCCGTTAATGGTTGCGAGCTGGCGGGAAATACGCAGCCCACTATGGTGCCGTTCCGGTGACTGGCCTAGGATACAAGCCGAACAAAGCGCTACGAAAAAAAGACGACGCCGATGACGCCGCCGCCAGCGCAAGCCCCAGAGATCATATCGTTCGGTCCTTTCAGCCTGGTCGCGCGCGAGAGACTGCTGACGAAGGACGGCGCGTCCGTGGAGATCAGCGCCCGGGCCCTCGATATCCTGATGATCCTTTTGTCGCGTCCCGGCGAGGTCATCAGCAAGAACGAACTGCTCACTCAGGCCTGGCCCGGCGTCACCGTCGAGGAAGGCAGCCTCCGCTTCCATATCACGACTCTCCGCAAGGCCCTCGGCGACGGCAAGGGCGGCGCCCGGTACATCACGACATCAGCGGGCCGCGGCTACTCGTTCGTGGCGTCCGTCTCGCGCTCGAGTGCTCCGGCTACGGCGCGTGTCGAGACCAGCACCGGCTTTCGTCAGGCCAACCTCCCTACCCGTCTGGGCGGAATGGTCGATCGCGAGGAGGACCTTGAAAATCTGTCAAAGCGTTTGAGCACGGAACGGCTTGTCACCATCGTCGGCGCTGGCGGCGTCGGCAAGACAACGATCGCGATCGCCGTCGCGCATCTGCTGAGCGCAGCCTTTGCCGGCGCGGTACTCTTTGTCGATCTCAGCATGCTGAATGACTCTGGCCTGGTGCCGACCGCTGTTGCCTCCATGCTCGGGCTGTCCGTCCAGAGCGCCGATGCAACGACGAGTTCTCGTGGCCTATCTTCGCGACAAGAAGCTGCTGCTGATCCTCGACACCTGCGAACATTTGATCGATGCTGTCGCGGCGCTGGCGTCCGCCATTTTTTCGGCGGCCCCGCAAGTCCACCTCCTGGCGACAAGCCGCGAAACGCTGCAGATCGAGGGGGAGCATATCTATCGGCTGGAGCCTCTTGCCTGCCCGCCTGATGATCCCGGCCTCTCGGCAGAGGTCGCGCGCAGCTTTCCTGCGACGCAGCTGTTCGTCCAACGGGCCATAGCGAGTGGTGCACGCCTCGACCTCAACGACAGCGATGCGGCGATCGTTGTGGACATCTGCCGAAAGCTTGATGGCGTGGCACTTGCCATCGAATTGGCTGCGAGGCGCGTCGAGGCCTATGGTCTGCGGCAGACCGCGGCGCTTCTTGATCAACGATTGGCGCATCTCTGGGCCGGACCGCGTACCGCGCCGCCCCGGCAGAAGACGTTGCAGGCGACGCTCGACTGGAGCTTCGGGTTGCTTTCCCAGACCGAGCGCCTGGTGCTGCGCCGGCTCGCGATCTTTGTCGGTCATTTCACGCTCGACGCGGCTTTGGCGGTCGCAACCAGCGAAATGCTGGATCAGCCCACGGTTTTCGCAGCGATCGACAGTCTGGTCGCGAAATCGATGGTTGCGCCCCGTCCGGTCGGTGCCATGATGCGCTATCGCCTGCTGGATACGACACGCGCTTACGCGCTCGATATCCGCATCGGCGAAAGCGAGGCCGCCGACCTGGCCATCCGGCATGCCACCTATTATCGGCAGTGGCTCGAGCAAAGTGGGACGGAATGGTCAAGCCTGGCCAGCGGAACCGAACAGGTGCCCCACTTTGCCGGCTTGAACAATGCCCGGGCCGCGCTGGAGTGGTGTTTCAGTGAAAACGGCAACGCCGAAGTCGGCGTCAGCCTGGCCGCCGCGGCGGCGCCCGTGTTCCTGATGATGTCCCTGCTCGTCGAATGTCATCGCTGGTCGGAGCGCGCGCTGTCGGCGCTCACCGATGCAACACGCGGTGGAGCTGAAGAGATGCACCTTCAGGCGGGTTTTGGTATCGCGTCGATGCATATTCATGGAGAAAATGACATCGCGCGCGCGGCCCTCGACCGGAGCCTGGCGATTGCCGAGGAACATGGCGATGCCCTCAACGAGGCGGGACTGCTCGGCATGCTCCACATGTTCCATTTTCGCGGCGGAGATTTCGGGATCGCCCTGCACTATGCGGAACGCTGCCGCACGATCGCCGGAAGCGTTGACGACAATGCCGCTACCGCATTGGCTCACTCGATCCTGGGCCGTTCGTTGCTGATGATGGGCGACATCAATGGCGCCCGCACGGAACTTGAAGCCTTGCTCAAGATCTGGTCACCTACCCAGCAAAGCAGCACGATCTATCTTATTCACGATCGACACTTCAGAGCCGGCATCGCGCTCGCAAGGACGCTGTGGCTGCAGGGCTATCCAATTCAGGCTGTCGAACGTGTGCAGGCGTCCGTCGAGGGCGCCGAGCGCATGGATCATCCGGCATCCCTGACGGTTCTTCTCGCCTGGGCTGCTTCGATATTTCTGTGGACCGGCGATCTGTCGGCGGCCGAGCAGCATGTGAGTTCTTCGATTGCAATCGCGGAATCCTATTCGCTGGGGCCCTTGGCAGCTGTCGGGCGGGCGAGACAGGCGCAACTGGCGATTTGCCGCGGCGATGCAAGAGGCGGCGTCGCTGGTCTGCGCGCATCCCTGCAGGAAATCCACCAGGTGCGCTACGAGCTGATTACGACCGAATTCAACATTTCACTCGTGCAGGGACTTGCAGCCCTCGGACAATTCGTCGACGCGGGCAGGCGGCTCGACGAGGCGACACGGCACGTGGAAACAAAGGGAGACACCTGTTACATGCCGGAGCTGCTGCGTGTCAAAGCCGGGCTTCTTCAATCCATGGCCGAGCCCCGCGTGGACGAGGCTGAAACCTGCTTGCTGAAGTCGCTGGAACTCGCTCGCGGCCAGGGCGCGCGCGGATGGGAATTGCGCACAGCGACCGATCTGGCTGCGCTGCTGGCCAATCGGCGTCAGCGCAAGCGCGGCCGGGCCGTTCTCGAGCCGGTATTCGCAGAGTTCAACGAGGGCTTCGACACCGCCGACCTGAAGGCGGCCGAGCGGTTGCTGACGAGCTTGATCGCCCCGTAGCGCGACAGCAGATTGGTCTTCGCGAGATCGATCACCTCGTCGCCGCGCCCGCTCATCACCGCGCGCAGCGATCCAGAGGCTGAAACCCTTGATTTGCTCCGGCGTGATGGTCGGCGGCATCGAAAGCTCCTGCTTCGCCGTGACGACATCCAGAAGCGCCGGCCCGTTATGCGCCGAGCATTTCCTTCATCGCGCCCGGCAGGTCGCCGGGATCCTCGACGCGGCGCGCGTGAATGCCCATCGCTTTCGCCATCGCTGCGAAATCAGGATTTTCCAGACTGACATTGGTGTCGACGAAGCCGGCAGCCTTCATCTCCAGCGCGACAAAGCCGAGCACGCCATTGTTGAAGATCACGACCTTCACCGGCAGCTTCATCTGGGTGAGCGTGATCAGGTCGCCCATCAGCATCGAGAAGCCGCCATCGCCCGACAGCGAGATCACCTGACGGCCGGGGTGAGAAGCCTGCACCCCGATCGCCTGCGGCATGGCGTTGGCCATCGAGCCGTGCACAAGCGAGCCGATCATCCGGCGGCGGCCGTTCATTTTGAGATAGCGCGCCGCCCAGATGGTCGGCGTGCCGACATCGAAGGTGAAGACGGCATCGTCGCTCGCCTGCTCGCTGATGACGCGGGCGAGATATTGCGGATGGATCGGCTTGCGGCCCGGCGTGCCCTGCGCCAGCGAGTCCAGCCCTTCCCGCGCCTTCTTGTAATGCGCAATCGCGTTATCGAGATGCTTGCGCTCGCCCTTCGTCTTGAGCAGCGGCAACAGCGCCTCGATGGTCAGTTTGACATCGCCGACAAGGCCGAGGTCGAGCTTGCAACGCCGGCCCAGATTTTCCGGCCGGATGTCGATCTGCGCGACCTGGCAGTCCGTCGGGAAAAACTGCTTGTAGGGAAAATCAGTGCCGAGCATCAAGCAGGACGTCGCAGGCGTGCATGGCGGCATAGCCCGAGGAGAAGCCGATGAAGCCGGTCATGCCGACATCATAGGGGTTGTCGTATTCGACATGCTCCTTGCCGCCGAGCGCATGCACGATCGGGCTCTTCAGGGTCTCGCACAGCTGCATCAGCTGTGCATGCGCGCCCGCGCATCCCCGGCCGCAGAACAGCGTGATCTGCTTGGCGTCATTGAGCATCGCAGCCAGCGCCTTCAATTGTTCGGCATCGGGCATGATCCTGGGCGGGGCGAGCGCAAGGGAGCGCGACGTCGAAAGCGCGCGCTTCGGCGGCGCGCGGAAAGCGACATCGCCGGGAATGGCAATGACCGAGACGCCGCGCAGGCCCACGGCCGCGCGGATCGCGTTCTCAAGCACGTAAGGCAGCTGGCTCGCATCCGAGATGAGCTCGCAATAATGCGAGCATTCCTGAAACAGATTCTGCGGATGGGTTTCCTGGAAATAGCCGCCGCCGATCTCAGCCTGACGGAATTTGCGCGGCGATCGCGAGCACGGGAACCCGGCTGCGATGAGCGTCGAACAATCCATTGATGAGATGCAGATTGCCCGGCCCGCACGACCCCGCACAGACGGCAAGCGCGCCGGTCATCTCGGCCTCGCCGGCAGCCGCGAACGCCGCTACCTCCTCATGCCGTACATGGATCCATTGGATCGTGCCCCGGCGGCGCAACGCTTCCGTCAGGCCGTTCAGGCTGTCGCCGACAATCCCGTAAATGCGCTTGATGCCGGCCTGCTCCAGCGTCGCCACAAGGAGGTCGGCTACATTGTTGATTGCCATGGCGTTTCTCCAAAAATCCGAAATCGTCGCGCACAGACTGCTCAAAGCATCGTCGATCCTGCATCACTCAGACCTGCTGCAGTCCGTCCTCGTCCGCCCGATCACGGCTTGTTTACCCCGACCTCCTTCCAGCTGTTTCCAAAAACGCACGGTTGTTGGAGAACGATGGCGCTTCCGTCCATATCGGCGGTCATTAAAATGTGATGAGGGTGAGTGCGCTATAAGGGCACGACGCCAATGACGACGCTGGCTGAGCGAGTAACACAAACAAGCGAAATCATTTCATTCGGCCCTTTCAGCCTGGTCGTCGGCGAGAGGCTGCTGACACGGGACGGCGCGCCGGTGGAGCTGAGCGCGCGCGCCTACGACATCCTCTCGACATTGATATCCCGTCCCAACGAGGTGATCAGCAAGAACGATCTGCTCGCGCTGGTCTGGCCTGATGTCACCGTCGAAGAAGGCAGCTTGCGATTCCATGTGGCAGGACTGCGCAAGGCGCTCGGCGACGGCAAGGACGGCGCCCGCTACATCACCACAGCCTCCGGCCGCGGCTATTGCTTCGTGGCGTCGGTCTTGCGGTCGACAACCGCCGCCAGCGAGCCTGTGCGCGCGGAAACCGCAGCGAGCTTTCCGCACGCTAATCTTCCGATGCGAGTTCGCGCGAATGGTCGGGCGTGACGAGGAAGTCCTGAAAGTATCGGCGCGACTGAATGCGACACGATTTGTGACCATTGTCGGCCCCGGCGGAGTCGGCAAGACCACCGTCGCAGTCGCCGCGGGACATCATCTGCTCAATGCCTTCAACGGTGCCGTGCTGTTTGTCGATCTCGGCATGCTCAGCGACCCGAAACTCGTCCCCACCGTCGTCGCATCCATGTTGGGGCTCTCGGTCCAATCGGAGGATGCGAGGGGCCTGACCGCCCATCTCAGGGAGAAACGGATCCTCCTCATTCTCGACACCTGCGAGCATCTGATCGACGCGGTGGCGGCGCTGGCAACGCAGATTTTCCAGGCGGCGCCGCAGGTTCACATCCTCTCGACCAGCCGCGAAGCCCTCCAGGTCGACGATGAGTATGTCTACCGGCTGGATCCACTTGCCTGTCCGCCAGAGGAGCTGGGGCCGACTGCGGCGGCAATCCAGGAGTTTCCCGCGACACGGCTGTTCGTGGAGCGTGCGGTGGCGAGCGGCGCGCGGCTGGATTTCACCGATGCGGAAGCCGCGATCGTGGTCGGCATCTGCCGCAAGCTCGACGGCGTGGCGCTCGCCATCGAACTCGCCGCCAGGCGCGTCGAGACCTATGGCCTGGCGCAGACCGCCGCCCTCCTCGACAAGCGCCTGACGCTGCTCTGGCTCGGGCCGCGCAGCGCGCCGGCACGCCAAAAGACCCTGCAGGCCACGCATGACTGGAGCTACGGGCTGCTTTCGGACCTGGAGCGGACGGTGCTTCGCCGGCTCGCCGTCTTTGTCGGACATTTCACGCTCGATGCAGCGCTCGCGGTTACTACGAGCGCCGCGCTCGACAACGAGGCCGTTCTTGGCGCGATCGACAGCCTGGTCGCCAAATCGATGGTCGTGACCCGCCCTGTCGGCGCCATGATGCGTTACCACCTCCTGGACACCACGCGCGACTACGCGCTCGGAATTAGCGCGAAGGACGGCGAAGTAACCGATCTCGCCATTCGCCACGCCTGCTATTATCAGCAATGGGCGCAACAGGCCGAGGGCGAATGGTCGACGCTGTCGACCGGCACCGAACGGATTCCGCATTTTGCCGGTCTCAACAATGTCCGCGCGGCGCTGGAATGGTGCTTTGGTCCGAGCGGCGACGTCCAGGTCGGCGTAAGGCTGGCCGCGGCGGCGGTGCCGGTCTTTCTCTCGATGTCCCTGTTTCCGGAATGTCAGCGCTGGTCACAGCGCGCGGTCCTTGCGCTTGACGAGACGACAGGGGGAAGCCTCGACGAGATGCGTCTTCAGGCAGGTCTTGGACTGGCGACATCGCAGATGCATGGCGACGGCGAAGCCGTAAGCGCGGCCCTGAACCGGAGCCTGGCGATCGCCGAACAGCGCGGCAACACTGCCGACCGGGCCGGGCTGCTCAACATGGTGCATTATTTCTATGCCCGCAGAGGCGACTTCAAGACGTCGCTTGAATACGCCAGGCGTTGCCGGTCGCTGGCCGACACGTCTGACGATCCGGCGCTGAAAGCGGTGGCGCATGCGATGTTTGGCCGGGCGCTGCAGGTGACCGGCGACGTCAGCGGTTCGCGCGCGGAACTCGATGCTTTCATGCGGATATTGTCGGAGTCCCGGCGCGGCTCGGTCCTGCTTGGTTTCGATCCACACTATCGATCGGGCATCGCGCTGGCGCGGACGCTATGGCTGCAAGGCTTTCCGGCACAGGCGATGGAAACTGCGCGCGAGGCCGTCATGGGATCGCAAGCCATGGGGCATCCGGCAGCGCTGGCGCTTGTACTGGCCGGCGCGGCAACCGTTTCGCTCTGGTGCGGGGATCTCGATAGCGCGCAATCCTACACCGATCAGTCCTTCTCCCATGCCGAAGCCAACGCCATGGGTCCGCTGATGGCGGTCGGACAGGCCCGCAAGGCGGAGCTCGCAATGCTACGCGGCGACACGGGGCAAGGCGTTCTGGACATGCAGGCAGCGCTCGCGCGTATCCATGCCGCGCGGCTCGAGACGCTTTCGACCGAATTCCACATGACGCTCGCGCAAGGGCTGGCGGCGATCGGACGGGTCGCCGAGGCCATCCCCTTCAACGACGAAACCATTCGGAAGGTCGAGCGCAGCGGCGAGATGTTCTACATGCCGGAATTGCTGCGCGTGAAGGCCGGACTGTTTCTCTCGCTGCCGCAGCCAAGCGCCGACGATGCGGAGCGCTGCCTGATGCAGTCGCTGGAAATGGCCAGGGGCCAGGGCGCGCGCGGATGGGAGTTGCGCGCGGCCATCGGCCTTGCGTCACTGCTGCTCGATCAGCGTCAGCGCAAACGCGCCAGGTCCCTGCTCCAGGATGTATTCGGACAATTCGATGAGGGTTTTGAAACCGCGGACCTCAAGGCGGCCGAACGCCTGCTGGCGAAACTGGCAGGTTGAAATCCGCGTGCCTATTCGTCCGTACGTAAGCGACCATGCCCCTTTTTCGCCGCCCGCGGCTTTCAACAGCTAACGCGCGCTAACAACCCTTAACGAGCCAGTTGGCGAAGTTTGCGCGAATGTGAGTTGGGCGCGGGCAAGATGTGAATTGGCCAAACTGGTCCGCCGAATAGTCTTCACGTCACGAGATCGTTAAACCGACAGGGAGAAGAAGAAATGTCAGACCAGATCAATCATCAGCGCCGCCGCTTCTTTGGCAGCGCCGCCATGACTTTGGCCGCTGCCCAATTCGCCCTGAGCGGCGCTTTCGCCGCGCAACCGGCAAAATCAAAGCCGGCGAGTTTGCCCGCGGTAAAGCCGGGAACCAACACCTCGTTCGCGGCGCTGAAGCAGATCGATGCCGGCCTGCTCAATGTCGGCTACTCCGAGGCCGGTCCGGCCGACGGCCCCGCCGTCATCCTTCTGCACGGCTGGCCCTACGACATCTACAGCTTTGTCGACGTGACGCCCCTGCTCGCGGCCGAGGGCTACCGCGTCATCGTGCCCTATCTGCGCGGTTACGGCACGACGCGCTTCCTTTCCGAGGCCACCTTCCGCAACGGCCAGCCTGGAGCGCTTGCCACCGACATCATCGCGCTGATGGATGCGCTCAAGATCGAGAAGGCGACCGTCGCCGGCTTCGACTGGGGTGGGCGCACCGCCGACATCATGGCCGCACTCTGGCCGGAGCGCTGCAAGGCCCTGGTCTCCGTCAGCGGCTATCTGATCGGCAGCCAGGAGGCCGGCAAGATGCCGTTGCCGCCGAAAGCGGAGTTGCAATGGTGGTATCAGTTCTATTTCGCGACCGAGCGCGGCCGCGCCGGCTACGACAAATATCGCCGCGAGTTCTCGAAACTGATCTGGCAGCTGGCATCGCCGAAATGGAATTTTGACGACGCCACTTTCGAGCGCAGCGCGAAGGCCTTCGACAATCCGGACCATGTCGCGATCGTGATCCACAATTACCGCTGGCGGCAGGACCTTGCCGAGGGCGAGGCAAAATATGACGACATCGAAAAGAAGCTCGCGCAGGGCCCGGTGATCACAGTCCCTACCATCACCATGGAGGGCGATGCCAACGGCGCGCCGCACCCGGAGCCGTCTGCCTACGCCAACAAGTTCTCCGGCAAATATTCGCACCGGACCATCAAGGGCGGCATTGGCCACAACTTGCCGCAGGAGGCGCCGCAAGCCTTTGCCGAAGCCGTCATCGACGTCGTTGCCGAAACCTGATCGGCATCAAGGGGCCTGCGGACTGGCCAATCGGCGGTCCGCAGGCTGCCTGTCCAGCGCCTCCTGGAGATGAGAGATGCGCAAATTCCTCGCCTTCGCTGCGCTTGTCATGATGGGCCTCGTCGCGCTCGCGCAGTTTGCTCCGTCGCTTCTGTTTGGTGGCTAGGAACGCAGCGTCCTGAAGAAGCTTCGTACTTCCTGCACGAACGGCTCGGGCTGCTCGAACGCGGCAAAATGACCGCCCTTCGGCATTTCGCTCCAGTGCCTGATGTTCGGAAACGCCTCTTCCATCCAGCGCCGCACCGGCGGCACGATCTCCCTGGGAAACACGGCAACGCCCGTCGGAACGGTGACCTTGTACGGCCGCGGACGCCCAAAACTCTCCCAATAGAGACGTGCCGAGGAGGCGGCGGTCTCGGTGATCCAGTAGATCATCACATTGTCGAGCAGTTCGTCGCGGGTAAGGATGTTCAGGGGATCGCCATCGCAATCGGTCCAGGCCCAGAACTTCTCCAGGATCCACGCCGCCTGCCCGCTCGGCGAATCCGTCAGGCCGTAACCCACCGTCTGCGGCCGCGTCGATTGTTGCTTGGAGTAACCCGAATCCCAGGCCCGATAGTGCTTGAGGCCGGCGAGCGCACGGGCTTCCTCGGGCGTCGGCTGCTCGCCCACATTGGGCCGTGAGCCCATCGCGAGGGTAATGTGAATGCCGAGACAATGCGCCGGATCTTGCGCGCCGATCGCGGTCGTCACCGCCGAGCCCCAATCGCCGCCCTGCGCCGCGTAGCTCGCATAACCGAGGCGCGCCATCAATGCCGCCCAGATCGCGGCGATGCGTTCGACACCGCAGCCCTTGGTTCTCGGCTTGTCCGAAAAGCCAAATCCCGGCAGCGACGGGCAAACCACATGAAAGGCATCAGCCGCAGCGCCGCCATGTGCGGTCGGATTGGTCAGCGGCTCGATCACCTTGGTGAATTCGACCACCGAGCCGGGCCAGCCATGGGTGATGATCACGGGTATCGCTTCCGGATGCGGCGAGCGAACGTGGAGGAAGTGGACGCCGAGCCCGTCGATCTCTGTTACAAATTGCGGAAAGCGGTTGAGTTTCGCTTCGCGGGCGCGCCAGTCGTACTCCTCGCCCCAGTAACGGCAGATTTCCTGGACCCACTTCAGCGGAATGCCCTGGCTCCAGTCGTCGACCAGCTCGGCTTCAGGCCAGCGCGTGTTCCGCAACCGCGCCTTCAGGTCGGCGAGAACGTCATCTGGGACTGAAATGCGAAACGGCTTGAGCGCATCACTCATGTCGGCCTCCCACGATGTCGCAGCCTGTTCCATCCAGCCTGCTGGTTACAGAACGCCTACGCGATCAGGGAGTCCGCTTCAAGACATCAAACGCCGGCTTGGCTCTCAAGGCTTGGCTCACAAGGCTTGGCTCAAACGGGCCGCTTGCAAACCAGATCGATCTCGATCAGTGCGTCATAGGCAAGTCCGGTGACGCCAACGCAGGTGCGCGCCGGCAGCTTGCCGGCGGCGAAATACTTCCGGTAGGTCTCGTTCATCGCTGCATAATCCTCCTTGAAGCGCGTCAGATAGACCCGCGCCATCACGACGTGCTCGAGGTCGAGGCCGACACTCGCGAGCACGACCTTGAGATTCTCCATTACGGCCTTGGTTTGCGCGACAATGCCGTCGGGCAAAATTCCCGGCGTCGACGGCGTATCCGGCATCTGTCCGGTGACGAAGACAAAGCCGTCGGTTTCGACCGCGTGGCTGAACGGCGCGACCGGTTTCGGCCCGCCCGGGATCATGTGGAATTTCAATGCTGCCGGTCCTTTGATTGGAAATCAGGGCGCGTCCTGGAAAACCCGCTTGCTGATAATAGCGTGCACGCCCCAATTGCCATCGACGACTTGCGTGACGCCGAAATCAACCGCGGCCGACATCAGCGCGATCGCCTCATCCTCGCTGAGGCCTTTGATGTTCATCAGAAAGCGGCGCATTTTTCGGAACGCGTCTTTCATGGCAAGATCGAGCGAGGACGTCGCATAGACTTCGCTCTGGCCCTGTGCGCCGAATTCCGCCAGATAATTCGGATGGCTGAAGCCGGTCAGCACCCAGTCGGTCTCGGTCTCGATCAGGGGATAGCTGAGATCGGCGAACGGTTGGCCCGCAAGCCGGCTCTTCTTGTGCAGGATCACCTGGAACGTGCCGGTCATCGAACATTCGATCGCGGTGCCGCCCAGTTCGCCATCGCCCTGCGCCGCATGGGGATCGCCGACCGAGAGCAGCGCGCCCGGCACCGACACCGGAAGATAGACCGTCGAGCCCTTGCCGAGCCGCCAATTGTCGAGATTGCCGCCGAAATAGGACGGCGGGATCGAGTCGACGAAATCCATCTCCCTCGGAGCAAGCGCGATCACACCGAAATGCGGACGCAGCGGAATGCTGATGCCGTCGAGCACGACATGACGGCGCTTCACCGAACCGGGTGCCACGGGCACGCCGGGATAATCATAGGTGGTGTGGACGACGCCGGAGGGATCGGTCTGCGGCTCCCAGCGATAGGAATAGATCGCGCGCGCATGCGGCGTCTCGCAGGAATCGAAGATCTCGTAGATCGTCACGGTCTCGCGCGGCTTCGGACCGCCGAGGAATTCATTGTAGTGATAGCCCCACCACGCTGCGACGCTGGAGCCGAACACCCTGCCCTCATATGGCGGATGGCGGCTTGGCCGCGGCACGATGTCGAGGATGCGCACCTCCAGCACGTCGCCGGGCTGTGCGTCCTTCACCGCGATCGGGCCGGTGCAGATATGCACACCGAACCCCTCGCCAGCGCCGCGGCCAAACACGGAGGCATCCATCGGGCCGGCGCCGCGTCGGTCGATATTTTTCCGTGCTGAAGTCCAGCCGAATACGCTTTCGGCCCCCGCATCGCCCGCGATCATCCGTTCAGGATCATCGGAGGCGTGTTGAGTCAGCGTTTCGATTGTAATCGTGTCGCCGGAATTGATCTCGGCCTGCGGCTGCAGCGAGCGGCTGAAATAACCCCAATGCACGCGCGCTGCTTCCACCGCGATGTGATGATGGCTCGGTCCGGCCACGGCTTTCCGATCGTCCGCGAGCTGATCGGCGCAGGCCGCACTCGCCTTCACCGCCGTCAACGGTTGGTGCGCGCGCGATTGCGCCAGCGCTTCCTGCGGCCAGCCGCGTTGGCCGATGGCGGGGACGGCCGCACGCTCCGCCTCCTGCTGACGGAATTCGCGCGGCGGCAATCCAAAACGATGGCGAAACGCGCGGGAAAAATGCGCGGAGTTGCCAAAACCGTAGCGATAGGCGATTTCCGAAATCGATTGATGCGCTTCGGTCGGATTCGACAAATCAGCCCAGGCGCGCTGCAGCCGGCGCTCCCGAACATAATGCGTGAAATTGTCGCCGACGCCTTCGAACAATTTCTGCAGATAGCGCTCGGATATCCCCTCCGCCTGCGCGACACGCGCGGGCACGAGATCGGGATCTTCGAGCCGGCGCTCGATGGTTTGGCAGATCCGGTAGAGGATAGCGGCCTGCGTCGCGCTGTGGCCGGCTTCCGAGGCGGGCGCCGAAAGGCGGTGCGTGAGCGTCAGCAGCAGATCGACCAGGCTTTGCGTGACCGCCGCCCATTCAACGTCGTTGAGGCCCTCCATCGTCCGCGCCGTGGCCTCCAGCAGACGGGAGAACACGTCGGCTATTCCGTCGGGCGCGACCACCTGCGCCTCGTTGAGGCGTGGCTTGCCGGTGAGGCGACCGTGCAAGGCGTCCGAGGTGATCGACAGCACGACCGCGCGCAGGTCGCGCTGGAACACGACGCTGCAATCGCCGTTTCGTGGCAGCAGCAGGAGATGACCCACGGGGACGATGCGATGGCTGGCGCCGCTCCGCAGCACCACGCCATCCTCGATCGGCATCACCGCAATCGGCAGATCCTCGTTCGAGAGCGGCTGTGGCGAGATCGCCTGCGAGCCGGCCGACAAGCGGCCGAGCGCAACGCCAATTGTGTTCCGATGCGAAGCAGTCGCGTGGCCGTCATAAAAGGAGCTGGCAGCCGCGGGACGAAGACCGACAGCACCCAGCACGTCCCGCCAAGCTTCCGGGCGGTCGTCCTGCGCGTAGGATTCGCTTGTGAACGGACGGAAACTCATGCGTCGGCACCCACCACGAGGGAGCAAAAAGCAACCCCCGTGCCAGACAAGCCGCGGCCGCGCGGCGCATGGCAGCGTCAGATCAGCGCGCATCATTCATGCCGGCGGCAAAAGCCGCTTTGGTTCAACGCATTAATCGCATCGGAACACGTTCTTGCGGATCGTTCCATGGACGCCCCAATTGGCGTCCACGACCTGGGTGACGCCGAAATCGGCGCCGACCGACATCAGCGAAATCGCCTCATCTTCGCTCAAACGGTGCACAGTCATGAGGAAACGCCGCAGCTTGCGGAACGCATCGCGCATGGCGCGATCGAGGCTGGAATGGTTGGCGATCTCCACTTGCGCGTTCGCGCCGAGCTCGGCGAGATAATTCGGATAGGTGAAACCATAGACCGACCAGGCCTGCTCGGTTTCGAGCATGGGGTGCGTAAGGCCTTCGAGGCTGGTGCCGCCGAGATCGCTTTCTCTTGTGCAGGATGAACTCGAAATCGCCGGTCAGCGAGGTCTCGATCGCGGTGCCGCCGAGTTCGCTGTCGCCCTGGGCGGCATGGGGATCGCCGACCGAAAAATAAGCGCCGGCAACGGCGACCGGATAGAACATCCGCGCGCCCTTGCCGATGCGCCAGTCGTCGATATTGCCGCCGGTATAGCTCGGCGGAATGGAACTCACGAAATCGGCTTCCGATGGCGCAAGGCCCATGGTGCCGAAATGTAGGCGCGCCGGCACCTTCACGCTGCTCAGGATATTTTCCCGCTTGCGAATGGTGGCGTGGTCGACGCGCACGCCGGGATAATCGATGGTCGCATGCACGATGCCATCAGGGTCGGTCTGCGGGGTCCAGACATAGTTGTAGACCGCCTTGGCGTAGGGCTCGCCCGCTGTATCGAGCTCGAAGATGGTGATGACTTCGCGCGGCTTCGGCTCCTCGATCAGGTCGTGGTAGTGAAAGCCCCAATTCGCCGCCACATTGGAGCCAAAGCATTTGCCGGCATGGCAGGCGCTGCAGCTCGGCCGCGGCCGGATGTCGAGGATACGCACTTCGAGGATGTCGCCGGGCTCTGCGCCTTCGACCGCGACAGGCCCGGTCAACAGATGCACACCGAGGCCCTCGCCCGCCCCGCGGATGAACGGGCCCTCGGTCGGACCGGAACCGCGGCGCGCCACCGCCTTGTGCTCGCGGGTCCAGTGGAACACGCTCTCGGCGCCCGCATCGCCCGCGATCATCCGCTCGTAATCATCATTGGCGTGATGGGTCAGCGTCTCGATGGTGGCGCGATCGCCGGAACGCAGTGTCAGTGCGGGCGCGACCTTCTTGCTGAAATAGCCCCAATGAACGGTCGCCGGCGACACCGGCAAGGTGAAGTGCTTCATGGCAGTGCCTCTTGCAGCAAGCGGGCGGACGAGTGGGGACGTGGTGTCTATCGGCATCTGGCCATCTCCGGTGTCCGGTCGGCGTCCATCACATTGAGGAAACGGGCGGTGAGCGGATGACGGGGATCTTTCAGCACCTCATGCGCCGGCCCCTCCTCCAGGATCGCACCGCCGCTCAGGAACGCCACGCGGTCGGCGACTTCGTCGGCGAAGCGGATCTGGTGGGTCGAGATGATCATGGTGAGCCCGTCATCGATGGCGAGACGGCGGATCACTTCGAGCACCTCGTTGACGAGTTCGGGATCGAGCGCCGAGGTCGGCTCGTCCAAAAGCAACACGCTCGGGTTCGGCGCCAGCGCACGCGCGATCGCCACGCGCTGTTGCTGTCCGCCGGAAAGATGCCGCGGCAACGCGCCCGCGCGGTGGCTGAGGCCAACGCGATCGAGCAATTCGTCGGCGCGCCGCTCGCTATCGATCCGCGCCATGCCGTGCACCCAGCGCAAGGGTCCGGCGATGTTTTCCCGCGCCGTCAGATGGCTGAACAGGTTGAATTGCTGGAACACCATGCCAACGCCGACATTGGCGCGCTCATTGGCGATATCGCGCGGCGAGAGCTTCCGGCCGGCCGAACTAAAGCCAAGCCGGCGGCCGCCGACGTGTACGGTGCCGTCATCCCAGTCCTCGAGATGGTTGATGCAGCGAAGCAGCGTCGACTTGCCCGAGCCGCTGGCGCCGAGCAGCGCCACCACTTCGCCGACGCGGACAGTCAGGCTCAGGCCATCCAGCACCGCTTGCGCGCCGTAACTCTTGTGCAGGTCGGTCACCTCGACCGCGATATTATTGCGCGCGATGGTGGCGGCGCGGCGCGCCCGACCCTCGCGCGTCAGCGCCAGCGGTGGCGTCTCGGCGAGTTCGGCCGGCGCAGCGGGTTCGGCATCGAGCGCAGGCGCGTTTTGCTCAGCGAGATCGAGCTTGGTGAACGTATCCACCCGCCGCCACGGCAGATACTCGGAGAGTTTCCGCTGCCGCGAGGTGCGATCGAGGTCGAGCAGCCATTCGAAGCCGAGCTGGACGGCGCCGACCGCGCCCGTCAGCACGAGATAGAGCAGGCCGGAAGCAAAGAAGATCGAGAAAAAATCGAAGGTGGAGGACGCAAGCTGCGTGCTGCGCAGCGTCAGCTCCTGCACCGCGATCACGGAGGCGAGCGACGAGTTCTTCAGCGCGCTGACGGACTCGTTGCCGAAGGCCGGGATCATGGTGCGGATCGCCTGCGGCGCGATCACCCGCCGCATCAATACGCCCGGCGTCATGCCGAGCGCCTGTCCTGCCGCGATCTGTCCGCGATCGACGCCGAGCACGCCGGCGCGCAGCATTTCGGCGATGAAGGGCGCCTCGTTGCAGGCGAGCGCGAGACCGGCAGCCATGATGGCGGGAAGTTTGATGCCGATGTGAGGCAGGGCGTCATAGGCAAACACCATCTGCAGGATCAGCGGCGTGCCGCGGAAGATCACGGTGTAGGCGCGGGCGAACACGGCGAGCGGCCAGAAGCGGCTGAGCTGCATCCAGGCGAGAATCAGGCCGAGGATCAATCCGCCAAGAAGCCCGAGGGCAGTGACCTGCAGGGTCAGCTCAATGCCCTCGAGCAGATACGGCAGACTGAGGTAGTGGAGAAACAGCGACATCAGTCAGCCATAAGGATGTCCGGCTCCTTGAAGTTGTTCACGTCGAGCTCCCACTTCTTCAGAAGGTCCATGTGAATCCCGGCCTTCTGCACCTCGATCAGCGCGGCGAGCACGGCATCGCGGAACGCCGGCTTGTCCTTCGGCACGGCGATGCCGACGGAGTACGGAATGGTCACCGCGATCGCCTTCTCCAGCTTGTCCGGGTTTGCTTTCACGGCTTGGTCGACGGTATTGACGTCGTTGACATAGGTGTCGGCGCGGCCGGCGAGGATCGCCTGGATGCAGTTGGCGTTGTTGTCGTAGAGCTGCAGCGTCGGCTCCGGCTTTCCTGCCTCCTTGCATTTCGGAGCGAGGTCCTGCACCAGCGGCACCTCGACAAAGCCGGTGTTTTCCGCAGCGGCAGCGCCGCACATGGTAAGATCGATGCCGTGAATACCCTTCGGGTTGTCCTTGGCGACCAGCACGCCGTCGAACACCTTGGAATAGGTGATGAAGTCGGCCGCTTTGGCGCGCTCCTTGGTGGCGTAGATGTCGGAGATCACGATGTCGGCCTGGCCGCTCGCCAGCGTGGTCAAGAGTGCCGCGAACGTCACCGGCTTGTAGGTCAGCTTGAAGCCGAGGCATTCGCCGATGGCTTCGCCGAGATCGATGTCGAAGCCGACATATTTGCTCGGGTCCTTCGGATCGATTGCCTCATAGCCAGGTGTGTGCGGGTTGATCGCATTCACCAGCGTCCTGCCCTTGAGATCGGGATATTTGGCCTGCAGGGCCGCACAGCCTGCTGGCGTTGCCGCCTGTGCGCCGATCGACGACAGGAATGCCGCGACAATTGCGCCCAGCGCAGCCAGGCGCCACAGGCGCCCTGGTTCAATAGAAAGCCATTTCCGCATGTTGCCAGCTCCTTCGAATTGTCATGGCGCCTGCCATGTTCCAAAGCTCGAAGGGAAGCCTAGGGTGAGCATGTGCGGAAAAGCTTGTCCGAGGGCGTACAAAAAATTGGATCAGGGCCATCCAAGTTTTGAGCAGTCCTGCACAAAAAAATGGCCGCGCGAGCGGCCATTCACGAAAGCCCGACATGTCCCGTCTTACTGGAGATATTTCGACGTCGGCAGCTTCGTTACGCGCTCGCCGGCGACCTTGGTGGTGTCTGCCTGATCGCGGAGATGCACCGCTTCGGCCTGTTGGCGAACATGAGCGACATAGGGGCGCAGCAGCTCTTTTGCGCGGGCGATGCCGGTCCGGGCGTCATTGACGTCAATGCCTCTCGGCAGCGGGGTCGCACTGAGCTGGCGATCTATCGCCTCGATGAGTTTCGCGACATCGTCCCGGTGCTGGCCGGCAACGAGTTCTGCCGACAACAGCCGGATCAGATTCAGCAACGCCAGCGTGGTTACGTCAGGTGTGTTGCTCATCGAAGCCTCCGAAGAATACGGCACAACTCCTCTCAACCCGGCAGTGCGTTGGAAAGTTCCCGATGAATAAGGCCTTCCCAAGTCTCGCCTGTGGTCCGCAGCCGCCATTTTCATAGCAAGAAGTCGCTCGTCACCCCAAGATAAGAATCGGTAAGCATTTTGGGCCCTTGCGGAGAAGGCTTTTCCCTTTTCCTTCGGTTAGCCCAACCGACACGACCTATGGGCATTCCCATCGCGCCTCAGAGGGACGCTGCGCAGCCTCGAGCGAAGCCGATCCTCGATAGCGCACTCGTTATCCCCCGCTTGTCCGCAGCATATCCACAGCTGCCAAGCAGGCAAATTTGTAGCAACTGTAATGGCTTGCTGCGCAGTTGTCCACAGCCGCGCGAAGAGGTCTGCGAGCCGGCAACCAGTTGATCAATACCCGTTCTGGTCCATCGCCGCACGGCAGGCCGCGCTCAGATTACCTTTCTGCCGTTGCAGGCAGGCGGTAATCGCGCGGACATTGGGGATTTCGCCGGCACACAGGCGGTAGACATCCGGCGTGCAGGCGCGGCGTTGTTCCGGGGTACCCTGATAGGCCGAAGCGGCGTTGGCGGAAGCCAGCGTGATCGCCAACCCTAGCGCCGCGGCGAGACGGTGAGAGGCCGAAAATGCAATGACCTTTGCACTCATGGCAGCATTCCCCTTCAATGGTTTAGGCGTTTCTGCTAAGATGCCGCTCGATTGCTGCGAGATACGCGAAATATTTCTGAATGAATGTGATTTTTCTCACACTTTCCGCGCGCGTAAGCCTCTTAGGGTGCGCACGGGGACTTGAAAGAAATCAGTAACCAAACAAGCCGCGAGAGCCGGGTCAATTCAATTTAAGCGACCCCGTCAATCCGGAACAAAGACAGTTTTGCGAGGGTGCTTTCCCGAGCCTGGGGAGCGCCCGAACAATGAGTGAAGCTGAGTTCGATCTTTTGCTTGACGCCGTGCGAACGGCGATTGCGCCTGTCTTCGGGGAGGATCCCATGTTGGCCCGTCAGACGATCTTCAATGCACCGCCCAAGGCCGCCAACGACAACGGGCAGGTCTGGCCGTTGATTCCGTTTCCAGAAGGCTGGTACGCCGCCTGCTGATGCCGCTGCTGCGGATTGAGCTGTCCCCTTCTCCCACGAGACGATCGCGCAGCACAGATCGATATTCGCTTCGGTCAATGCCGGAATTTGCCTCTGCGCAGGACGGGCTTTAGAAGCTGCACTCGACGATGCAGCCCTCGCAACCGCGCATGCCCCCCAACGATCGCGTCCTGTTTCTCTGCACCGGAAACTATTATCGCAGCCGCTACGCGGAGGAGGTTTTCAACTTCCGCGCCCGCGCCGAGGGCCTGCCTTGGCGCGCGTTCTCAAGGGGACTGGCCGAAGCGAGCTCCCCCGAGAATGTCGGGCCGATGTCCCGCTTCGCCCTTGATGCGCTTGAAAGTCGAATGATCGCGCCAGAAGGCGCGGCCCGCTTGCCGGCGCCCTGCTCCCCGGCCGACTTCGACCGGGCTTCGCTCATCATCGCGCTAAAGGAAGCCGAGCATCGGCCGATGGTCGAGCGGCGCTTTCCGCACGTCGCGGCCCGAATCGAATATTGGCACGTCGACGACATCGAGTTCGCGCCGCCCGACGTCGCGCTCGCCAGCATCGATCGGGAATTGGAAGCTCTGCTTCTGCGCCTGCGGGGCCAGATAGACGAGCGCCAAGCTCTCTAGTTGGGCCGTTTCCGTCGCATCATGCAGGAATTGGAGGCCACGACCAGAATTGAACTGGTGTAAACGGTTTTGCAGACCGCTGCGTAACCACTCCGCCACGTGGCCTCAAGTAGAAAAATGGCTGATAAATCAGCAGGTAGTGAGTGGTTCCGTTGTTCCTATTTGAGCGCGCCAAACGCACGAAACGCGCACAAAAACGGTACTGGTCCCCACAGAAGTCCCCACAGTCTCAAGCGGCGAACCGTGGGCCGACAAGGCATTATAGTGGTCCGCCGGATGGGTCAATCCCGGCCGTTTTTCCCTGATAATCTGACTGAGCCTTGATCCCTAGCGGCTTCCCTTCCCGCCCGCTGTCGCGCCCCGATGCTTAGGGTTACAATACGCAAAGGCTCATCAGAACACGCGCGTTGCGTTGAAGATATCGTTCGCCTGAGGGGAAGTATAAGAGGCCGCCGGGTGCATAGTATTATTTCGCCAAACCGACCCTACATGATGAAGATTGGCGCGGGCGGCTTCCGGGCAGTACGGGATAGATGACGCCATTGTCGCTAACACCTATGCGGGTTTGCGCGATGCGATTTACCGTCGCGTTGAGGCACTCGAGATAAGCCGCACAACACTTGACGAAATCGCAGGCTTGCCCCCCGGCCATTCCGGAAAACTTTTGGTGCCGGGCGAAGCGAAGGATCCAAAGCGTTTTGGCATGGTATCGCTCGGGCTGATCTTGCAGGCGACCGGATTAAAGTTGATCGTCGTCGATGATCAACAGACCTTAGCGAAGGTCTTGCGGATGTATGTCAAGCGCGACACCACGCAGGTCCGGCTCAACAACGACTGCAGAAGGCCCAAAGGCCACAAGAAGCCGAAGCCCGCCGCCAAGCGCCGGATAAGCGGGACAAAAAGAAGGGCCTCGATCTTTTCATTCATACTCCTGGCGGATCGGGTGCCGCGACCGCTTCCCTGATCCATTACCTGAAGCAAATTTTTGGGAACGATATTCGGGCCGTTGTCCCTCAAATCGCGATGTCTGCAGGCACCATCATGGCGTGTGCCTGCAAAGAGATTTTTATGGGGAAGCACTCCAACATCGGTCCAGTTGATCCACAGATTAACGGCCTACCCGCATACGGCGTAGTCGCGGAGCTGGAAACCGCTTTCAAAGAGATGATGGCCGACGGCAATAAGCAGTACATTTGGCATCCAATTCTATCTCGTTACACCCCCTCCTTTGTTCAGCAATGCCAATGGTCGATAGAGCGCTCAAAAATATTCGTCGGTGAGTTTCTGGAAGCCAACATGTTCGCGGACCTCGAAGAGGCCGAGCGCAAACAAAAGGTCGGCAGCATCGTTGAAAAACTTTCGCGCGCCAATAGAGGACATGACGCACATATCCATTTTGAAGAATGCGAAGAGATGGGCCTCAAAGTCCGGCGACTCGAGGACGAGCCAATCCAAGATCTCGTGCTAACTATCCATCATTGTTACATGTTTGCGCTTAGTAATTCTCCCGCCTTCAAGATCATTGAAAATCACCTAGGGAGGCGATTTATAAAAGTCCAACTGCATCAGCAGATGCCCGCGCCCATCCTAAATATTCCTCAACCAATCATCGATGCAATGATGAAAGAGGTTGGGGGCGGCAAGACCACAAACTAACTCGTCATGCCTCGCCACCGGATACTCGAACGCCACGCCCTCCGGATCGTGCTCGGCAACCAGCGCTCGGCGGCTTCCTCGCTCGCAAAGACCATCAGGTGGTCAACGTTGCTTCCAATCGGGAGATCGTGCCGGTCAGATTCTCTCGCCGAGCCCTGAGCTGCCGTGCTGCGACCGAGTAGTCCGGGTTCGTAAGATCGAAGATACCTGTGCGCTCTTCTTCGATATTGATATTGGCCTCGAGCAATTGAACCAGGCGTTGCAAGTCGGAAATGAACCTCTTGGTCCTTTCCTGAATTAGCACGTTGCGTTTAGTTAAAGTCTCAAAACGGGATACGTTACGCATAAGCGCGCCTCGGCTTGGCACAATTGGCTCCAATGATCCGAGGGTGCTGCAAATCGGGTGCCGAGCTAGGAGTGATCCCTCATCTGCAGGAACATTTCCTTCACGTCGGCGAGCTTCAGCTTGCCGGCGTAATGCTGCCTGAGCGCGTGCAGTTGGCGGGCTGCGATCTCGTCGCTTGATGGCCCTCTTTTCGTTGTGATAAGCGCGCATGTCCTCGACGAAGCGGCGCGCGACCGCGGGTGGTAGTTCTATCGGCTTGCGGGGCATGCGCAGGGAAATTGGCGCCAGGGGCCGCAGATTGCGAATTCTGGCTAATCAAAAAGCCGCAGGGCATTTGCGCTCTGCGGCTCGCCGGGTTCGCAAATTTAGTGTTTCTCGAATGTACCCCAGCCCGGCGAGGTAAAATCTATGGCGAGTCCAGAACGGACGTAAATCGAAATGGCTGGTTCCGGCGCAGGAACAAAAATTGAGTTGTTAGATGGCAACAGCATCAGGAGATTGTAAGCGTTTCGAAAAACAACGCAGTGTCGTCGCAGCGCGCGCAGATCATGCGAACAGATCTGCACTCGCCTGCGTGAAGCGCACGAAGGTTCCGCTCTTGTGCAGATCAAGCCAGCCATTGGCGATGGCCCGATCAAGCCCGGCCTTGTATTCGGCCGGCGTGCCTCTCAGCTCAATACAGGAATGGCCCGTTGATCTTCTCGATAGAATGCGGTTGTCGAAGTAAGACTTGACCGCGTTGGCAAGCTGACGGGCGGCGATTTCGGGATCGCGCTGCTGGGTGACTCAATGTTACTCTTCAAATTATGAGCTGGTTTCTATTAGGAATGCGAAAGCGGCCGCCGCCGCAATCCATAGCCCGTGAACGGATCCATTTTGCCCGCATCTATGGGCAAATCAGGCAGGAGACGAAATTGGCATTTGTGAAAAAAGAGCGCTGGACGGAAGCAGATGTTGCAGATTTCCCTGTTGGCGAACACGACTATTTCGAGCGTAAGGCCGGGGCCCTGGTAGAGGGCGACCGAAATAATTTGCTAGACGCGCTGGCAAAAACCACGTCGGCACTTGCAAACTCAGGAGGGGGACATCTCGTTTTCGGTGTCGCCGATGACAGCTCTTTCGACGGCGTGCCAAAGATTTTTTCGGGTCGGACTTCAACAAGGGACTGGCTCGAACAGAAGGTCCCTGAGCTGCTAGACTATCGGTTAAATGATTTCCGCGTTCACGTAGTCACGCCATCTGACAAGTCTGCAATACCTAAAGGTCGCGACCTGATCGTGATCGATATCGCCGACAGCCCCTCTCGCACCCCCACCAAAGCCGGCGTCACCTGACCTATTTCTATCGATCCGCTGGGTGGTCGCTCCCGGCCCCTCATTTTTATCTCGAGCTTCTTCGCCAACGCCAAATTGGTGCTGAGCTGAAGGTTGGATTCCACAACGGCAAGCTAGAAGTAGGCTGGGAGAACCAAGGCGATCTGTATCTCCGCGTAGTGTTGGTTTTCGTCATTAAGAACGTGGGCCGTGTTGCAGCATATAAATGGGGGCTTGTCTTAAAAGCTCTCGGTCAAGTTCCTGAGGATCGGGCGAACGATTTTCTTTTTGGTTCCGCGCCTGGCGTGCCTGCCCGCTCTACAGGCGTCCGGATGGACGACACCATATTGCCGGGCCTTGAGCTGACAGAGGAAAAAATCTTCTGCATCCGACTCGCCCCTTCATCAAGATCTCGGCAGGGCAATCGTGGATGACGTAAAGGAGATGCTTTCGCGCATGGTGGTTACTGCGCAGCTCGCGACAGAAACATCTCCTGGCGACCCGGTTGAGATTGAGGTCGGGCCCAAAATTAGCCGCGATGATGCGATAGAGTGGCTACGCGCTTGGATTGAGAATTGAGACCTGCTAGCGCGCGCGTGCCCGCGCGGATTCGTCTTTCCAGCGGGCGCCACTCCACCAGCCCCGATCAGAAATAATGCAACAGCGCCGCGACGTCGCGCGAGCAAACGGCGATTAGTCGACTGCGGTGATATTCGAACGCCCGCGCCGGCAACCCCTGTACGACCCCCCCGGCAAAACCTGCGCCAACCCAAGTGGCGGCAAAACCCAAATCATTGGCGCGCAATAACAAGACTGGATGCAGAAGTTCAGGTAGCGCATCAGCCCCGCCGCGCATCGCCGGCCAAACCAACATCAACCGGCAGCCGACGATGAACCGAGACGACGTACTATTCTGGCTTTCGGCTTGTTGGTTTGTCGCCTTCTGCGGTGTGGCGATCTGGTTGTTACTTGTACCTTGATGGCTACGAGCCGCGGAACGGCGGCGGGCTGCAGCGCGTCGTGGGTTGGGAAAAGAGGCGCCAACTGGGGTCGAGTCACTGACCAATGCTCGTCAAATGTCGGGCGCTCCGGGAAATAGGAGTGCGCGCACCAGCTCAAATTGTTTCGCGACGCGCTTATGAATATCGTTTCCCTTGCGGTTCGCGCTGATCGAGTCTTCGAGCATCACGCTCGCTTCGTTCGTGTCGATTGCTCCTGACTTTACCAACCTAACGAATGTACGTTGAGCCAATTGCGCCGCAAAAGTTGCTTTTGCCTCGATATTTGCAAGCCGTTCTTCTTCTTCCGACATCTTTCTCATTCCCCTCTCAGACAATACCCCACAGCTTAAGCGATTTAGCCAGGATGGGGATGGATTTTTAACGGGACTTCTTTTTGGTCTTGGCTTTCTTGGCCGCGACTGGCGTCCCGACCGCTTCCCGCGCCAGCCGCTCTGCCTTGAGACGCTCCCGGTTTGCATGGAACGCCTTCTGAGCGGTCTCATGCTCAGTCATTGCCTTTTGGCATCGACTTGGCGGAATACCTTACGCGCTTTGCGCTCCGCTTTGGTGATTGGCTTGGATCCTTCAAACTCGTGCGGTGTCTTCGTCAATTCTTCGCCTTCAGCCCGAGCTCGACTAGGCGGCGGTGCGACTATTCCATCCACTGCCCGCGCAACGTGTCCCATCGATGTCCTTGCTTGGAACGTTAATCGCGCCGCCGATTCCGGAAACGGAACCGGCAGCGGCTGGCGAGCCATCGGAACCGGCTGTTCCGTAAGGCCGCTGTAAGCCGAGCATGTTAGACAGCTAGGCGTGCGGCGTTGTCCACATCAACGCCGCACGCCCCCATACTTTCAGCCCGCCTCGATCCCCGGGGCGGGTTTTTTCATTGGGGCGATGCCTCTAACGCGAAATCACGCTTGTCACGGCCTGCTCTACGACCTGCGTGTAGCGACCATCATTGTATTGATAGTCGACAGCGTAAAGAACGACCGCAGCGATAAATGCAGCAGCAATTGCTTTCATAAACGGCCTCCCGCTCGAATTGCGGACTAATCGTCAAATTTGGCCGGGACATCACGGCATAATTGCGGAGGGCGCGGGGCTTCGGTCCCGCGCTTTTTCATTCAGTCAACCGATAGCGGCGCCGCATCTCGCGCTCCACGCAAGAGGTGGCGCGATCGATGACGATCTTGCCGGCCTGTCCCCATAGAGTGACCTTCACCGAAAATCCAGCTCTCGAGCCGTCGCGAATGAGTTGAATGCCCGTAACCGTCTCGCATCCTGGCCATTGCTTGATGGCCTCTAGGCATTGCTTCCGAAGGTCGGCGTAGCTGATGTCGGTTCTTGTGTCCTTGACCACGGCACGGAAATCCCGTTTCGGGGAATTGCCTGATGCGTAACGCTGTCAGCTTACAACCACCTTACGCAATTCGGCCGCTACCACCCGGCTGGCTTCTCTTTTGGATTTGGCGGATACGGCGGGTACGGCGGCCTGTTGATCCTGCCCTTCAAGTTCTTGCTTTTTCGGAGGGACCGGGCGCGCAAATCTCGCGGCCCAGCGCTGTTCGAACTTTCTTTGAAGATCCAGAGGGATTTCGCACATAACCCACCTTCGGGGTTCGAGGTCCTGCCCCGATGCTGTGATCTCAACGTACACGAAGCTCGAAAGGTCCATCCCGCACCGCGCCGCGGGGAATTAGCGTCGGCCGCCCATGCGATGCCAATGACTAGCCGCCTTCGGAGCCCGCCGACCAAACCCGCACCAGCGGGCTTCCTAGAGTGGGGGCGGGCTACTTGGCGGGACTTCGGTCCCGCGCTTTTTCTTGCCGTGACACCGACAATACCTCCGCGTACCCGCGGCAGCGCGGCTCAAGGCAAAAGCACAGGGAGGAGCCATATCATGAGGCAGATCCCATTCGTCGTCGGACTTAGCGTTGCATTTCTTTTGTTGAGCGCCGCCATAGCCCGCGAATATTGGAGGTTACATGCCGGAGATGCGGGGAGCGTGGATAGCGCAAGCGCTTAGGTGAGCAGGCGCGTAACCGGCAGCGGCTGGCGAGCCATCGCCGGCGGATGGGGCGGTAACTTGTCCACAGCCTCGGCGCTGCTGGCGTCTTGTTTCTGCGCCGCCGAGGCTCAGTATCGCGGGTCGTCAACCCGCATAGGGGGCAAGTCATGCCAACATCGGATGAGCGGGAAGAAGTCCAAAAAATTCTGCGCGATGCGCTCGTAGATATGCCGGGCATTATTGAAAACGCGCTGTCGGCCCCGAACGTGAGTGCTACGAACACATTGAGATGGGTTGAGATCGCGACGAGGTTTCTTCAGGATCCCGTCGGCCGAGCGGTCACCGATATCGACGTGGAAAACAGGCGTAAGGCGGCTAAGATTTTAAAGAGCGCCGTGCCAGCGCTTGAGAAAATTCGCGATGAGCACCGGTCGGAGCGCCTGAGTAAAACCGCGACGAAATATCTCCAGATCATCGCGAGCAAAGTGTCATGACCGACTAGGGCGCGGGGCTTCGGTCCCGCGCTCACGCCGACGGTAAAGGTCTCAAGCCCTCTTTCAATTACCCACAAATTCTCCTCCGACTGTGGCGCCCAGCGCGATGTCGGTGAGGCGTGACAGCCCGCGCCACATGACGGTATTGCCGGGCGGCGGATCGCTGGCGCGGGCGAGGTAACCGCCGAGCCGGGCGATCTTGATCAGATAGTGCGAGAGCGTTTTCTGTCTTGCTTTTGGTTTGTTGTTGACGAGGCGATCGAGCACGCCGATTTCAGTCGCAGTCAACGCGAGGGTTGGCGGCGCGTCTGGGGCGGAACGGTTGAGCATCGTCATCCAGAAGACCCGCCAACTCAGGATGCAGAAGAGCGAGATCAGATTGGTCAGACGCTGGGCGGTCCTGAGCTTCGACTCCTCAGCTTTGCAGCCCGATTTGAGGATCTTATGGAACACCTCGATCTTCCATCTCAAAGCATACCATTCGAGTTTCTCGATGGCGTCAGTGCGGGAACGAACAGGCAAGTCGGTGATCAGCTTCCAATCGATCTTCTTTCTGTTTTTCGGCGTCCCGCGCTCTTCGGCATGGATCACCGTCAGGGTCAGAGCGGGATAGCGATTCTGCTTTCCGATCGGCGGCAGGACGCGAATCTTGCGATACCTGATCTCAAGAACGGCCTGGTCGGGATCGCCGTTGCTGTCTCTGACTTCGATGCGATGGAGCCCTTTGACGGCGACCTCGTCCATTTCGTCGGCGATCGTGTGGTCCCCGTCTCCAGCCAAGCGGTCGACACAGGTCCTGATCAGGAAATGAGTTCCGATCTCCTGTGCTGCGCAGAAAAGCTCGTAGATGTCACTCTCGCGATCACCGATATGGATGCATCGTCCCGGATGATCCAAGAGTTGCGTAGACTGCTTGAGATTTTCCAACCATCGGACGCTTTCCTTTTTCTCGATGGGAATCCGGGTTGGATTGATCTTCTTTTTAAGCGCTGCTGTGCCCTTGAATTTCTTCCGAGTCCAGAATTTAACGGCTGCCAACCCAAGCGGCACCCCATCGAATGTAACTGCGAGGCTCGAGTGCATCAGGATGCCGCAGACCGTGTGCGATCTCAGGCGACCCGCCTTGTCCCGTCCACTGTTGATGCTCTTGGTGATGCCGATCGCTTCTGAACTTTCGCGTTGATAGCTAAACTCGGTGGTGTCGTGCAGCACAAGAACGAGACCTTCAGTGGCTGCGGCACGATCATGTGTCGATTGGAAATGGCCGGCCAGAATGTCCGCTTCGCTGACCCGGTCATTAGAGAAGAAGCGGTAGGCTGCCTTGGTATTCGCCCAATCCTGGCAGACGAGCGGAATGCTTTGTCCCATGGCGCTTCCAATCTGCGTGAGCAGTTTGCGGAATTTATCGCCGAGCCGCGCGTCCCTAAACTCGCATCCACTAATCTCTCGATCTATCCAACATTCGCCTTCCAAGGATCGCAAACAGCCTTTTGTCGATCGATCCCTAAATGTCAGCCCCATAGAGCACCCCCCCTCGCGAATCAGGTGCTCAGCAAGGAATCACAAGTGATTGTTTCGACTTCAAGATTTTGCTGATCAGCGGATCAGCCCGAGTGGTCAAAGTTATGGGTAATTGAAAGCTCAAGCCCGCCGCTTCAACCCGGCGGGTTTTACTTTTGGATTTGGCAGGTGCGGCAAGCTGTTGATCTTGCCCTTCAAGTTCTTGCTTATTCGGCGCCATCGGCGGGACCGGGCGCGCAAATCTGGCGGCCCATCGCTGTTCGAACCTTCTTTGAAGGTCCAGAGGGATTTCGCACATAACCCACCTTGGGGGTTCGAGGTCCTGCCCCGATGATCTCAACGTACACGAAGCTCTCGAAAGGTCCATCCCATACTGCGGCACAGCGGCGGCCGCCCGCGCGATGCCAATGATCGGCCTGCCTTCCCGGAGCCCGCCAACCAAAACCGCACCAGCGGCGCTCCTGGAGTTAGGGAAGAGCATGGATCTTAGCGTGATTTCGGCGGCGGACCGGATGGCGATCCGGCTCGGTGGGTCGAGGGCGCCGGTAAATTGGCGACTGATTGCTGCAAGGCGTCGAGCCTTTCGCTTAGCTCCGCGATCTGCTCGGAAAGCCTTTTCGTCTCCGCCCGCTGAGCGACGAGTTGATCCTGAACGACCTGCAATTGATCCACGGCCTGCTGCTGGGTAACCTGTAGGTTCTTGGTGGTCTCGAGGAGCTCACCGCGGGCCGCCGGTTTGCGGCTGCGGCGGTGAGTTCGGAGGCGCTGGAGCAACGGCGGGGCTCCCGCCCGCGGCCCATAGGGTTATCCAGCCGCCGCTGACGAGTACCACCGCGGCCGCCAAAGTGATTGCCAACCGCCGCCGCATATCGTGCGCGGCTTGCTGCGGCCCTCGAAGAGAAAGCGCGTCATCAGCCATAAAAAGGGCTCCCGCCGGAACCTGTTTTCATGTGCTTCCCGAGGCGATTTTATGGGAAGCTAACCTATCAGTCTATCATCCTAAGTGATTGATTTAGCTGGCAGGAGTGGCAGGGCTCGAACCTGCGCCCCCCGGTTTTGGAGAGAGGTACCTGCCGTCCTTCTGGGTTTGTTCTAATCCCCAGAAATCCCTGTGTTACGGGCTTTTCTCTCACTGATCTCCCTAACCGTACCGCTCCATTTTTTCTAATCCCGTCTGGTTTGGTTACATTGGGTTGCAAAATGGTTGCAGGATGTTCGCGCCTTGTACCCGTCTCCCAAAGGCGGCGATTTGGTACTCCCCCGCCCCTAAGCAAGGTTCAGTCGGTTGACCAACGGATGCGCCTGGAATGCGGTGTCGGCTACGACGCGGGCGGCAAAGGTCGTCGCCCGGTCGGCGACCGACAGCAGCGGCACGGTCACGAACTACGACAGCCGTGGCCGGATCATCAGCCGCGAGACGACCGCCAACACGACGACCATCCACGATGCGAGCGGTCGCAACGTCGGACGCTTCTCCACGAACCGCTACCTGTGCGCTAGCACGGCTTGCCCGGTGTCCTGTAGCCCTGCGCTGGCGGCGCGCTGTACGGCTTCCTCGAAACAGCCCGTCGCGTAAGGCGGCGGGACAAGTCGTATTTATGGAGAGGGCACAACCGCCAGAGGCCGCTCCTGCATAACACTCAGCGGAATGTTTACCTCGCAACTCAGGCCATCCGGTTCAAATCTAATCCGAGCCTCGCCCTGCAATTGGCCCGGTAGCGCTTGTTCTATAAGTCGAGAACCGAAGCTCTTTCGAGAAGGCTCTTTGACAGGGGGGCCGCCGTGCTCTTTCCAATGCAGCTTGAACCGCGGCGGGTGATCTTCGGACACAGCCCACGAAATTGAAACGCGTCCGTTGGGTGCAGACAGCGCGCCATGTTTCACAGCATTCGTGCAGAGTTCGTGAACTACCATTGAGAGGGAGATAGCAGGGCCGGAAGAAACTGCGATGTTGTCCCCGGCGATTTCAAACTGATCAAGGCTTTTAGATTGGAAGGCTTTCACGGCACCTTCGATCAAGGTCCGACACCCTGCGCCAGTCCATCGCTCGCGGACCAGAAGGTCTTGCGCCACTCCCAACGCATGAAGGCGCTCTTCTATCGTTTTAGTGGCCTCTTCTAAGCTGTTCGCCGTCTTGAGGCTTTGAGACACGATTGCCGAGACAATCGCCAATGTATTCTTCACCCGATGATGAAGTTCCCCAATGACGACCTCCTGTAGCTTGGCGGCGACACTGGAAGCCTGCGCATCGATGCCAGCCTGAGCGAGCAATTCCTTTAGATAGTCGGGCTCGTCTTCAGCTTGGCGTGTTTTGATGCTCATGGGGGGCTCCTCCCTCTACTTACCATATGACCGCCCTTCGACAATTGGCTTTCAGTTGGTCGAAGCAGCGAAGAGTATCGGAAACGGATTGTGCGTCCGGGGTTAGCCTGCTTTTGCCTCAAACGCGGACACCCCGTCGTTGATGGCTCGCACCGTGTCGAGGTGATGACGTGATGTCGGCTCCCGTGTGCGCCGCTTGCCGCCCTCGGTGCGGTCTGCGACGGTGACGTGTTCGACCCCGTCGAGGTGCCCAATCAGCGGGGAGAATGTTATCGCGGCGGTTTCAGAAATAGCTTTCTTCCTCATGCCATGCGGCTAACTGCGCCTTGATGAGTTCTTGCGCGACCGCTTCAGTCTTATAGGGGCCTAGCCGCTCTTGCCGTCCATTGCCCCATGTCACGGCCACATACCAAAAGCCATCAGCGTTCTTTCGCGCAATTGAGATTGGCGGTCGTTCCGTTTTGTCGTCCATGCAGCCCAAAATGCCATCATTTGTTTGATCGCCACGGTGATGCCCGAGAACCCTCTTCCCGGCAAATGTGCAGTTGGTCGCCGCGATGCACCCGCACGATCAATTGTGGATAATCGCGGCAGGCTCGACGCTGGCGGTCGGTCGTCTGCGCGCTACCTGCCGCGCCGTCGTAGGCTGGCGCGCTCGACGCGGCGATGACGTGATGCCGCCCGCCGTCGCCTGTTATTCGATTAGCATGATGACGTGATGCGCGTCGTGACGGTGATGCCCGTGCGCGCCGCTCGAGAAAATCGGAGGGTGGGGGGGACCGCCCGACAGAACCAGAGACGACCTCAAATTTTCCAAAAGTGGATAGTTGCTAAACTTCATGGAGCGCACCCACTCGCCCAATTTTAGCGGATTGCGTTAGTCTCCGGGGGGCGGTTGAACCGACACGACGTGCTTTTTTGGGTTTCGATTGCGTGGTTTTTCACGATGTGCGCTGCGGGGGTCTGGGTAATATTCATTGCACGATGAGCGGTCTTTGCTCTTGGTTGTCCTACTTCAAAGCCTGCCGCTGCTCGGCCTCGGCCGCTTCACATGCGGCAACCGCTGCTGGTTTGGCGGTGACAAACTGTAACGGCACCTAACGCGCTCGCATCAACGTGTCCCAGCGGTCGGTCGCCGCCGACGATACCATGCCCTGCCGCCGAGCCGAAGCCGTGCGAGCGCTGGCGATGGTAATGGTGATGGCGGTGACCGTCCCACGATGACGACCCTCCAACGACGGCGGCCCTCCAAGGTACTGTGAGCAAAAACGGAGGGTGCGGGGACCACGCGACCGCGCTTATTGAGGATATCTGCTGCGAGAAAATCCGTGGTTGCAGTTACAGGGGCTTCCACTCCCAAGCTCCGCCGCGCACCGAAATGGCGCGATGTGTTAAACCGGCCCGTGCAATGGAGAAAAACCCGGCCAAGCGCCGTGACCCAACAAGGCTCAGCTTAGGCCGATTGGCTCGCTTTCATGTTAGGCTGCCGCCTATCCGAAGAGGACAACATGGCGGCTTCAGTTAATCACTTCGAGATGCGGCGCCTCGAGGCTCTGAGCAACACGATTTTTGGCGTCGCGATGACGTTACTCGCCTACAATCTTCCTAAGGGACAAATTTTAAATGGTCCGCCAGTCTGGTCCACAATTTGGGCCGCCTACCAGTCGCAAATCGCCGCGCTTCTGATCAGCTTTGTAGTTGCAGGCATGTTCTGGGTTTCGCACCAGCGCAGACTAGCCTACCAGCCACACGCAACGCGGCCTGTACTCTATCTGAACCTCGTCTTTCTGCTGTTGGTTATCCTGCTGCCCGTTACTACGGGTCTCTACGGCACGTATGGGAACACGGGCGATATTGTGATGCTCTATAGTTGCCACTTGACTGCGCTTGCTGGGTCGAACGGCTTCCTTTGGCTTCTCGCGGGACTGACGCGAGGCCAACCGAGCATGGCGGTCGGAATGGCGTTCACAACCACCGTCTTTGTCCTCGCGACCCTGTTCGCATTGATCGCCCCACAAACGTACATCGCGCAATGGTTGTGGAACGGCGCCTTTGCGACGCCATTCATCGACGGATTTTTCGAAAGGCGCCGCAGAAGCCAAACGCCCAAAGCGGAAGTGAGTTATCCTACCGCGACGCAACAGGAATGACACTGATGACCGAGGCCATTGCTCGCCCGTCCGTCGCCAAGCCTGTCCCTCGACCGCGATCCCAAAAGCCCGCGACCGTCAGCGCGTCGGCGCTGGCCCTGCACCTCGATTGCAGCCGCGCGTACGTCGGCAAGCTCGAAGCCGAAGGCGTGATCCAGCGGCAAGGTGACGGCTTCCCACTCACGCATCTATCGGGCATGAGCCGCGTTGCTGTCGCGACATGGCAGTGACATCGACGCGGTAGGGATGCAGATCAGGTGCAGATCGCGGAGGCGTGCAGCAAGGCGGCAGACGAATGCAACGAACCGCCGTTCGATGAAACTGATCGACCTTGAACTTTTCTTTGAGCCGTTCTCTGACTTCATCGAGCGCGTGCTGCGCAAGCGGCTCAACTAGCTGATTAAGTCAGGTTTGAAAGTCAAAGGTACGGTCCCGCCTGTGGGGGCAGTAAGGGGGTCTCGGCGGGACCGTACAGATGCCACCGACGCGAGACGGCAGCCCGCCTTCACTAACCGGGGCTTGCGACACTTTTGTAACACGGGCCTTGCCCGCACCTTTTTCCCCAAAGGATCCGCGAATGCGATGATGCGGGTGGTAGTCCGGTGTTCGCGTGAACCGCGGTGGTCCGGCGCGAGATGCGGACGATGTGGCTGATGACGATCACCATCGCGGTCGCACCGCGGGCCTGATCACCGCCTTCGCCAATCGTGCGGGTTGAAGCCGCTGCCCTATCCTCCAGCCCGTGCTGCGTCGTCTCCGTTGTACCCGTCCCGTCATCCACCGCAACCCATAGCGGCTTGCCTGTCGATCGTGGCCCGGCGCATCCTTGCGCCATGGGCAGCAAGTCACGCGAGACCATTTACGGCGCATCGGTCCGGGCGGCGGCAGAGCGCGCGACGGAAGCACGCAAGGAAGCCGACGAGCTCGCTTGCGAGGCGTGGAACAAACGCATGCTCGGCTTTAAGGGACCGGCGCAGCCATCTCCTGCGCCGGGCGACGCTATCAACGCCGGGTTTGGTTATCTCGAAGTCCGTTGCCTTGGCTGCGACACCCATCAAACCGTTGCCCTTGACATCGTGCGGCGACCGAAGACAACGCCGGTCCACGAACTCGAACGGTACATGCGCCGCCGGCAGTGCTCCGAAGTCCGGCGCTATCCCTACAAGCGGAGCCATCTGGTCGCGCTGCGACCGAACAAGATTTCAGCGACCGATCCGCCGTCAACGTGGTGGCCGGGAGAGCGGTGAGTTAATGCCTCACACGACTGCAATCAAAAGGAGCCTCCGAACTCCCGCACAAAGACGCCGGGAGCAAGAGCGCCAGTTCAAGCCTCTCGCCAATGGAACAGGCTTCACGAAGCGCTGGGTGAACTCTTCGCTGACGCAATGGGCGCGGAAACCTATACCGCCCTTTCCGCGTGGCACGCTGTGCGCAGTGATCTAACACAGCGCCACATGCTCAAAGCCACTGCTGCCCATAGAGCAGAAAGGTCCGCGCCTGAGGATACGCTCCTTTGGCGAGCTTTGGTGAACTTGGTTGACGAGGTAACCAAACTCTCGGACAAGAGGAACAATGCCATTCACGCACCCTTGGTGTTCGTCACCGACGTGGCGGGCGGCGCGGTAGAGGTGGAGCCGCTGGTCTTTTTGGGAAACGAGAAAGCCGCGAAACTAGGGACCCGAGACCTCCTACCCGAATTTCAATGGTACAGAAGGTCTGGCGAAGTGCTTGCGAACTATGCCAACGTACTCCATTACGCGATTAACGACCCCAACCACCAATTGCCACCAAAGCCGATCTTGCCAACTCTCGGCCATGCGCAAGGCTCGAACCCATCACCCCGTCGAACCAAACAGAAAAAACCTAGCGGCTTGGAGCGCCCACGTCGATGAGAGGGGGGATGTCTGGATGCGCGCGCCCTGGACCAGGCGAAGGTACTGCAGCGGCCCCTGCCCGACGACGGGCTGAAATCGTCATGCGCGGCGCCGACAAGGAGGACAAGGCGGCCGCGGCCGAGGACCTAATACTTGGGAATGCGATGCGTACGACAGTCGAAAGGTCCGTCTGAGCCAGAGCGTTTGATGTTGGCGTTATAGTATTGCCCCATCGACGGTGCCGTCAGAAAGGCCTCGAAGGTCGCTGCGGGCATCTCGCAATAGGGGTAATAGACCGATCTCAGTTGCACGACCATGAACTGCTCGGACTTGTCATAGCACGCTCGGTTGATGAAGCTGCTCCGCGAGACATCGGTGCAGGCGAAGGGCGCCAAATCCAGCTTGCCGTAATATTTTACGTCGATGGTCTCCCCTGCCGCCCAGGTGGCGCCAGCGAGAGAAGCCGTAATGAGGAAGACAAACCGAAACATGCAGGATGTCTCCTTGTACCAGACCGTTTAGATTTGCCCTCAGGGATGTTTCTCGGTTTTCGACGCGCGATCTTCAGCGGCGATTGCTTCCTTCTCGCACATGTAGGCACCGCGCTTCGTGGTGCCGTAGCTCCTCGTTCCTGCGAAGTGATAGACCTTTGACGGCAGGTTGACCCACACGACCGTGTCGGACGGACATCGGGCTTTTGCGGAAGCTTCGTCCGCAAACTGCCCCGCCTCCAGCGTTGCGTTGTCGCTGGGGGCGGAAGGTTGCTGCGCTGGGGCGGGCACGGGTGCCGCAGTTGTCGTGGGAGCCGGCCTTTGCGGCGCAGGCGCTGGCGCAGCTTGCGTCGCGGTCGGTGCGGGCCGGCTCGGGGGCGGGGGCGCAGCGGCGGTTGGCTTTGGTTCGGGAGCGGTCGCGCTCGGCATGGCTGCCGCCAGCCCTGCACTGCTCGACGTAGGCCTTTTCGGTGACGCCACGGGCTTGCATGCCCGCCTTGTCGGCTCGCCATTCGGCGATGCACTCCTTGGCGGTTTTCTGGGAAGACGAGGTGCTGGTTGACGGTGACGGCGCTGCAGGGGCCGGAGGCGTCGCGGCGCGTCGGCTTTGGCGGAGGAGCGGAAGCCGCTGGCGCCGCACCTCCCTTGCATTGTTCAACGTACGCTTTTTCGGTCACGCCGCGGGCTTGCATGCCGGCCTTGTCGGCGCGCCACTCGGCCGTGCACTCCTTCGCGGTTTTTGATCCGGTGGCCGTCGCCTGCCTGGGCGCGGTGGCGGCGTCGTCTCTGCCGGTTTGGCCGCTGGCGCGGCTGCGGTTGGCTCCGCCCCGCCCTTGCATTGTTCAACGTAAGCTTTTTCGGTTACGCCCCGGGCCTGCATGCCGGCCTTTCGGCGCGCCATTCCGCCGTGCACTCTTTCGCGGTCTTTGCGAAGGCCGGCGCTACGGAGATGCTGCATGCGACAGCAGCGGCGATAAGCAGACCATTATGGATCTTCATATTCATTCTCCTGATTCCGTGCCTGCTAACCCGCAGGGGTCAATTCGTGTCGTGGGAAGTGATTGCGCGTACGCCGCGACTGAACCGCGGACGTCCGGTCGTAAAGAAGCCGCTGCAGCTGTTCTTTTCGTCACACCGATTGCATTCTTCGACAAAGCCGTTTTTCCAATCCGAGATGGACTGGAGCGCATGCGGCCAAACTGACTTTGGAAGGACGCATTTCGGAAGGTTATAGACCGATACGTTGACGCCAGCGGCACTCAAGTGATCAACGGCCCTGGCAAGGCCGTCGCCGTAGTCCACCGGATCCATCCAGAGCATGGCATCGTTTGCAATGGCAAAGCCCGTGTTTTCGAGACCCATCAACGCGACGTGATCGACGAACGGCAGATTGCGGGCAATCCACCGGCCCGTTTCCTCGATGATCGGCGCGGTCAATGCATGCAGGACGACGCGTATTTCGACGCGCTGGCCCCGGTCCTTGAGCTTCAGAATGCCCAGAACGGTTTCGTCGAACGCACCCTTGGCCTGCACGACGTGATCATGGATATGATCGACCGAGGCATAGACCGGGATGGCCGCCATCAGATTCGGGTGGCCGATATCTTTCCAGGCGTCGACAATCTCCGAGTTGGCGAACGCCCGGCCATTCGTCAGCACTTGGATGGCGGTCGCCGGCAGCCGGTCGCGGCACTCCTTCAGGACGGCGATGAAATCCTCCCAGTCCGACAGGGTCTCTCCGCCGGTGAACGTCAGCGCGCGGGTTGCCGGGTCAATGAGGGGCAGGCTTTCTTTGATTTCACTCAGGATCCACCGGTCATCGACATCTTTCGGTGGCTGCGAGCACATCAGGCAGTAATTGTTGCACCGTTCCGTGACCAGAAATGAGTTGTGCGCGGAATTCCGGCGAAACAGCGTGCGGAATTTCCTGGACGAATGATCGAACCCGAGAACGTCACCGTCCGCGAGATAGTTATATTTCAGGCGGCACCGCGACCAGCCGTCCGTCGAACGTGCCGGGCAAATCGATTGAGCCGTCCGAGACGACAAAGATCGACGGCCAATCGGCTTCTATCGCGCGCAGGACTTCGTCCGGCGTTCTGAGCGAGCGCGAAATCCGCCGCGTGACGTTCGGCGGTGCTGTCAACCGACCGGAGCCTGACGACCGAGCGGGCTTTGTCTGAGCAAAATCCAGCGCTCTGCGAGGCTGTGCCATAGAGAGGAAGGGTCATGCGGCGGCCCACCGTCGCAAGATGGCAGCGTCTTCCGGGGAGTTTTCCAGAATATCCAGCAGCAGGCCCATGATGCCCTTCTGCCGGGCGCAAAACGCCGACAGCGGCTTGATGCCCAGGGCGTCCCCCTGCGTGGCGTGATGATAGACCGGGTCCGCGCCGCAATGGCTCTCATAAACGCAGGTTGAGCATTCGGGCGCGCACTGCGTGAGCGACGACGATATCGCGCCGATCAGCTTGTCCGACAGGATGAGCGAATTGTAGCTGTCCTGGTCGACGTGACCGAGCCGGAACGCGTTGTCGCCGGTCTCGGCAAGCATCCTGCCTTCATCCGACGCGAAAACGCTGCCGTCATAGTTGTAGACCAGCGCGCCAAGGCCGGCGCCGGCCGGGCTGCGCAGGTCGACGTAGCCAATGGGACGGTCCGACAGCATCCGCGTGAGAAGCAGCGCGGCATAGAACTCCCGGAACGGGGTGCCCTGCCGGTTGATCTCCAGAACCCGGCGCAACCCGCGCTCGTAGAAGCCCAAGCCACTTTTGCGCATCGTACTTCGCGAACTGCTTCGTCTTGACCGCAAAACCAAACGGGGAAAGGGGCCGCAGGAAGATGCCGTCCAGCCCGAGTTGCAGATATTCGTCAATGATATCATCGACGCGATCGAGGCTCGCTTCCGTGGTGGTCATCAAGGCCCCGACCCTGTCGGGACCTAAAATCTCCTTGGCCCGCCGAATGCCGGCAACAGCCAGTTCGTGACTGTTTCCGCCGGGTCTGGGACGGTTCTTGTTGTGCAGATCGGCGGGACCGTCGAGGGAGGTCGAGAGCAGGATGTTGTTCGCCTTGCAAAACTCGAGAACGGCATCGTCCAACAGCGCCAGATTTGACGCGATGACGAAGTCGACCTTTTTGCCGGACCGCGCCTTCGCGGCCGCAACAATCGTCCTGATCATCGGAAAATTGAGAAGGGGCTCCCCACCCTGAAACTCAATCTTGATTCGCGCCGCCGGGCTGGCGAAGGCGATGTCCAGCGCACGCATCGCGGTTTCTTCGCTCATATCGAAGCGCGAGCGGTCGGTGCTTTGACGCGAGACCTGGCAATAAGGGCAAGAGTGTTCGCACCGCAGCGTTACAACAAAAATATGCAGCGGGGTGACCTGCTGCAGGAACGACATCCGGCTTCTCAGCCGTGCCGCCAAAAGCTGCCGTTGCGCTTTCTGATTGGTCCCGGTGACCAGATGAGCCGCGTAGGCTTTTTCATAGAGGCCGTCGCCGGGTCGTATCCGAAGATCGACCAGCCTGTTCAGCTCATCCTCAGTCAGGCGAATGAAATCGCCGACCATGTTGGCGACGAGATACTGGTTTGTTCCGGTGCGCTCAAGATTGAACGGCAGCAACGAAAGATCTTCGGTCGCCGCGCTGAAGGCTTCAGGAGCTAAAAAACGCGCCATGGTGCTCCGGCTGGAATTTATCCGGCATCTTTTTGGGTAGCGGCCAGGGACCCGAAGGCGAGTGCAAGAATGACGTTCCGAACGCCTTCGGTTTTCTCAGCGACGCGGGTCCGCAAATTCTCGTCGGCGACGAGGTTCAGGAACCGTTCCTTCAGATCGTCAGCACTTAACGCGGCGCCTTTTTGCGGATTGGCCGTGGGAGCGAGACGGCAGACATAGCGGTCCCCCACCCGGTCAATCCGGCAGGTCGCCGTTCCGATCAGACGATAGGCTGCCGCATCCAAAGCCGCGAGGCTTTGGACGCTGGAATCAAAATCGACAGCTACCTCGACCGGAGACGGCGCAGGAAGCCTTAGCGGCTTGAGGCATGAGACGCATGTGAAGCATGCGACGCGTGGGAGGCATGCTGGGCGACGATTGTTCCGTCGGCCTGCTTCGTCATGACAAACCCAAGAAGGTCTTCACCAACCTGAAAGTGAGCGTTTGCGATGAGCTTTGCTGAATTCGAGTGCTGGCTTCGCCTGAGTGTTAGCGTCGTCGTTGACGACGGCTATTTTTGCCTCAGCGCCCTGCACCGATAACCCCGAAAGTGATGCCAGCGCCGCGCCAATTGAAAGTAGCGACTCTAGATTTTTCAGCCATTTTTATCCCCCAAGGTTGCCCAGATTGTGCCGTATCTACAACTAAGAATAGTAACAAGTCCATAGCGGCAGCCAAAAATTAGGCGTTCTTGTCAGAAATCGGCTTGGGGGGGAGTGCATGGTGAAGTTTCTCGCGGGACTTATCTGAACGTTTGACCGAATCGCTGTTCTCGCACCTGGATCGATCAAGCGTCATTAGGCCGGCGCGCGCGAGAGCGCCTGCCCTCACGCATTCGACCGCTCAGGAAACATTCAGAACCTCCCGGACACGAGAGAGAAGCCGCCATTTGCGTCGGCCCAAGGGCCGGACTGTTCGCCTAAGTTCTCCTTTGGAAGACCATGATTCTACGGAAAGGCCGCGCTCGAAAAAATTGCATTCCGAAAGAAGTGCGGATTATAGCTGTACCAGCGGATATACGCGGGTGGGGCAACGTCATGAGGTGGTGGCCATTTTCATCGGCAGCGCTAGTCTTCTTGCAGTTGCTACTGTGCGGACCTGCGGTTGCAGATAAGCGCGTTGCGCTTGTGATCGGAAACTCTGCTTATCAGCACGTTTCCAGGCTGGAAAACCCCAGAAACGATGCCAGACTTATGGCAAACACGCTAAATTCGCTGGGCTTTACGCTCGTGGGCGGGTCGGCGCTCATCGACCTCGATAAAGCTGGCTTTGACACCGCCATTCAAAATTTCGGAAATCAGATTACCGGGGCCGACGTTGCGCTGTTCTATTATGCTGGCCATGGCGTCCAGGTTCGCGGTGCCAACCACCTTATTCCGATCAATGCTAACCCAACGAAGGAAGCAGACGTCGATTTTCAGATGGTCGATGTCGCCCTGGTTTTGCGCCAGATGGAGGGATCTGGAACGAAGTTGAATCTCGTAATTCTCGATGCTTGTCGCAACAACCCGTTCGGAGGACGTGGCTTGCGGGCGAGCGGGGGCGGACTTGCACAGATGAATGCCCCAGAGGGGACGCTGATTTCTTATGCAACACAGCCGGGTAACGTGGCTTAAGACGGCTCCGACGGAGATAGTCCGTACACAAAGGCTCTCGCGCAGACAATTCGGCGACCGGGACTCGGCATATTCGATGTGTTCAACGAGGTCGGGTTGGCCGTGAAGCGTTCCAGCGGCGGCACACAGCAGCCATGGGTTTCTTCCTCGCCTATTGACGGAACCTTTTATTTTCTTCCCCCGACGTCCAATCCGCCCGCCAGCGGGCCAAGCGTCCCAAACGAGGCCGCTCAGGCGTGGTCCGCGACGAAGGATACGACAAGCCCCGCGGTACTCGAAGCTTTCATTCAACGATATCATGAAACCTTCTATGCAGATCTTGCGCGAGCACGTCTCAGTGATATTCGGCAGTCTATAAAAAAGCCCTCGGAGGTAGCGACCGTCGAACCGCCTGAAGCGGACAGCAACAAACCTTCTCTCCCAAGCATACTTCGTCAGCGCGTCGTACTCTATGATGAGGATCCGTCCGGTCCGAAGGGAAAGCAATATGTCGGCTCGGTGGTCTGGCGCACCGAACCGACCAAGGCGTTCGGCAATCAGAAGGCCGATATTGCCGTGCGCGCCGACATCGACATTCCCGATCGGAAGTTCAAGATGACGATGTCGTTCCGCCGCAACACCGATTTATCACTGCCGGCGAGCCATACCGCGGAGCTCACCTTCATCCTGCCACCGGACGTTTCAGGCGGCGGCGTGGCCAACGTGCCGGGCATCCTGATGAAGTCCAATGAGCAGGCGAAGGGCGTGCCGCTCGCAGGCCTCGCAGTTAAGGTCACCAATAGCTTCTTCATGGTCGGGCTATCCAATGTAGATGCCGACCGCTCGCGCAACATCCAACTCCTGAAGGAGCGGTCGTGGTTCGACGTGCCGATGGTTTACAACAACCAACACCGCGCCATTTCTTGCAATCGAGAAGGGAGGGTCCGGGGACGAAGCCTTTCGGGCGGCGTTCTCGGCATGGGGGCAATCAGCGTCGCCGAACCAGAGTCCGCTAGAGCCAAACAAACCCACCTCCGCGACCATTGTATTTCCTGAAGCCGTTTCGCCGAGTTATTCCTCGGAGGAGGCCGGCAAAGCTCGAATGCTTACCTGCCGCGATCAATACCTCGCCAATAAAGCCACAAACTCGAACGGCGGACTCTTGTGGGTTCAAGACAGTGGAGGCTATTACACGGAGTGCAATAGGCGCCTTAAGGGGTGAGGTGAAGGCTCTGAGCCTAAGAGAGGCCCCCGCGCCAGTCTCGGTACGGTGCTGGCAGACCAGATAGGCACGATTGATGCTGCCGCAGCTGGGGCCGTTGCGGCGGACAGCATCGCGAAATGGCTCTAAAGGAACATGTTCACGGTGGCGAGTTGCGCATCGGAGACTTTAAGTCCCTTGGGATATTTCTTTTCATCGAGTTCAGCACGTACGGTGCAACCTCTCTCGGTCGTCGTAGCGGCGATGAGCTCGACGATTGTGCGAAAACTGCGCAGGGGTTTGCCGCGCCAGTTGATGCTGATGAAAGAGAAAAGCCGGTGCTCGATTTTATTCCACTTGCTGGTTCCGGGCGGCAAGTGGCACACCGTGATCGGGAACCTAAGCTCATCGGCCAGTTTCTGTAGCTCGATTTTCCACAGACGGACGCGATAGCCGTTCGATCCACCGCCGTCAGCGGTCACCAACAGACCTTCGGGTTTCGGATAACGTTTCATTCCCATGGCCTTCCACCAGCGGCGAATGGCGTTGACCGCAAAGGCGGCGGTGTCGTGATCCGTTCCGACGCTGACCCAACCGGTGTTGTTGTTGATGTCATAAACGCCGTATGGCACCGCGCGTTTCAGCCTGGGATCAATGAAGTCATGCACATTGACCTCTTCGGGTCTACCTGTGGGTCTCCATTCGCGGCCCGCATTCTTGAAATTGCCCACCAATTCCTTTTTTTTCGTATCGACCGAGATGACCGGCTGGCCGTCCGTCAAGAAACTGCCAGCCTTTTTGCTGATGTCTACAAACTGAGCATTCCGGTCCATATGCTCGCTGCCTTCGTGGACTTTCCGATTGGCCTGTAGGCTATAGTGCAGCTTGTGCAGGCAATCTCCAACGACAGGATGGCTGATGTCGTGCCCCTTTCGCTTCAATTCCGCGCGTAACTTCCGCAGGCTGAGCGACGTCCACAATCGCCGTCGCATCGGATCACCTCGCGTCACCGGTTCAAGCAACGACTTAAGGTCGGAAAGTAAAGTTGGGTCCTCGGTTATTCTCGATTTACGTCCGCCACCCCCCGCCGTACCCGGTCATTCCCAACCGAGGCACGATCCTCGAGATCTTCAAGTCCTCGATATATTGTCCGTCGCGCCAGACCCGTCGCCGCAGCCGCGGCGCTCACGCCGCCGTGTCCAATCATACGTGCTTCCGACGCCGCCCAGCGTCGGCGGCTCCTCTCATCCAGCAGAGGAGCCATCGACTTCCAACATCACATGTATCGGCGGACCTGGTCGGGGTAGGGACGTTGCCGGTGCAGCCTGAAACCGTAATTTATTCGATATCGCGCAGGAGACGGGCAAGCTCGTTGACGTAACGCGAAGCCTTGATGGCTTCTTTCGTGCGGCCACCATGCTGGAAATTGCCGTTCCGCTTCCCTTCCGGTGCGCCGCCGCGGGCACCATGCATGCGACATACGCGATAGCCCTTCACCGCCGGCGATCGGCAAGGCAAGCCGGTGCGCTTTGATTTGGCTCGGCACCTGGGAGCGGCATTGCATCGGTGCATGGGGTTGTCGGTCATTTCTTTTTCTCAACTCCCCCCACCCCTACGGGGTCGGGCAGCTTGGCCTGTTCGAGGATCGGCATAGTCGCCTCAGAACTGGCAGCCAGGAGGGCAGGAGATGCGACACTGCGACCGGCTCCGGTGGCGACGCTCTCGGCAATGATCGCCTGATCCGCGGTGACGTTGTTGGTGGTGACGTGCTTCACGGTGATCTGTTGTTGGCCCCTGCCTCGATGGTGGTCGAGCCTTTCGGTTAGCATCATGACGGTGCGGGCAGCCTTGTCAGCGAGTTGGAGATATTTAGTCCGCGCCTCGAAATAATTTCACCGGCTGCGCCCAGCCCTTGCGATACATCGCCAGAGATGCCTCGCTAGCGGCCAGTAATTGCGCTATCAATATTCCCTCGACCGCATCCTCCGGCTTCATATCCACCATCGCATGACAGACTGACTTGACGGCAGCGTCAGAACTCTTGTCCGGCAATGATCCGCCTACGCCGTTTAGCAATCGCAAATTCCAATCGTCAGCCATACTGCCGCCGATCGCTTTTCCGATATTCGTCGCCATTTTCGCTTGTCACTTCGTACAGGGCAAACGTTGCTTCAGGAAACTGAGACCAGATGGCCAAGTCGTCGGCCGTGATTGTCACCCAGCCGAACCTAAACATGCAGCGGCCGGGCTCCTGTACCTTCCCGACATTGCCCCAACTAACCCGGGCCACCATCATTGCCAGATCCGCTCCGGTTACTTGCCGCGTAAGTGCTCGCGAATAAAAGCCACTGACCGAGGCCCTAGGTCCTGGAAGCTCAGTAAGGTGTCATCGCCTGTTCTTCAAAGCTCTCCTACAGTCCTGATGCCATTTGATGCGAGGACATTTTGGATCCGCGTCGGTAGGTCGACGTCAGCGATCCGAGTCTCATCCGGTAGACTGACGGAGAGCTTCCGTTTCAGTTTCAGTTCACCCACGATTTCAACGCCGCTTTTCAAGGCGGCGGCAATAGTGGCCTTGAGTTGCGGATCGTTTAGCAGTCCTTCGGCCGCATTGAACTTGGAATCCAGCGCCCACTCGGCGCCTGGAAGGGGCACGGGCAAATCCCATTGCCGGAGCAAATATGCCGTCCACCCCGTTCGGCGGCCGCGGGCTTCCGGGAGGCCGCGTCTCAGCGACATGTCCCGCGTCAACCAGGCCTTGATGGTTGTGATAGCCTGCGGCCCTGCATAAGGCTTGTTCCCAGGAAACCCATGCGGCGGCGCGAGTTCATCACGCTTGTAGCCACGGCGACGGCCTCGTGGCCGCTTGCTGCGCGCGCGCAGCAGCCAGAGCGGATGCGGCGGATCGGCGTGCTCATGGGGCAGCCCGCGGCCGATGCGGAGGCAGCGGCTTTCTTCACCAGCTTCACGCAAGCGCTTCATGATACTGCTGGTTCCACCGTGCGGATGGACGTCCGTTGGACTTCTGGCGAGGTTGACCGGATACGGATGCTCGCGAAAGAATTAGTTGCCTTGCAGCCCGACGTAATCCTCTCGCACGATACTGCTGTCACCGCGGCACTCCTGAAGGAAACACAGACTATCCCGATTGTGTTTGTAATTGTGTCCGATCCTGTTGGCAGTGGTTTTGTCGCTAGCCTGCCCAGCCCTGGCGGGAATCAGGTCACCCTCTTTTTCCCAAAGGTGGGCAATCTCCTCTTGATGGCCTTCCAGTCGAAGAAATCAAAGCAGCCGGACCATGAATGAACCTCGGTCTCGCAAACTCTGCACTTGAAGCTGCCATAGTGCTTATCTTGGTGTTCTTCTCTGGTCGCGACGTAATTCATCCCGCAACTGGGGCAATTGAATTCCTCGGTTCTCCAAACGCTATTGGCCATCCCAGGATCGTTCTTCTGGTCACGCGAATTTGCGGAAGCAAACGACGTTTGCCTCGGTGTCATCCATAATGGATGTTTCTGTCTCCGCATCGAGATCAAAGATCACTTCCTCAAATGCCGAGATTGCTTGCTGCACGGATGCGATCTGCAGCAGTTGCCAGCCGCTAATTGGGCCCACGTGGCGCCGCAACGCGACTACCAACTCACGTCGCTGCTCTTTAAGCTGAACAAGCGGTAGACCGTGATCGGGGATATAGCTCATCGAAAAACCTCCTGAATAGCCAGCCTAGCCCGATAGCCATTTCGAGAAGGCTTCGATGTTTCGGAGAATTTTAACCGATATCTTTTGCGCGGGCTGAGTGCCTCAAATTTGGGAACGAGCCTCATGGGTAACCTTAATTCTTCCTTTCGATTGTCGATAAAATTTTATCGATTATCCTGATGACAGTTGAGCGGCGTGACGAACCGCTCGATGAGAGGCAGCGAAGCCAGCGCGTAGCTTCACGGCCTCGCCGAAATTCGATAGTTGGACCGGCTCAGAGCCGGACACGCTTTGTTAGTCGAGCCGTCCGGCGGTGACCGGACGGCCCGTCACTCTCCTGAACTGTTTGCGTTGATTGCCGGAACGACGCTGCGCGCATGCTCCTCTATTGGGATGTGCCAGGATGGCGTTCGCGTATTGTCTGACCGCGGCCGGTCCGTTGCTGTTGTTTGCCGGCTTCGCTGTATTTGCTTTTCAAAGAAACGTGCTGCATTCGACGGCGCGTATCTATTCAACAGCAACAGGTCTTGAGTTCCGACATTTCTCGCTCATCAGGCTCGATCTGGACGAACGCAGATGTCGAATGCAGTACGAACGGCCGCTCCGCCGGGCGGCCTGACAGCCGAGCACTCCCGCCTTTTCCGCCTACCCCAGGGCGACGCGTGCTCGGCTGTTCCTATTCACGGAACACTGTCTTGCTCGTCGCATGAGCGTGGTAGAAAGCCGCTCGTTCGGATGGCGGCGAGGGCGCTGCAAGCGGAGTTTTTTTGAGCGCGCTCGCGCGGGCGTAAACGGCGCCGATGGATCGGTTGAGCCTGCGAGCGATTGCCGCTGCTTTAATGCCCGATGCGAGAAGCTCGCGAAGCTGTTTGTCCTCAGCCGTCGTCCAAGGACGACCTGCTGGTCTCGGTCCGGTCACACAATGCCCCCTTAGAAAGTTAAGGCATCCAAGCCCATCTCTGCCGCCCTGGCAACCTTTTGTTAACCATCTAACTCCATGCTCTGCCTCGGGAATGCGGAACCGGACAGCCGGGCCGGCAGTCGCAAGACAAGGCCGGCGGCGTAACGCCCGCGGCCTTCTCCCTTTTTGGGAAAGATATTTTTGGTCTTGATACTTTGCCGGTGCGCGAATGGCAGAAACTCTAGATCAAGATGTACGTGCGCTGAAGGAGTGGGTACGTGGCGCTTGGGGTCAACTCGCTGATCCCTCACTGACGTCCGTCGACCGGCGGGAAATGCGCAACTACATGAAAGACGCCGAGATCGCATTGACCGCCGGTCTCAAACGAATTGCTGAACGAGAGAAGACCCGGCGCGAAGTGGAGAGAGCCGCATTAGGTGGCCGGCGCTTCGATTTTCGCATTCTCAAACTCGACACGTAGAGAATGATCGAACGACCAAATGTCGCTTGTCCCTAATCATCGCGAACGTCAATTCATGCAGCAGCTTCGTGGTCGCGGCTGGGTCAAGGCTATCGAGCTTCCCGAAAATCCCATAACGCTGCAGCGCTTGCTCGAAAAACGTTGGATCGAAAGCCAAGGGATGGAGAGGGATATCGCGTACCGGAACACGGACGAAGGTATGGCAGCGAAGAAAGCGCCCGTTCCCCTGTAAAGCACATGGAGAATTGAAGTTGGCAATGGGGACTGTGAGGTGGCTCAATCCGACCAAGGGCTACGGGTTCATCGAGCCGGACGACGATAGCCCCGATGTTTTCGTCCATATCTCTGCCGTCGAGAAGGCGGGGCTCACTATGCTCAATGAGCGGACGCGCGTTAGCTACGAGCCGCAAGCCGGTCGGTCGGGTAAAATGTCGGCGGAGAATTTACGCGTCGGCTGAAAGCCACCCGTGTCAGCGTATAGCGCATCGATCCGGCTAACCGTCCAAGAACACCAGCGCCCTATCTAAGCGCGACCATTTCCAGGTATCACGCTTCCACGCCGCCACTATCTTGATGCTCGTGGGGTTCGACGGCTTTACCTTGTCACCTTAATACGAGGCGATGAGCCTACAGATTGGCTTGGCTGGCCGCGACCGCTTCCTCATTCCATTCAAGACCAACGCCGGGCACGTCAGGAATGTGAAGCAATCCGTCACGAATTTCATAGGGTTTCTGTAAGACAGGATCGGCCCAATCCTGCCATTCCAGCCAATGCGCGGTTTCGGTGACGCGCATCACGTGCGCGGCCACCTCCGGATAAAGATGAGTGGACATCGGTATGCCCGCCGCACCCGCAATGGCCGATGCCCTTAACCAGCCGGTCACGCCGCCAATGCGCATGAAATCCGGCATGACAAGGTCGCACGCCTTTCTCTGCAGCGCGGTGTGCAGATCGCGGGGGCCATAGAAATTCTCGCCGATCTGTATCGGGGTCTTTAGCTCCGCGGTCAACTGCACGTAACCATCGAGATTGTCATAAACGATCGGCTCCTCGATCCACGCGAGGCCCTCGTCATCAATCATGTGACACCGCTGCAGGGCTTCTCCAAGATGTAAGCCTTGGTTGAAATCAGCCATCAGTTCCATGTCATCACCAACAGCGGCCCTGACGGCATGAATGGCGGCCAGATCGTCGCTCGCGCGATCGCGGCCAAGCCGTAACTTCAGCGCAGTGAAGCCTCCTTCGTCGCGCAACGCGGTCGCGTCCGCCGCCACAACCTCCGGCGCCTGAAGCCACAACCCGTTACTGTTGTATGCTTTCACTGGCCCTACCGAACCGCCTAGCAAAACACAAAGCGGCACGCCACTCGCCTTTGCCAAGGCATCCCAAGCCGCCATATCCAGTCCGGACACCGCGATCATAGAAAGTCCTTGATAGCCTACAAAGTGCAGCGACTTGCGTGCGAGATCGTAGAGTTCGACCGGTGCGACGCGCCGCCCCTTGAGCATAGCGCCGAAATCTTGCAGGGCCGGGACCAGATATCTCATCGTCTTGATTGTGTAGGGCTCCAGATAGCTCCGCCCGACGATGCCTTCTTCAGTGATGAGGTCGATCAAGATCAGCGGCCAGTCGGTGATGGTAGCGATCCGCGCGACAACCGGACGCTTCAGCTTGAGCACGACCGCTCTCGCCCTAATGGATTTGAATGTGAGCGGAGCAAGCTGCATTGCAAACACCTCTCGATTTGGTCGGCAGATTGAACGGAGGATGATCCTTGCTACCGCCGAACCGATGGGGCGAGCGACTTGTGTATGGTTCAGCGCGCCGATAGCCGTGATGCCCGCGCCGCCAGAAAGTAACCGGCTCCCACGGCGCCGTAGAGGTAGATCAGCACCGTGGACCACCCCAACGGATTTGAGACCCCCGACAAAGTGCCCATAGTTGCGACGACGAGATTTACGACATCCCCCAGGAGTGCACCGAGCAGCACCGCGCGCACGGCGGCCTCGTCACGGAAGTCCTTGGCGAGCCAGAGGATCACGCTCAGCGTTAGCAACACCCCACCGAACAACCTTCCCATCAGCGCAAGAGCGGGCGAAGTCTCAATTCCGTAGTTGCTGAGGACCTGAGCAGGAGAGAGCATAAAGCCGATGCCGAAGAGAAAAGAGAGAACAGCGAGGATCGTGAAATACGTTTTGATCGTCATAACGCGGCACCCTCGTTTTGACCGCCGAGGCGAATGCCTAACGGCGTTCCAGCAGAGCCGAACCTTCACGGCTAAGCAAGCTGCGTTACCAAAATTAAGCGAGGGATTTCTACCGCGGCGAGGTCGTTTGATAACCTCGTCGGCCCGGGAAGGCGTCAGCCCTTTAGATCATATTCTGCTTTCAACCGGCGCAGCGATCTGCTCGACCATCTCGCGCCGACCGGCATCGTCCACCGATCCTTCCTGCATGACCTCCACCTTCCAACTGTCGCCGTCGGGTTGAACGGAAATCATCATATCGGTTGGCCACTCGCAGATGTCCTCCATTTCCACCTTGATAAAATCTTCGAGTTCGGCGGCTGTTTTGCTCGGCTTTTTCATTTTGCCTATCTCGCCGTTGGTTCGGACCAAGGTTCCGATCTTGGGCTCAGCAATCCCAAGATGAGTAAGGATAGCGCACGTCCGTCAAACCTTAATACTTTCTTAACGACCTTTTTTGACCCCGAGATATTTCTCAACCCGGTCTCGCGCGCGCGAGACAGGGAGGCCTGTCCATGCTCCCCGGGGGGTAGATTTTCGCCCATCAAGCCTGACGCAAACTTAGAGGCCTTGCCCACCGCGCCCTATGGCATGCGGCCCATCGTGGTCGCGTCAGCCGTAACAGCGAGGCGGGTTATGAAACGTGATCTCTACGCTGAGGTATCAGCGCGCATTATTGCAGAGTTAGAAGCCGGCGCCACCCCGTGGGTTAAGCCATGGTCGGCAACCCCGGGCGCAAATACGCCGTGCAACGCCGTGAGCAACCGGCCCTACTCTGGCTGCAACGTCGTTCTGTTGTGGATGGCACAAGCGGCCGGTTATCGCGCGCCGCGCTTTCTAACATTCAAGCAGGCTCTTGAACTGGGCGGCAACGTTCGCAAGGGCGAGCGCGGCACGAAAGTCTATTTCGTGAAGCAACTGCAGGTCCGCGATGAAGGTGCGGACGATAATTCTTCGACGCGCCTAGTTCCGATGATGCGGGAGTATACGGTTTTCAACGTCGACCAATGCGAAAGCCTTCCCGATGGCATCAACACAGGGAAACCAGTGCGCGTTCGCAATCCCGATACGCGCGACGAGCTTGCCGACGCATTCCTTTGCGCAACTAGTGCGGACATTCGCGAGGGCCACGGGGAGGCGTGCTACATCCCAAGCCGGGATTTCGTCTCGATGCCGGCCTTCGCTGGGTTTAAGGGCGCGGACCACTTTTACAACGTGGCATTCCACGAATTGACCCATTGGACCGGACACAAGGCGCGTCTTGATCGCGATTTGTGGAACCGGTTCGGTTCGCACGCCTACGCGGCTGAAGAACTCGTCGCTGAGTTGGGCGCCGCCTTCCTATGTGCGGAATTTGGCTTTGATGGCGACGTTAGGAATGCGGGGTACATCGCCAACTGGATTGAGCTTTTGAAGGCTGACAAACGCGCATTCTTCACGGCGTGCAGCCGAGCATCGAAGGCGACCGACTACCTTCGCGGCTTGGCGCTTGCCGAACCATCCGAGAGGGTAGCGTGATGGCCCCGTCGACCCCCCTCGCGCCCAAGCCTAGACAACGCGCGCCGCTCTTCGACATCCACCCATTGACCGGCGCCAGCATCGAGGTGTTCTACGCCGACCGCACGCTGGAAACGTTCGGCAGATGCGGGGCCGGTTGGTTTTGGTGGTTGCGCCGGCGTGGCTGTTCGCCAGAGGGGCCGGCAAGGGGGCCGTTTCCTACAAGCTACGCAGCGTATCGACACGCAATGACCGTGGCGGCTCCGCATGCCGAATGCCATGTACGCGGCCAAAACGAGCCATCGGGTTGCAATAGGGTTGCAATGATGGGAAGGGCCTGAATTTTCGTTGGCAACGAAATCGAATTATTGAAACTATATCAGTAAGTTCGATGGTGCCCAGGGGCGGAATTGAACCACCGACACTGCGATTTTCAGTCGCATGCTCTACCAACTGAGCTACCTGGGCGCGCCACGGGGCCAAAGGAAACATCCAAGGGGCCAACGAGCCGGCGGGTTATAGTTGGGCCGGACGGCCCTGTCCACCCGTCCAAGCCGGTGGAAATGATGGTTTTTCCACCCGTTCCGGCCCCGTCAGCGCCCCGATCGTGCCGAAGGTGAGCGAACCGCGGCGGCCGGGTCCATCGAGGCCGACTGCCCTCAATTCTCCAGCTTGATCTGCGCGTCGCGGATCACCGGCCCCCATTTGTCGGTCTCCGATTGCAGGAAGGCGGCCAACTCGCCGGTCGTCGAGCCCTTCGGCACCGCGCCGAGGTCCTCGAAGCGTGACTTCACCGCCGGGTAGATGAGCGCGGCATTGGTGTCGGCGTTGATTTTCGCGATGACGTCCGCGGGCGTCTTCACCGGCACGAAAAAGCCGAACCAGGAGACGACGTCGAAGCCGGGCACGGTCTCGCCGATGGTCGGCACGTCGGGAACGACGGCGACGCGGTCTTTGGTCGTGACCGCGATTCCGCGCACGCTGCCGCTCCGGACATGCGAGATGATCGAAGGCATGTTGTCGAAGATGACATCGACCCGGCCGGGGATGAGGTCGTTGATGGCGGGCGCGCCGCCGCGATAGGGGATGTGGGTCATCTCCACTTTCGCCAGCCGCTTGAACAGCTCGCCGCTCAGATGCAGCGTGGTGCCGGTGCCGGACGAGGCGAACGTCACCTTGCCCCTGTTGGCGTTGCAGAAGTCGATGAACTCCTTCACCGACTTCGCGGGCGAGATGTTCGGCACGCACATCATGTTGGGCTGGGTGATCAGCATGGTCACCGGCGCGAAGTCGCCGACGGGGTCATAGCTCAACGACGGATAGAGGAAGCGGTTGGTCGCCATGCCCGGGCCCGAGATGAAGATGGTGTAGCCGTCGGCGTCGGAATGCGCGACCGCGTCGGCCGCGATGTTGCCGCCGGCGCCGCCCTTGTTCTCGATCACCACCGTCTGGCCCCAGATCTCCTGCAGGCGGTTGCCGACGAGGCGCGCGGTGATGTCGGTCGAGCCGCCCGGCGTGAAGGGCACCACGATGCGCACGGGTTTTGCGGGCCAGTCGGCGGCTGGCGCGCGCGACGGCAGAATGGCTGGTGCGGCGATGGCAGCGGCGAAGCCAAGGAACTGACGGCGACTGGGCATAAGAGAGCCTCCCCTGAAGGTCATCCCCGATTGCCTCGGGTCGTCTCGATGGATGTGAGTGTGAAGAGGCGGCCTTGCGAAATCAAGGCGGCGAAGGCGCGCGCCTACTCGACGTCGTCCTCGCCGCTCTCGCCGCCGGGAACGACATAGATGCCCTTCAGCCAGCGGTTCAGGTCGACGTCGCGGCAGCGCGGGGAGCAGAACGGGCGCGCCTTCTCGGAGGCCGGCTTGCCGCAGATCGGGCAGGCCGCCGGCTTGCGCTCCCCTGCGGGCGGCTCAGGGGACTCCGGCGGCATTGAGCCAGCCAAAGCGGATCGGAAAGCCTTCTCCGCCGAGCAAGGTCACGGATTCATAGAGCGGCAACCCGACCACATTGGAGTAGGAGCCGACCAGTTTGACCACGAAGGACCCTGCGATGCCTTGCACCGCATAGCCGCCGGCCTTGCCGCGCCATTCGCCGGAGCCGATGTAAGCTTGGATGTCGTCCTCGGACAGGCGCTTGAAACGCACACGGGTTTCGATCAGGCGCTGGCGGAATGCCTCGCGCGGCGTGACGAGACAGATCGCGGTGTAGACGCGGTGATTGCGGCCCGACAGCAGCCGCAGGCACTGCGAGGCTTCGTCGACCAGGTTCGCCTTCGGCAGGATACGGCGACCGACCGCGACCACCGTGTCGGCGGCGAGGATGAAGGAGCCGCGCAGCTCGTCGTCGAGCTGCACCGATTTCAGCGCGGCGTCGGCCTTGGCCCGCGCCAGGCGGTTGGCGCAGGCGCGCGGCAGCTCGCCCCGCCGCGGCGTCTCATCGACGTCGGCCGGGCGCAGCGCATCGGGCTCGATGCCGGCCTGACTAAGCAGCGACAGCCGGCGCGGCGAGCCGGAAGCAAGTACGAATTTGGGACGGCCTAGCATTTGTGGGGCGGGGCGGGAGATTCGGGGGCGAATTTGGCGCGGAAACTATCGGAACGATGGGGCTTCCACAACCCATTGTGGCAGGTGGATGAAGCCCCGAATTCGCTCTCATTTGGCGGCATCATTGAGGCTGTTCGCGGCGGTATATTTCGATTCGATGACACCAGCGCAACGGATCACCCGCTGGCCGCGCCGACCCTGGCAAAGCGCTTGCGGAGGCGCATCGACAGCGTGTCGCAAACCTCGCGATAGGCGGCAAGCTTCTGCTCGCGGCTGCCATGGGTGGTGGTCGGATCCAGCGTCGGCCAATATTCGACGTCGGCGGCGAGCGTTCGCGTCAGGTCGAGGGCCTTGTGATGCGCCTCCGGCGACAGCGTGATGATCAGGTCGAAATTGAGCCCCTCCCAGTCCTCCAATTCCTCGAAGGTGGTGGGCTTGTGGCCGGAAATGTCCTGCCCCAACTCGGCCATCACGGCGACCGCGAAGGGATCGAGTTCGCCCTTCTTGACCCCGGCGGATTTCACGTAGAGCGCGTGAGGGAACATCTGCTGCAAGAGGCTCTCGGCCATCGGCGAGCGCACGCTGTTGAATCCGCAGGCGAACAGCACGGATTGCGGATTGCGCGCGCGCGGCGCCATGGGGCTTATGCCCCTTTAGTTTGGCGCATGATCTGGTCCGAAAACCGGTTCCCACTTTTCGGGATCATGCGCGGGTTATCCCTTCCAGTGCAGCACGGTGATCAGCGTGAACAGCCGCCGCGCGGTCTCGAAATCGAGGCGCACCTTGCCCCTCAGCCGCTCCTGCAGCGTGCGCGAGCCCTCGTCATGGATGCCGCGGCGGCCCATGTCGATCGCCTCGATCTTGTCGGGAGTAGCGGTGCGGATCGCCTGGTAGTAGCTGTCGCAGATCATGAAATAGTCTTTGACGATGCGGCGGAACGGCGTCAGCGACAACAGATGCGCGACCACGGGCGTGCCGTCCTCTTTCCTTATATCGAACATCAGCCGGCTGCCGGTGATGCCGATATGCAGGGCGAACGGACCGTTGCCCTCGTGGCCGTCGGGCGCAAACAGATTCTGCTCGATCAGGTCGTAGATCGCGATCGCGCGCTCATGCTCGATGTCAGGCCCCGAACGCCCGATCAACTCCTCGTCGAGCGTCACCGCGACGATGCGACTGTTGGGGTCATCCCTGGGCGGGCGGCTTGGTCATGAGAGGTTGAGGCGCATCCCCACCGATCGCGAATGGGCTTCCAGCCCCTCGGCCTTGCCGAGCGCCATGGCCGCCGGTCCCAGCGCACGCAACTGCTCGGGGCCGCATTTGAGGATCGACGTCCGCTTCATGAAGTCAAGCACGCCGAGGCCGGAAGAGAACCGCGCCGAGCGCGCCGTCGGCAGCACATGATTGGAACCGCCGACATAGTCGCCGATCGCTTCCGGCGTATGCGCACCCAGGAAGATCGCGCCGGCATTGCGGATCCGCTTTGCGAAGCTTTCCGCGTCCGCGGTCATGATCTCCAGATGCTCGGCCGCGATGGCATCGGCCAGAGCGGACGGCGTCGGCGAGGTTATTGACGAGAATGATCGCGCCAAAATCCTTCCAGGAGGCGCCGGCGATTTTTGCCCGCGGCAGCGTGGCAAGCTGCGATTCCACGGCCTGCACGACCTCGTCGGCAAGCCGCTTCGAATCGGTGATCAGGATCGACTGCGCGCTCTCGTCGTGCTCGGCCTGCGCCAGCAGGTCGGCGGCGATCCAGCCGGCATTGCCGGTGTCGTCGGCGATGACGAGCACTTCGGAGGGACCGGCGATCATGTCGATGCCGACCTTGCCGAACACCAGCCGCTTGGCGGCGGCGACATACGCATTGCCGGGGCCGACGATCTTGGCGACGGGTGCGATCGTCGCGGTGCCATAGGCGAGCGCGGCCACCGCCTGCGCGCCGCCGACGCGATAGATTTCGCTGACGCCGCCAAGCTTCGCGGCGGCGAGCACCAGCGGATTGAGCTGACCGCCCGGCGACGGCACCACCATGACGAGCCGCGAAACGCCGGCGACTTTCGCCGGCACCGCGTTCATCAGGACCGAGGACGGATAGGCTGCGGTACCGCCGGGAACGTAGAGGCCAACCGCTTCGACCGCGCTCCAGCGCCAGCCGAGCTCGACGCCGGCCGCGTCGACGAAACGCTCGTCCTTGGGCAGTTGGCGACGATGGAAGGTCTCGATGCGGTCGCGGGCGAATTTCAGCGCGTCCAGCGTCGAGCTGTCGCAGGCCTTCACGGCGGCCTCGATCTCGGCCGGCGTCACCCGCAGGCTGGAGGCCATCAAGTTCAAGGCGATCGAACTTCCGGGTCGCCTCGATCAGCGCCGCGTCGCCGCGTGCGGCGACATCCTGGACGATGGCGCGCGCGGCCGCCTCGACATCGGCGGAAACCTCGCGCTTGGCGCCGAGGAATTTTCCGAAATCGCTCGTCGAAATCGGCGCTGCTGCGGTCCAGGCGAACGGGCATGGGGACTTTCTTGACGCGGGATTTCGTGAACTATTGCAATGGCGCGGAGGCGTTGCGCCGTCAACCCTTGGAGACCCCATAAATCCTGGCGTCCAGCCGGAGGGTCAGGTGACTTCCTCCACGTCCCCGGCGCCGAGCTCCTCCGGACCGAAATCCGTCAGCTCGCATTCCAGGCACTCGACGTCGAGCCGGAGCGCGCCGCCATGGGCGAAAATCAGCAGCGCGCTGCCGCCGGGCGCGTCGGCTCATGAAATTCGATCCCGACCAGTTCCAGCACGCTGTCCGGGCTTGGCCAGATCGATGTTGCGCGACTTGCAGGCGAGCACCCGGTCGAAGCGCAGCGCGGCGACCAGCCGGCGCGGCTCGGTCTGCCCGACAGCGACTGCTCCCAGTCGAGCCGGTTCATGCCGATCACGAGGCGCTTCTCGGCTTTGGCGCCAGACGATGTCGGAGGTCGACACGCGGGCGTCCTGCACATGCGCGGAGATCACCGCGAGGTCGTCGGCATCGAGCGCGATCAGTTTGAGCTGCGGCGCCATTTGGGTCAGTCGCTGATGCGCTCGATCGAGGCGCCACAGGCCTTCAGCTTCTCCTCCAGCCGCTCAAAGCCGCGGTCGAGATGGTAGACGCGGTTGACCATGGTTTCGCCCTCGGCAGCGAGCCCCGCGATGACCAGCGACACCGAGGCACGCAAATCCGTCGCCATGACCGGCGCGCCGCGCAGTTTCGAATTGCCCTCGATCCGCGCGGTCTCGCCGTCGAGGCTGATCTTGGCGCCGAGCCGCGCCAGCTCCTGTACATGCATGAAGCGATTCTCGAAGATCGTCTCGGTGATCTCGGATGCTCCTTGCGCGCGCACCATCAGCGCCATCAATTGCGCCTGCAGGTCGGTCGGGAAACCCGGGAATGGCGCGGTCGATACCGTCACCGGCTTGATGCCGGCGCCGTTGCGGGCGACGCGGATGCCTTCGTTGTTGACGGATATCTCGGCACCCGCCTGCGCCAGCACGTCGAGCGCCGATTGCAAAAGTTCGGGCCGCGCGCCGGAAAGCTGGACGTCGCCGCCGGTCATGGCCACCGCCATGGCATAGGTGCCGGCCTCGATCCGGTCGGGCAGCACGGTGTGGCGCGCGCCATGCAGATTCTCGACGCCCTCGACCATGATGCGCGGCGTGCCGGCGCCGACAATACGCGCGCCCATCTTGTTCAGGCAGTCGGCGACATCGGCGATTTCGGGTTCGCAGGCGGCGTTGGTGATGACAGTCGTTCCCTGCGCGAGTGTCGCCGCCATCAGCGCGACATGGGTGCCGCTCACCGTCACCTTGGGAAAATCGATCGTCGCGCCGCGCAGGCCGTCCGGCGCCCTGGCGATGACGTAGCCGGCGTCGATGGAGATATCCGCGCCGAGCTTTTCCAGCGCCATGATCAGCAGATCGACCGGCCGGGTGCCGATCGCGCAGCCGCCGGGCAGCGAGACTTTCGCCTCCCGCATGCGCGCCACCAGCGGCGCGACCACCCAGAAGCTCGCGCGCATCCGCGACACCAATTCGTAGGGCGCGGTAGTGTCGATGATGTCCGCAGCCGAGATATGCAGGGTCTGGCCCTGATATTCGCGGTCGCCCGGCCGCTTGCCCGCGGACATGATGTCCACGCCGTGATTGCCGAGGATGCGCTGCAGCTGCGCAACGTCTGCGAGCCGCGGCACGTTGTCGAGGATCAGCGTCTCTTCGGTAAGCAGTCCTGCGATCATCAGCGGCAGCGCCGCATTCTTCGCGCCCGAAATCGGAATGGTGCCGTTGAGCTTGTTGCCACCGACGATACGAATACGATCCATACCAGATTTCCTGGACTTTGAAACGAGCGGACGACTATAGGACAAAGCCCCGCTCCCCAAAAGCCTCGAAATTTGAGGCAAATTGGTGAGGTCGCGGCAAAAAAATTCCGGGACGCGCGAGCTGCGCCCCGGATTGCCATCGCCGGTGAGGCGCCCTCAGCCCTTGATGAACGCGAGCAGGTCGGCGTTGATGGTGGCGGCTTCGGTGGTGGGCATGCCGTGGGGAAAGCCCTTGTAGGTCTTCAGCGTGCCGTTCTTCAGCAGCTTGGCCGACAGCGGCGCCGAGTCCGCATAGGGAACGATCTGATCGTCGTCGCCATGCATGACGAACACGGGCACGCTGATCTTCCTGAGGTCCTCGGTAAAGTCCGTCTGCGAAAACGCGACGATGCCGTCATAGTGCGCCTTGGCGCCGCCCATCATGCCCTGGCGCCACCAGTTCTCGATCACGGCCTCCGACGGCTTGGCGCCCGGCCGATTGTAGCCATAGAACGGTCCCGCCGGGACGTCGCGGTAGAACTGCGAGCGATTGGCGGCGAGCTGCGCCTGAAGATCGTCAAAGACGGATTTGGGCAGGCCGCCCGGATTGGCCGGGTCTGCACCATCAGCGGCGGCACGGCGGAGAGGATCGCGGCCTTCGTCACACGGCTCTCGCCGTGGCGGGCGATATAATGCACCACCTCGCCGCCGCCAGTGGAATGGCCGACATGGATGGCGTTCTTCAGATCGAGATGCGCGACCACGGCCGCGAGGTCGTCGGCATAATGATCCATGTCGTGACCATCGGCCACCTGGCTCGATCGGCCATGACCGCGGCGGTCGTGGGCGATGACGCGATAGCCGTGATTGAGGAAGAACAGCATCTGCGTATCCCAGTCATCGGCCGACAGCGGCCAGCCATGGCTGAACACAATGGGCTGACCGGACCCCCAATCCTTGAAGAAGATCTCGACACCGTCCTTGGTTTTGATGGTGGGCATGGTGCACTCCTTCTCCTGTGAACAAATCGTCGCGACGCGACGAACCAGTCGTCGCGTCGAGCCTTAAATCCCGCGAAACGGTCGATATCAGGCCGGCTTGAAGCGCCGCCACGCCTGGATGATCATGACGGCGAAAAACACCAGCACGATGCCCTGCACGACGGCAAAGGCGGGTCCCGCCGGGGGGTTGCCGGGAGCGAGTTCATGCAGCGGCGGAATCTTCGAGGAAGCTCTGGATCACCAGCACGAACACGTTGAGGTAAAGCGAGAGCAGCGCGGTGACCACATAGATCCAGCGCCAGGGGCCGGCGAGCTTCATGCCATAGAGCGCAAGGCAGGCAATCGCGAGCAGGATGATCGACAGGATTCCGATCAATATCCCCGGTGTGACGCCGTTGAACGGAAACATAAAACCGGTGACGCTGGTCAGGATGGTGAAGAGGAGGAAGATCGCGGCCAGACCGCCCGATTTATAAGGGCCGAGCATGCCGAACATCACGATGAGGCCGGCCACAATGGCGATCAGGCTGATGACGACGTGAAGCGTGGTGAACGCAGACAGACTGAGACCGAGCGTCATGAAAGATATCCCCCGTTGGAAACGCTGACGATGCTACGACGCCCTCCGCCAAATTTCCACACACACAGCGTCCCGCAGTTCACTGCAGTTCGTCTTTCAAAAACGCATGATCATTTTTGTGTCATCGTCACATCTTTTCGGAAAACCGGCGCCCACTTCCGGATCATGCGCTAAAGCGCGGGCTTGGCGACGTCGCCGAGATAACCGTGCAGCGCCGCGACCACTTGCGCGCCCTCGCCGATCGCGCCGCCCACGCGCTTGACCGAACCGGAGCGCACGTCGCCGACGGCGAATACACCGGGCACCGAGGTTTCCAGCGCCGAGACCGGCCGCCGCAGATTGAGCTCGGACTGCGCGCCGGTGACGACAAAGCCGCCGCGGTCGAGCGTGACGCCGCAGCCGTCGAGCCAGTTGGTGGCCGGATCGGCGCCTACGAACAAAAAGAGATTGCGGATGTCGAAGGTGTATATTTCGGTCGACAAGCGGCTCTTCCAGCGCACGCGCCCGAGCGAGGCATCTTCGCCGGCCCTCGAGCGCGACGATCTCGGCGTTGAACATCAATTCGATGTTCGGCGTCGCCTCGATGCGCTCGATCAGATAGCGCGACATGCTGGCGCCCAGGCCCCCGCCCCGGATCACCATGGTAACCTTGCGCGCGTGACCCGACAAAAACACCGCGGCCTGGCCTGCGGAATTGCCGCCGCCGACCAGCATGACCTCCTGCTCGGCGCAAAGCCGCGCCTCGACCGGCGAGGCCCAGTACCAGACGCCGCGGCCCTCGAACTTGTCGAGGTTCTCGATGTCCGGCCGGCGGTAGCGCGCGCCGCTGGCGACCACCACGGACCGTGCCCGCAATTCCTCGCCGCTCTCGAGCGCAAGCGCAAACGCGCCGTCCCTGCGCTCGCAATTCAGCGATTTCGCGCTGACGGGAATCATGATCTCGGCGCCGAATTTCTGCGCCTGGCTGAAGGCGCGGCCCGCCAGCGCCTGGCCGGAAATGCCGGTGGGGAAGCCGAGATAATTTTCGATGCGCGCGCTGGCGCCGGCCTGTCCGCCATAGGCGCGAGAATCCAGCACCACCACCGACAGGCCTTCGGAAGCGGCATAGACCGCGGTCGCAAGTCCCGCCGGCCCGCAGCCGACGATCGCGGCGTCATAGATCCGGTCGCCGCGCGGACCTCCGATCATGCCGAGCGCGCGTGCCGCTTCGTTTTCGCTCGGGTTGCGCAGCACGGTGCCGTCGATCGTAACCACCAGCGGCCAATCCGACGGCGACGGCGAATAGCGCGCGATGATCTCGGCGGCATCATGATCGCGCTCCGGATCGAGCAGATGGTGCGGAAAGCTGTTGCGGGTGAGGAAGTTTTGCAGTCGCGCCACGCTGGCGGAATTGGACGGCCCGATCAGCACCGGGCCGCCGACGCCGCCCTGGATCAGGCTGACCCGGCGCAGGATCAACGCGCGCATGATGCGCTCGCCGAGATCGGCTTCTGCGACGAGCAGCGCGCGCAACTTGTCGGGCGGGATCAGCAGCGTCTCGACGTCGCCTTCGGCATGGCCGTCGACCAGCGCGACGCGGCCGGAGAGCTGGCCGACTTCGGCCAGAAATTGCCCCGGCCCCTGATCGATGATCGGCGCGACATGGCCAAGGCCGTCGCGTTGGGTGATGGCGACATGGCCGGACAGCACGACGAACATGCCGGGCCCGGGCTTGCCGGTCTCAATCAGAAGCTCGCCCTGCTTGTAGGAGCGCACCTCGCCGAAACGGCGCATGCGCGCGATTTCGGCTTCGGTCAGGCTTGGAAAGGTCTGCTCCAGGCGGGGAAACACCCGACCCGGCCCGACGCCCACATTACTCCCGTTGCCGGCTCCGACCGTTGTCGCCATGCACCTGCTCTCAACTCACAAAGTCCTCGCGCGGCGATACAATCAGTCGCCGCGCCTGCCAACCTCGCCATGTAGGCAGGTCTCGTCATCGGTCGATGACGCTTCCGTCGTTTTTCTGCGCTCGCGGGCCTGCGTTTTCCGCCGCTTGAGATTTTCGCGCAGCGCGAGCTTGAGGCGGTCCTGCCTTGAATCCTTTTCACGCGGCTTTTGCCGCTCGCCCTCGCCAGTTTCGTCCGTCATGGTCGATCCACCTCGCCCGAAGCATAACGCGTTTCGCGCGTGGAGTGATGGCGCTCGGCCTCACGCCCGTGCGATCAGGCAATTTGCGCAAAATTTGGAACCGGTTCGGGCCACAATGGTGCGCCGGAAGCCGCCGGCGGCCCGGCAGCCCCGATTTTTCGGCCGATTTTCACGCCTCACCCGGTCGCTAGCGTGCTTGCGCGCAAGTGGGGCTTGTGGCAAGAACCGGCCGCCCGCGGCTGCCGTTTCCGGCCGATTCTCTATATTGTCCCGGGCATGCTGCCGTAGCTCAGTGGTAGAGCACTCCCTTGGTAAGGGAGAGGTCCACAGTTCAATCCTGTGCGGCAGCACCAGATAGCCCATCCAAACAATATCTTATCCGGATTGCTCGGAACTGCCTCTTTCGCCTTCCCCCCGTGGGGAGCGGCCAGGATTGCCGTCCCCTATATCTCGCGCTTGGGCATCGTATTCATCAGCAGGCCTTCGATTTGCTTCAACTTAAATCGCTAAGGCGTCGGCTTGAACGCGACGGGCGACGGCATGTACCTAGCGGCGATGACCCAACCGGATACCCAGCCTAAGGGCCTTCTGACGCAACGAGCCTTCTGTCCGTTTCATCTGCTTTGCGATCTTCGCAATCGGAGTTCGGGCTTTGGAATGTGCGCGAAGTTCTTTGACGTCCGCCTTTGTGTACTCCTGACGGACGATCTTCTTCACTTTCTTGGCCATTACTAATCCTGTTGCGATTGGGTGGGCGCTTCTAGCACGGAAAGTGAGGTTCGCAACGCTTTGGTAGGGCCAAAATCTGTCGGCGTTGCGCTCCCTGTCGGCGCGCCGACCCGGCCATGGCTGCCGCGCGTGCGGCAACAGATTGCGGACTTGAAGCAGTTGCTATCGACGACGATTGTTACGACGGTGAAGAGCGCGCGCAACAAAGGCGGGCAATGTAGGCGAGACGCCGGGACATGAAACAGCCGCCGCCGAAGGACGAGCCGCGACGGCTTTTGCCGTTTCACACGACCAAGAAAGGTCGTCGTCAAGATGGATTTGAATGGTTAACGATTAGCTAATCTCTCGGACCTGGTCGTATACCATCGGTGCGCATCTCAATTCCGACATTCAGAATCTCAAATCCGCCGCTAGCCCGTCGCAATATCGCTCCAACCCATCAACATGATGTGAGAAGCGTCCGATCGGCGCCGGGCCTCGAGTTGGGATTTGTACCGCGCTGGTTACCCAACTTGAGGCCGCATCTTTCGGGCAACATTTCGCTATCACATCAATGACGCCCAGTAGATGGCCTGCCCAAACCCTAGCGGTTTCCCGCGAGCGGGTTCGGTGCCATCATAGCGCCATGTCTGCCAAGTCCCGCAAATCGACCTGCGGTGCGTCAAAGCCGTCTTAAGGCTGCCGGCAAATGCATAATTGGCCCGGCCCGTCCCTTTTTTGGGATACACTGACCCGAGTCTCACCTAAGAGAACCGGAGCGCTCATGACCAGATATGAACCGTCTCCCGAGCAAAATGCCAAGATGAATAGAGCGCGCCTTGCCAGCGCACACCGCGCGGCCGTCATGGAAGCAGAAGAAAAGAAGGCGATTGGGGTCCGTGAGAACATGGCCCGACTGAAAGAGCTAAGATTAGCGAAAGAGGCTGAGCATATTCGGCAACAAGTCGCTACAATGACCACGCCGAAGGCGGCGCCAAAGAAAAAGATAAGATAGCCAGCCCCATCCGCGGCAACTATAGCAAGCCGCGCTTGTGCTGGGTGACGATAATAACGCGGACGATGCAGTCAGATATTAACTCGCCGTGCAACCGCACCTTCTGCAGCCGCTGCCACGTTTCCGCATCGATCGATATCTGCCACTTACCGTTTGGTAAGCGCCGCCCGGCCACGTCGAACGGGAACTCGGCCGAAATTAGGGCGCGGCACTCTTCCGTGATTTCAATATCCGGCATTTCTCGGTAGAAGTTTTCGCTGCCGGTGCTGGCCGCGCGGGCAGCCATCGCCCACCCCGAAAAAATCAGCCAGTTAAATCGCAGTAATCTGTTCCGCGACGAATTGACCCGCGACACTGCCCGAGTCCTCAATCAATCAAACTCAGAACCTAGCTACTTTCCGGCGCAAAATTCGTGAGCCCAAGTGTTGGGGCAAAATCAGCGCATTTGCGATTTTCTGCAAGCCTGGACGGATTTGATTTGACGGTGGCGCGCGCCGCTGATTCACTAACGGAGATGATTCGTGAACGCGCGCTTCGAAAACGCGAGAAACTGGTAGCAGCGCTGCCGATCACCGGCGAGCTTTTGCGCGGGACGCTGTTGGAGCGTGTCGTGCGTCACAAGAGCGGCTGTCCGAAATGCGCGCGCGGCGAAGGCCATCAAGTGTACGTGCTGACGGTCGGTTATGGGCGCGGACAAACGCGACAGATCAGCGTGCGGAAAGAGCGGGTGGCTGAGGTTCGTCGCTGGCTGGACAATTACCAGAAACTGAAGGAGACGATTGAGCAGATTTGCCAGCTCAATCACGATTTGCTGCGTCCCGATCCCACCGTGCCCCACCCCGGGAGGAAGCGGCGTGATTGAGATGCGGCGGGCGCAGCTGAAGTTTGGGGATCACTGGGTCGCCGAGGAAGTGGCCGATCTGCGTGAGGCCTGGATGATCCATGCCGACCAGATCCTGGACGACGAGATCATTGTTGCGGCTGTGTATGAGGCATTGAGCAAGCGACACCCGAAGAGCGGCAGCCGCGGGCGGCATGGTGCGCCGGCCGAGATGGTGCTGCGGCTGCTCATTCTCAAGCATGTCCGCAACTGGAGCTACCAGGTTCTCGAGCGCGAAGTGCGCAGCAACCTTGTCTATCGCAACTTTGCCCGCATCGGCGGCGGCAAGATGCCGGATGCCAAGACCATGGGCCGCTGGGGCCTGGCGGTGGGCCCGGAGGTGATCAAGCGGGTCCACGAGCGGATGGTGAAGATCGCGCAGGATCAAGGAGTTGTGGAAGGCCGGCGGATGCGCGTGGATACCACGGTGATAGAGACCAACGTCCACTATCCGACCAACTCGAGCCTTTTGGGAGACGGGGTGCGCGTGCTCATTCGCACCATGAAGAAGATCACCAAAATTGCCGGCACCACCGGCACCAAGTTGCGCGACCGCAGTCGGAGCGTGAAGCTGCGGGTGCTCGACATTGCGCGGGCTGCCCGATCGAGGGCGAAGCAGAGTTCGCAGAAGCTCAAGCGAGCTTATGGCCAGTTGCTCAACTCGACCAGCCGCGTGGTCGGACAGGCCAAGCAGTTCTCGGCGCAGATCGCCGCGGGAGTGAAGCAGGCCAACACTGCCAAGGGGCAATTGAAGCTCGATCGCTTGCGCCACCAGATCGACGAGATGGTGCCGCGGGTCAAGCAGGTCATGAAACAGACCAGGGCTCGGATCTATCGCGGCGATACGCGCTCGCAAGATAAGCTTCTGAGCGTGTTTGAGCCCTCGACGGAGGTCATCCGCAAAGGCAAGGCGGGCAAGCCCAACGAATTCGGCAAGATGGTGAAGTTGCAGGAGGCCGAGAACCAGATCGTGATCGACTTCGAGGTCTATGACCAGCGGCCCAACGATTCCGATCTGCTTGTTCCTGCGATTGACATCCATCAGGCGACGCTTGGACGCGCGCCGTACCTCGTCGCTGCCGACGCGGCCTTCTATTCCAGCAAGAACGAGGCCGCTGCCAAAGCCAAGGGCGTCAAGCGCGTCTGCGTCCCCAACCGCTCCACCAAGAGCGTTGAGCGTCGGCGCGAGCAGAAGAAGCGCTGGTTCCGCAACGGTCAGAAATGGCGTACCGGATGCGAGGGCCGCATCAGCGTGACCAAGCGGCGACACGGCCTCAACCGTTGTCGCTACAAAGGCCAAGATGGAATGAGGCGCTGGGTCGGGCTCGGCGTGATCTCCGATAATCTCATCAACATCGGCCGCGCCATCAACGAGAAATCGGCAAGCTAGAAACGCCGAAGATCACGAACGATTTTACGAGACACCCCGACGATATCGCCGGCAGGGTGTCATCTTTCCAGTATACGTTCCAAATCACTTCAATTCGAGAAAGATGAATTTTGCGCCGGAAAGTAGCTAGCAATCATGACTGTTTACACTTGCAATGTCGAAGACCACACCGATCCACGAGTTGGAGCGCTACATGCGTTGCAAAGACTGCTCTCAAGTGAGAGGGTATCCGTACAAGCAGAGTCATTTAGTAGCGCTGCGGCCAAAGAAGATTTCAGCGAGTGATCCGCCATCGACAGTTCAATCCTGTCCGGCAGCACCAGACTTCAGCTCCGCACAAAGTCCTGGCCCGATCCGAAAGGTTTACTGGTTTTCCAGCCGGTATCGAAGCCACAGCGCGCCGCCTTCCAGCGGCTTACTGCTCTCCAATGTCATCTTCTGAAGCGGCGCCTTTTGCGGCCCGGCCTCGTGCGAGTCGAAGGCGCTCGGCGCGCCCTTGGTCCCGTCGACGGCGGGGCACAGGATCAGGTGGATCTCGTCGGTCAGCCCGGCGCGAAGGAAGCTGCCATTCGTCGTGCCGCCGCCTTCGACCAGCAGACGCTTCACAGCGAGTTCGCGGTTCAGGATTTCCAGCGCCAGGCTGAGATCCAGTTCAGCCTCGCCTGCGAAGATGTAAGACACGCCCTCGCTGCGCAGACCCGCCAGATGCGCATCCGAGACCGCCTTGGTTAGGACAGCGATGATGGGATCGCCGCCGATATCCGAACGGCCGAAGGCGACCTTGCCGTGGGCATCGAGCACGACGCCATAAGCCTTCGCATCACGCCGCGCAAACCAATGCTCGCGTGGAAAAGTCTCGTTGGTGTGAGCGGGATAGGATTCCCGCTTGGAATACTCCTTGCCGGTCGCCCGTCCGATCAGCCACGCGTCGCCGCCAATCTCGTCATGCAGCCGCTCGAACAGGCCGCGCAGGGCGGACGGGTCTGGACTCCAGCGGCTCAACAGCGTCCGGCCGTCGATGCTGGCTGAAGCCAATCTCGGCGAATATCATGTACCCGTGAATGCAGACGTGCCCTCGATGGAAGCCCTGCTGATCGATGAGCACG
>CAVUCB010000064.1:0-33864 GCA_963739755.1 uncultured Alphaproteobacteria bacterium | reverse complement strand
GCGCAAAGCGGCCGTTCATACGCAAACCAAACTCCGCCTCTCAAAGGTACAAAAATCTGGACGCTGATGAGGGATCAAATTTCCGAGCCGGTTGACACTTCGGCATTGGGTCGTCGTTTACGTCTCGATACCACGCGTGCTGAGCAGGAGGCTGAGCCGGCGTGGAAGATGCTCAAATTCGAGCGATGCAACCGCGATCATGGCAGAACCGCCATGATATGATGTCAGGCGACGATATCCTCCCCAAGTGGAACGCGGGTGACTTGGTGAGCCTGCAGCGCGGGCAGGACTTCCCGGGCAAACCGCCGGATTTGCTCCAGAAACATTTCTTGCGGCAGCGCACCGCGGTTGAGGCTGATCTGGACCTGGTTGGCGCCGGCGGCTTCGGCGGCGCTGATGATCCTTTCGGTGACTTCCTTGGCCGTGCCAAGCGGCATGTGCTCGGCCTGGCGTTCGAAATCCGCCATCGTCGTGTTGCGGTAGTCTTCACGCAGTCCGGCCGCGGCTTTCATGTTTTCCGGACGGACATAATCGTTCGATGCCTGCGAGACATAGCCGGCGTCGCGCTGCTTTGCGGTTTCGGTGAAGTTGCCGTGGCTGAACAGCGTGCGGTTGAAATAGAGGTGATAGGGTCCGAATTCGCGCACTGCCTCGGCCTTGCTGTCGGCGACGTAGGCGGACAGTGCGAACTACGCCACAGGCGCGATCGAAAGGGCAGTCCAGAACGAGAAGATACTGCAACAATACGGTTTGGCAACGTTGCAGGTTCATCGCGCGGATTTGCACGGCCTGTTGTTGGAAGCCGTTCGGGCCAACGATCCGGGCTGCCTGCGTCCGGGTCATGAGTTCCTCGAGCTCGAACAGGACGAGGCTGGCGTATCAGTCAAATTCGCAAACGGAGCACGATTCGGCCGATGTGCTGATTGGCGCCGACGGCAATGCGTCGGCAGTAAGGACATTCCTGTTTCCAGGAGAGGCCACGAAGTTCAACGGCCAGGTCGCTTTCCGTGCCCTCATTCCCGACGCGTTGGTCCCGGCGAGCATTCGACAGCTGCAGATGGCAATGAATCCAGCACCCAAGCGCTACCTGCTCTTTTATCCGCTGCGCGGCGGACGCATCATGAATCTGATCGGCTGCGGCCAATCGGACTCGTGGGAAGCGGAAGGTTGGTCGATCCCCGCGACAAACGAGGAGTTCGCCAATGCCTATTCCGACTTCGCGCCAGAGCTGGTGACGCTGATCCGTAGCATCCCGCAAGGCGCATTGTTCAAATGGGGCCTGCGCGATCGTTAACCTCTCAAGACCTGGACTGTCGGGCGCGTCACCATGCTGGGCGACGCCGCCCATCCAATGACCCCATTCCTCGGCCAGGGCACCTGCATGGCAATCGAGGACGCGCTTCTCCTGGGCCGTGCATTCGCTGCATCGGAAACCGTGCACGAAGTATTGCGACGCTACGAAGCGGCGCGCAAAACCCGCGGCACCAACGTTCAGCTTTGGTCACGCGAGGAAGGGCTCGCCTTGCAAGACCCAAACAGAACACGGCGGTCGGCGCTCGATCGCGGTCTGCTCGCCTATGACCCCGTCGTGGTGCCGGTATGACCTCCTGTCTTTCAGATCGTGTTTCTCTGTGCGATGTGCTGCAACGAGCAGAACGCAGGCTTGGCCTCAGTGGTAGGTCACATAACCATTGCTTACGTGTTGGGGTCGTTTCATTATCCCTGACCGGGTCTCGCGCGATTAGTCTTGCATCCGCAAGAGTACGATAAGCAATCGGGAGGGAACGGCATGGCAGCACGCACTGGCGAACAATTTTTGCGCGGGCTTGTCGATAGACGCGAGATCTGGGTCGGCAGCGACAAGATCGGATCGCCGGCAGAGCACCCCGCGCTGCGAGGCGCGACCCAGGCGCTGGCCGAGGTCTTCGACTTGCAGCACCGGCAGGCTGACGCCTGCCTGATGCCAGATCCCGAGACGGGCGAGCCGATCAACGTGAGCCACATGATCCCGCAATCGCGCGAAGATTTGCAGCGTCGGCATCGCGGACTTGAATGTATTGCGGAATATTCTGTCGGGCTCATGGGCCGCACGCCGGACTACATGAACGTGACGTTTGCCGGCTTTGCCGGACGCGCAGACGAGTGGGCAGCAAATGGAAACGAGGAGGGAGCGGCTAACCTCGTCCGCTACCAGAAGAAGCTCAGGCGCGAAGACTTGTCCCTGACCCACACCATCATCCACTCGACCATCGACCTGGCAAAGGGCAAATTGCCGGTCGGTCATGATCCCGTCCAACTGCACAAGGTGGGGGAGACCGAGCATGGTATTGTGGTGCGCGGCTCGCGCGTGCTCGCGACGCTGGCCCCATTCGCGGACGAACTCGCGGTTTATCCCGGCGGTCCCATGCCGGATGCCGCCGACGTGCACGCGTTGTCGTTCTCCATACCAGTGAGTACGCCCGGCCTGAAGTTCATTTGCCGCGACAGCGTCGCGGTCAATTCAGGCAAGTTCGATCACCCGTTCTCCAGCCGCTTCGACGAGCAGGACGCGTTTGTAATCTTCGATAATGTCGAGGTGCCGTGCGAGCGCGTATTCATAGATTGCAATCTCAACGTCTATAACAGCGTGATGAAGACGACCTGGTGGCCGAACATCATGCAGCAGACGATGATCCGCGCGCAAACCAAGCTTGAATTTGCCTGGGGCTTGGCCAGCAGCATGGCCGAAGCGATCAATGCGGTTCAGCCGCAGGTTCAGCAACAGCTCGGCGAAATTGCCATGTTTGCCGAACTCGCCCGCGCGTCGATTTTCGCCGCAGAGCAGGGCGCGCACGAATACGGCAACGGCATGTGGGCCTGTGAACTGCGGCCGCTTGCCGGGTTGCGCGCGGCGCTGCCGACCTGGTTTCCGCGCGTCAACGAAATCATTCGCCAGATCGGCTCGCACAACCTGCTGACGACGCCGTCGCGCGCTGCGCTGGCCGATCCCAAACTGCGACCGCTGATCGACCTCTATCTGGCCGGCGTTGGCGTCGATGCCGAGCGGCGCAGCCGCCTCTTTCGTCTGGCCTGGGACTTCGCAGGTACGGCTCTGGCAAGTCGCAATGAACAATACGAACGCTTCTACCTGGGCTCGGTCGGACGAAACCTGACGTCCCTGCAAACCTTCGGCGATCGGACCCGCGCAAAACGCCTTGTCGATCGCTTCCTGAGCGAAGAGCTCGAGCCGTTGGCGGAAGACAAGGATTCGAAGAGACCTCCGATGGAGGCGGCCCAGCAGGACGCCTTCGTTGTTGGTCGAAGCGAACGAAAGCAAATCATCTCACACAGGAGGAAACCGATGACCGAGAAACCGATCGCGCCACGCGGAATCAATCACCTTGTACTTAACGTGAGGGATATTGAAGAAGCCCATCGCTTCTGGACCGAGGTGATCGGGTTCCAGCAGGTCGGCGAGCTCAAGGAAGCACCTAGCCGTCCAAATCCACCAAAGATGAGGTTCTACAGCGGGGAAGGCGAACACGGCGTGCACCATCACGAACTCGCTCTGGTGGAAAATCCAGACCTTCCGCCGCCGCCCGCAGAATGGGTGATGTTTGGAATGCCCTCAGCTATCAACCACATTGCCATTACCTATCCGAGCCGGGACGCATGGCTGCGCCAGCTGAACTATTTGCAGGCCAAAGGCATCAAGTTCGATCGACGAGTCGAACATGGCATGACCCATAGTCTTTATATCCACGATCCCAATGGTTACGGCGTCGAGTTGGTCTACGACCTGCCGCGCGAAGTGTGGGAAGGGGATTTGGACGCGGCTTTGAACTATGCGGAGCTGTTGCCGACGGATGGGCCCGACGCCCTGGTCGACCGCGTCGAGGTACCGGTCTTTGGTGCCGCGTCTGCGGCCGGTAAGTGAGGAAGCCATGCCAAAACGGCAGAGTATCAACGGCAGCAAGCCGCGCCACGAGAATCCAATTCCTAACGCAAGCCGGATCGGAAATCTCGTCATGTCGAGTGTGATTGTAGGCACCAATCCGGGTACGCGCGAGCTGCCACCTGGCCTCGAGACACAGGTCGCCAACGTCTTCGCCCATATTCGACACGATATCGAAGCTGCTGGAGGCAGCGTCGATGACCTTATCAAGGTGACGTTCTGGGTCCATGACCCGGCGTCCCAGCGGGCGGCACTCAACACAGAATGGGTCAAACTGTTCCCTGACCCGGAGTCACGGCCCGCGCGACATACGCTTACCCTGCCATCGGGGAGCCGAGCGCTGGTTCAAGCAGATTTCGTTGCGGTGCTAAGCTCGGTGAAGTCGTGATGCTGAACTCGGAAGCCATTGACGTGCTTGCTCGCGCGTATCACGCGGCCGAGAAATCCAGCCAACGTACGCGCGCCGGCAGTGTACTCCATCCGGGCTTCACGATTGAAGACGCGGCTCGGCGCCGAAATCGCCGGCGCCGCCATTGCCGCCGTCGTCGCCGAAGCCGGCGGATTGATCATCGGCCTCCTGATTGCCAGGCGCCTGTCCAGGGGAACGCTGGCCGTTGCGCGCGCGGTGCTGTTCGACCGCGCCGCGCTGATGCGCATGCTGACGGTCAACCGCGATATCCTGATCCGCACCGCGGCGCTGATCGCGGCGTTCCTGTTCTTCACGGCGCAAGGCGCGCGCGCCGGTGACATCACGCTCGCCGCCAATGCCGTGCTCAACAATTTCCTGCTGGTCAGCGCCTTCTTCCTCGACGGGCTCGCCAACGCCGCCGAACAGCTCTGCGGCCAGGCGCTGGGCGCGCGCGATCGCGCCGCGTTCGCCGGCGCGACACGTCTCGTGGTGGCCTGGGGCTTTGCGTTTTCGCTCGTGGTGGCCGCGATCCTCGCCTCGCTTGGGCCGGCCCTGATCGACATCATGACCACCAGCGATGCAGTGCGCGCCAGCGCCCGCGACTATCTCTGGTTCGTTGCCGCCTCGCCGCTGTTGTCCGTATTCGCCTTTGCCTTCGACGGCGTTTATATCGGCGCGACCTGGGCCCGCGACATGCGCAACCTCATGATTGCCTCGCTCACGATCTTCCTCGGCACCTGGTTCGCGCTGCGCTCATTCGGCAATGCCGGGCTCTGGGTGGCGCAGCTCGCGCACTACGCCGCGCGCGGCGGCTTGCAGGCGCTACGCTATCCGGCGCTGCTGCGGGCGTCGTTTACGAAAGCTTCGTAGGGTGGGTTGACCAACGGGTCGCGCGAATGCGCGCCCGATGACAGGCTCCGCGAAACCCACCATCCCTCGCGATGGGTTTCGCTTTGCTCAACCCATCCTACAAAACAAAGCTACGCCGGCCAATCCTCGGCCGTGATCGTCGCCGCGTCGGCGCCGACGATTTCCGACAGCGACTCCCGCCCGGTACGCAGCAAGGTCGAGGCGAGATCGCGCTTGATGTCCTCGACGAGGCCAATTCCCTTGTAGACCAGCGACGAATAAAGCTGGATCAGGCTGGCGCCGGCGCGAATGCGCGTCAGCGCAGCGCCGCCAAAGTCGATGCCGCCGACTCCAATCAGCGGGAACGCGCCCTCGGCGCGCACATAGGTTTCCGCCACCATCCGCGTCGCCAGCCGCAGCAGCGGCCGGCCCGACAATCCGCCCTGCTCCGTCGCGCGCGCCCCTTCACGCAAATGCGCCGGGCGCGCCAGCGTGGTGTTGGCGACGATCATGCCGTCGACCCGGCGCGAGCGGGCGATGTGCACGACATCGTCGAGCTCGGCCAGGCCCAGATCGGGGGCGATCTTGAGCAGCACCGGCGTGTCGCCCGCCTTCTCGCGCACGCGCTCGCGGGCGTCGATCACTTTCGCCAGGAGATCGTCGAGCTGTGAGGCCTGCTGCAAATTGCGCAGGCCAGGCGTGTTCGGCGAGGACACGTTGACGGTGAAATAGCTCGCGAGCGGCGCAAACATCTCGATCAGTTGCACATAGTCGGCGACGCGATCGGCCGAATCCTTGTTCGCCCCGACATTGACACCGACGATGCCGCCCTGATTGGCGCGCGCGGCAAGCCGCCGCAGCACGGCCTCGGCGCCGTCATTGTTGAAGCCCATGCGGTTGATCACGCCTTCATCGCGCTCCAGCCGGAACAGCCGCGGCCGCGGATTGCCGCTCTGAGGGCGCGGCGTCACGGTGCCGATCTCGACAAAGCCGAAGCCGAGCTTGAGCAGCGCGTCCGGCACTTCGGCGTTCTTGTCGAAGCCCGCGGCCATGCCGACGGGGTTCGGAAAATTCAAGCCGAAGGCGCGCACCGCGAGCTTGGAATCATCCGGCCTCAGCCGCATCGGCGGCAGAAACTTCAGGCCCTGGATCGCGAGGCGATGCGCGTCCTCCGGATCGAGCCAGCGCAGCAATGGAAGGGAAAGGGCGTCGAAGGCGCGGATCACGGCTTCAGCTCCGGGATGTCGTGGTAGCCGTCGGAGCGCGCATGCATGCTGATCACGCGGCGGACCGCGCCGAGATCGAGCTCGCCATAGAGATGCGGAAACAATTCGTCGTTGCGCGAACGCTCCCAGCGCAGTGCCGGGCCGAGCGCATCGGCATCGACCTCGATCAGGAACAGCCCGGTCTGGCCGAAATAATGCTTTCGCGCGGTGCCGTCGACCTGGGCCGCGGTTGAGAAATGGATGAAGCCGTCGCGCGCATCGTCGCGGCTGCCGCGGTAAATACCTTGCCGTTCGGCCTCGCGCCAGGCCGAGGCAGGGCAGATTTTGTAAATCGAGGACACGTGATTTGATCGGATAAGTGGTTGAACGTCTTATTTAAGTCATGGGCCTGCCGGCCAAGCTTCGAAAGTGATGTCTGGACCGTATCGGTGGGCTCTCTTTAACTCAAGGGCACCCTGTTACCTCTTGCGCCGGAATAAAAAACCCGGTTGATTCACGGACGTTATTCCCAAAAACCTTCGGGCGGGTCCGGCAATGGTAAAGCACCCCAAAGCGCCGCGGTTGCTGACCCACGAGCAGATCTGGACGGCGCTGGACCGGCTCGCCGCGCGCGCCTCGCTGTCACCGTCGGGGCTCGCCAAGCGCGCGGGGCTGGACCCCACCACTTTCAACAAATCCAAGCGTATTACCGTCGATGGAAGGGAACGCTGGCCCTCGACCGAATCGCTGGCAAAGGCGTTGGCTGCGACCGAGAGCTCAATCGACGCCTTCGTCGAGCTGATCGGCGATGGCACGCGGCCGGCGCCCTCGGTGCCGCTCCTGGCATGGGCTGCCGCCGCGCAGCGCGGACATTTCGATGATGACGGCCATCCCGCCGGCAAGGGCTGGGGCGAGGTGGCGCTGCCACACGCCGGCGACGAGCACGCCTTCGCGCTGGAGATGTCCGGTGACGCGCTTTCGCCCGCCTATCGCGACGGCGATGTCTTGCTGGTCTCGCCGCTGGCGGCGATCCGCCGCGGCGACCGCGTGGTGGTGAAGCGGCGCGACGGCGAAATTGTCGTCGCCTGTTTGCAGCGAAGGACGGCGAAGCTGCTGGAGCTGACGGTGCTGGGTAGCACGCAAGGCGACCGCACGCTGGCCGCCGCCGAGGTCGAATGGATCGCGCGGATTGTGTGGGTGAGGCAGTAGGACCCTCATGGTGAGGAGCCGCGCGCGCCCGATAGCGAGGCCATTGCGAACGGCGCCATCAATCGCGCGGCGTCTCGAACCATGAGGCCTCGGATGGGCCTACATCCTTCGAGACGCGCGCAAGCGCGCTCCTCAGGATGAGGGGAAAAGGCGGGTTACGCCGGCTCGCCTCAACTCGCGTAATCCGGCTCTTTCCGGTCCAGGATCCGCTTCAGCGCATCGAAATGCCGTTGTGCTGGACCGGGATGATAGAGGCTGCTTCCGCCGATATCGCGCTTGGTCTTCTCGACCACGGGCTCCGGCAGCTTCTTCAGGGGCTGGCCGGTCCACATCGCGTAGATCTGCACCTGCGCCGAGCGCTCGACATAATAGAGGCGGTCATAGGCCTCGGCGATGGTTTCGCCGAGGGTGGAGATGCCGTGGTTGGCCATGAACAGAATGGTCTTGTCGCCGATCACACGCGCAAGCCGCGCACCCTCCTCCGGATCGAGCGCAGGGCCGGTATATTCGTCGTCATAGGCGATCTCGTTGATCATGCCGACTTCGGTCTGGCCGATCTCCTTGATGCGCGGATCCTCCAGCCGCGTCAGCGCGCTGGCATAAGGCATATGCGTGTGGAACACGGCCTTCGCCTGCGGCAGCGCCTTGTGGATCGGCGCGTGGATACAGAAGCAGGAGCGCTCGACGTCGCCGGCGCCGCTTTTGACCAGGCCATCGTCGATGCCGACTTCCATGAAAGACGACGCCGTCACCTCTGACCAGTGCATACCGAACGGTATCTGGTAATAACGGTCGCTGCGGCCGGGCACGACATAGGTCAAGTGATTGAAGATGCCCTCGGAGAAACCGTGCATCCAGGCCAGCCGGTGCGCGGCGGCGAGATCGACCCGCGCCTGCCATTCTTCGGCGCTGCATTCGGACAGTGTTTTTGGCGAGACGCGGAATTGCATTGGTGAGCTCCCTGCGATTTTGTCTGTTATCTGCAAGCAATATAGCGAAATACGACCGCCTCGTCATGGCTGAGCTTGACCCGGCCATCCATCAAAAAGGAATGGCTTCGTTGCGAAGTAAGATGGACGCGCGGGTCAAGCCCGCGCATGACAAGCCGTAAATTGGCGACCGTGTGCCCTAACCCGACCGCGCCAGCGCGCCGTCGATCATGTTGACGGCGTTGTCTATGCCATAGACGGCGACAAAGGAGCCGAAGCGCGGGCCCTTCTCCTGGCCGAGCAGCACCTGGTAGAGCATGTTGAACCAGTCGAGCGACACGCCGGGGCGACCGTCCTTGCCCTTCTTGACGGGATCGAGGAACGGCTCGCGGCGGCCGATCTCATAGACCACGTTCTGGATGTCCTCGGCGGAAGAATCCGCCGGCAGATTCGATAGTGCGTCGCGCAGGTCCTGCAGCGCGGCGCGCTCGCCCTCGGTCGGCTCGCGGAATTTTTTTGTGGGCGCGACGAAGTCGCGATAGTAGTTGATAGCATAGCTGACCATCGCGTCGAGCTTCGGATGCGACTGTGGCGTCACGCCCGGGCGATAGCGACCGATGAAACCCCAGAGCGTCTCGGCGTTTTCCGCGTTCGATGACGACACCAGCGTCAGCAGGAGCTGGAAGGTGACGGGCATGTCCGCCTTCGGCGGATGGCCGGAATGGATATGCCAGACCGGATTGGCCAATTGCTGACGCGCATCCTGGCGGACAAAACCTTCCAGGAATTGCTGGTAGTCGTCGACATTGCGCGGGATCACGTCGAAGTACAGCCGCTTGGCCGCCTTCGGCTCGCGGTACATGAACAGCGACAGCGATTCCGGAGAGGCGTAGCGCAGCCATTCGTCGATGGTGAGCCCATTGCCCTTCGACTTCGAAATCTTCTGGCCCTGCTCGTCGAGGAAGAGCTCGTAGTTGAAACTTTCCGGCGGCGTGCCGCCGAGCGCCGCGCAGATCTTGCCCGACAGCTTCACCGAGTTGATCAGGTCCTTGCCGGCCATTTCGTAGTCGACGCCGAGCGCATACCAGCGCATCGCCCAGTCTGGCTTCCATTGCAGCTTGCAATGGCCGCCGGTGACGGGAAGCGTGATGCGCTCCTTCGTCTCTGGATCGTCATAGGAGATGGTGCCGGCCTTGGCGTCATGCGCCACGATCGGCACGTACAGCACCTGTCCCGTGCGCGGGCAGATCGGGAGGAACGGCGAATAGCTTGCCGCGCGCTCCTCGCGCAGGCTCGGCAGCATGATCTCCATCACCTTGTCGAGCCGTTCCAGCATGCGCAGCAGCGCCGCGTCGAATTTTCCCGACTTGTAATAGTCGGTAGAACTGGCGAATTCGTAGTCGAAGCCGAAGGTATCGAGGAACGCACGCAAGCGCGCATTGTTGTGCGCGCCAAAACTCGGATGCGTGCCAAAGGGATCGGGCACGGTGGTGAGCGGCTGGCCGAGGTGCTTCTCCAGCAGCTCCTTGTTCGGCACGTTGTCCGGCACCTTGCGCAGGCCATCCATGTCGTCGGAGAAGGCGATCAGCCGCGTCCTGATCTTGTCCTCGGTCAGCACGCGGAAGGCATGGCGCACCATCGTCGTGCGCGCGACCTCGCCGAAGGTGCCGATATGCGGCAGGCCCGACGGACCGTAGCCGGTTTCGAACAGCACCTCGTCCTTCGGCTTTTTCTTCAGCCGCGCCACAATCGCTTTCGCCTGCTCGAACGGCCAGGCGTTGGATTGTTCGGCAACCAAGCGCAGGTCGCCCGGGCTGGCTGAGAGTTCGATCGTGGACATTTTTAAAGAGATTCTCCGGAAAGGGCGGACAGAAGCAGTCATTGGGATGCGAGCAATCCAGTCCATTCCGTGGATTGCGGTCGCTAGCTCCTCGCAATGACCCGGAATGACGGCGAGAATTCAGAACGGGCTCACCGAGAAATAGCGCAGCCACAGATCGGTGTAGCGGCCTTTTTCCCAGACCCGGAACAGCGCCCAGTTCAACGCCTGCCGCAAGAGATCGTTGCCCTTGCGCACGGCGATGCCGACACCCTCGCCGAAAAACCGGCTTTCGACGAACGGTCCGCCCGAAAAGGCGCAGCAATCGGCGGAGTCGGTGCCATTGATCCAGAACGCCAGCGAAATGCCGTCGCCGAAGATGAAATCGACCTCGCCGCGGCGGAGCGCGGCCGCAATGCATCGTCATTCGGATAGGAGTGGAGCTCGGCGTCGGTGAACATCGCCTTCAGATACGCCTCATGGGCGGAGCCGGCGATGGCGCCGACCTTCTTGCCCTCGAGATATTCGGGGCGGATTTCCGGCATCACCGCATCCCTGCGCGACACGAAGCGGGCGGGTGCACGGTAATAGGGATCGGTGAAATCGACGCGGGCGCGAAGCTGCGGCGTCACGCCCATGGATGCGATGATGGCATCGCCCCGGTTGCTCGCGATCGCATCGAGCAGCGTCTCGAAGCGGCGCATCTGGACGGTGCAGGTGACCTTGATCTCCTCGCAGAGCGAGCGCGCCAGGTCGACATTGAAGCCGGCCGGATTGCCGTCGGCGCCGGTGAAGTTGAAGGGCGGATAATCGGTCTCGGTCAGGAAGCGGATCACGGAGATGCGAGAGAGATCGGGCCGCTCCGGACGCCGCCGCGGGTCCCAGAAGCCCGGCACGGCCTGGGGCGCAGCCTCCATCTTGGCCGCGGGCGCTGCGGGCGCCGGGGTGGGCTGCGCTGCCGGCTTGGGCGCGGTCTGGGCCTGCGCAGCCCCGCACCGCGAGGCGAGCGCCAGCATGCCGGCTACGGCCCATGCCGAGCGGGCCGGCAGCGATCTGGCAATGGGCAACAAGGCGGTCTGCAACGTTCTGAGCCGGGAAATGTTGGGTATGGGCGCCTTATAGACCATCCAGCCGCCGGATGCGAACGGCGTTTGGCGTTAACAAAGGCCGGTCAGAGATACCGCTTCAAATCGGCCGCGGCCTCGTCGGGTTTCCGGTTCACATTGAAGGGGGAGACGAACCTGCCGTCGCGATCCATCAAGTAGATCAGCGCGGTATGGTCCATGGTGTAGTCGCCGTCCTTCAGGGGAACCTTCTTGGCGTAGACCCGGTAGTCGGTGATGACCTTCTGGAGCGCGGCGGAATCGCCGGTCAGGCCCTTCAGATGCGGGTCGAAGCTCGACAGATAGTCCTTCATCGCCGCGGCGGTGTCGCGGTCGGGGTCGACCGAGATGAAATAGGCGTTGACGCGGTCGGCGTCCTTGCCCATCGCGCGCAGTATCTTCCGAAATCTCGAACAGCGAGGTCGGGCAGACGTCAGGGCAATGGGTAAAGCCGAAGAAGATCAGGGTCGGGCGGCCCTGCAGGTCCTTCTCGGTCACGATCGCCCCGCTCTGGTCGGTGAGCTGGAACGGTCCGCCGATCGCGGCCGGCGCGGTCACCCCGCGCACGCCGCCCATGGCCCACAGCATCACCAGGAGCCCGAGCAGGAGGCTGGCGGTAAAGGCGGTGACGATCACCAGCGGGCGGGCGGCGGTCCGGTCCATGTGCGAAATTCCCTTGAACGTCAGAAGCAGCTGGCGAAGCCGGCGGCGATAGTCTCGAAGAACACCGCCGTGCCGTAGTGGAACCAGAGCCCCAATGCTCCCACCGGCAGCAGGGCGCCAAGACTGGCCCCACCCCAGAGCACGGCCGAGCGCAGACCATCCCGGGGGCGGGACACGGCAATGGTCGGCTTAAGGGACGAAAGTGGCTGGGCCATGACCCCTCACTTAGGACCTGCCGCAAAAGCGAGCAAGCGCCCCAAGGGCGCCTGCGATCACGTCATGCTGAAGGAATATCCGTAACTTAGTGGGCGGAGCCGGGAGCACCGGCGCTGGGGGCGTCCTGGTCGCCGAGGCCTGGGCATCAAGATAGCAGGGCTTGTAGAGGGCCTGCAATTCCTTGCCGCGCAGGAAGATCATGTGCGGGGTCAGGCCGCCGCGCGCATTGATCCAGCGTTTAACCGGCGACGGATACATCGAATACAGCATCTGGGTCGCCTCGGGATTGGTGATGGCGTGGCCGTTGGCGCCGAAATCCCAGGCCGCGTGGAAGCCGAGGGTGGCATGCGAGGTCACGCAGATCCGGTCACGGGGGATCGCGCCGAGAACGATGGTGCAGGCCGAGGCGCACAGCCCGTCGATGATGACGGCTTCGCCGGAGGATCGCAGGCCCTGATATTTGTCGACGTAGGTGCCGATCCGGCCGCCGCGGTCATCCGCGATCCGGACCACGGCATGGCTTGGCGCCACTCCAATCAGCAAGAGAACGGCCGCCAGCAACCACGTCGCAAGTTTCATGTCCTGCCCCAGTTCAACCGAAAATCGAATCTGACTGTCTTGGTGATGATGCGGTACGCAGGGTGTTTCGAGATCGTGATTTTGTCTAGGCGGCCGGGATGCTTCAACCTAAATTCAAATCGGGTGTTGCAGGCGCGCTGCACTTACGTAGGTTTTGGACCGCAGATGGGGCCGCGCCGGTCCCAAACTGGAACAGGTTAATATTTCCTTGCCGTAATTTTCCGGAGACGCAAAAAGAAAGCCCCGCGGAAATCCACGGGGCTTTGGTTCGAGTCAAAATTCAATCAGAGGGTGCAGCGTGCCTCAAAGCGTGATGAGGTCAGGTTGCATCGCGCTTTAGGTTTTTGATTGAGCATGATCTTTTCGGAAAACCGCTGCACAATTTTTCGGATCATGCCCTTAGTGCTCATGCTCCTTGATGATGACCTTGTTGTCGGGCTCCTCGCGTTCCCTCCTGATCACCGTGGTGTGCTCCTCGCGCGGCTCTTCGCGCTTGATCACGGTGGTGCGGTCACGCTCGTGCAACTCACCGACGGTTACGCCCGCGCCCACGGGGCCGACGCCGACGCCCACCCGGGTTTCGTCCGCGTTCGCCGCCGGAATGGCGAGAGCCAAGCCCGCGACGGTCGCCAGTGCAATTGCCAATTTCATCGTCTCATCCTCCAGAAGCTGCCCACTGCTGCACCAATGCTGATCCCGTGCACCTGTTCCCGGAACAAAATTCGGACAAAGCGCGGAACCATTTGTAAAATTGGCTCTGCCAAACGCTTGCCGGGTGAAATCCAATGCCAATGAAATTGCGATGTGTCGCCGCCGCGGCCGTGCTGTGCTGCGCCAGCCCCGCGCTCGCGGATACGATCACCGTCAACGGCGTGACGCGGACATTCACGGCCGTGCTACCGGCCGAGAAACCGGCGCCGCTGGTGATCGCCCTGCACGGCAACACCCAGAGCGGCGACGACATGGCGACGCGGACATCGTGGCCAGCAGTTGCCAGGCGCGAAAAGTTCGGCGTGGTGTTTCCGGACGGACTGAACCGCGCCTGGGCGGACTTTAGGTCTGTCGAAATGCGCGCGGGCCGCACGCCGCCGGAAGGCACCGACGACGTCGCCTTCATCACCAGGCTGATCGAGAAGTATGTCGGCGACGGCAGCGCCGATCCGAAGCGCATCTATGTCACCGGCGTCTCCAATGGCGGCGCGATGACCATGACGCTGGTCTGCGCCCGCGCCGACCTGTTCGCCGCCGGCGCAAGCGTCATCATGAACCTTGCCGATGAATCGGCCGGCGCCTGCCATCCCTCGCGGCCCGTACCGATGCTGATGATGAACGGCACTGCCGATCCGTTGATCCCCTATGAGGGCGGACGCGGCAGCAGCCGCTTTGCGGCCGACGGCTATTGGTCGACCGAGAAGACGGTAGCCTTCTGGCGGCGGATCGATGGCTGCGAGGAAAGCGATGCAGCTTCAACCGATCTCGACGACCGCGACGCGACGGACGAGAGCACGGTGACGCGCGTTAAATCGCGCTGTCCGGAAGGGCGCGACGTCGTGCTCTACCGCATCAATGATGGCGGCCATCGCATGCCCGGCAGTTTCAACGACACGCGCTTTCCGCGCATGGTGAACTACATGCTGGGCCCGCAGAACCACGACATCGACGGCGCCGAAGCGATCTGGGCGTTTTTCAAGCGGTTTCCGTGAGGCTGGCGTCGAAGCGTCCACCGCGCTAGGAAGAGCCGCCAATTCCAGCCGGAGAACCCCATGAGCATTCAGCGTCTTGAAACCGGGCCGCGCATGAGCCAGGTCGTCGTCCACGGCAACACCGTCTATCTCGCCGGTGTCGTCGCCAACACGGCCAAGGGCGAGAGCGTCACCGAGCAGACCCAGGAGATCCTTGTCGATCATCGACGGCCATCTGGCCAAGGCCGGCACCGACAAGTCGAAGCTGCTGTCGACGAACATCTACATCACCGACATGAAGAATTTTGCCGAGATGAACGCGGTGTGGGACGCTTGGGTCTCGCCCGGCAACACGCCGGCGCGCGCCACCGTCGAGGCGAAGCTCGCCGCCCCGCAATATCTGGTCGAGATCATGGTGGTCGCGGCGAAGTAACGCCGCGCGCTCCGGGATGGGTCGCCCGCTGCCCCCGGATTGCAAGCGCAATCCGGGGCAATTTCCATTCATCTCTCACGCGCTGATCCTTGCGCGCGCAGCATTGTCGATATCGGCCTGCAGCCAGCGCGCGATCCGACGCCAGGAATGGCGCAAAGCCTTGCGTCCCATGAAAAGGCCGAGGTGATCGCACGGCTCGGCGGCGCGCTCCAGCCACACCGATTGCGTGCCCAACAGCCGCGCCGTGGCGAAAGCCTGCTCGCCCGGCACAATGATGTCGCTCTCGCCGGCCAGCAGGAAGACCGGCACCTTTACCGCGGCAAGTTCGATCGGGCGGCCAAGCGCAACGAACTGTCCCTTGGCGATCCGGTTCTCGCGAAAAATCCAGTCGGTCGTCTCGACATAATAGGTGCCTGGCAGATCCAGCGTTTCGTGATCCCAGCGCTCGAAACGATCGAGCAGCGCCTTGGCTTCGTCCGAACCGTCGCTGAGATCTCTTTGCAGCGCCGCTTCCGCGTCATGCAGGCTAGGCCGAAGGCTCCAGAGCTGAAGCATGTGTTTGCCGCTCACGATTCCATCGCCCCGGCGCACCAACTGGTCGAAGGGTTGCTGCGGAAGAGCAGCCGCCATCATGGATATCTCCGACGGCACGGAAACGTCGATCGGGCTGCCCGCGAGCACGAGCCGCCGTACCTTGCCGGGAAAGCGAGCGGCATAGACGAGCGACAGCCATCCGCCCTGGCACAGGCCGACGAGATCGACCGGTGTGCCGATCTCATCGATCGCCACATTGAGATCGGCAAGATAATTGTCGATGGAAAAATAACGCATCTCCGGTGTGGCCGAGCTCCAATCGGTGACGTAGATGCGGTTCACGCCGCCTTTTTGAAGCGCCTCCACGAGGCTGTGGCCGGGCGCGAAATCCGCGATCAGCGCTCGATGCAGCGCATAGGGGGCACAGACGAGAAGCGGCTGCCCGGCGCTTCCGCGCGAAAAATCCCGCAAGCGCATCGACGGGAGCTGCAACGCGACCGCGTTCTGCGTCGTCCAGGCAAGCAGCGTCTGGTCTGACACGCAGGAGCGCGTGGGCTGGCGCTCGTCGAACCATTGCGAATAGGCATTCAGCGCCAATCTCGTGGCTTCCAGCGGCCACAGGCAGACCTGATGCGCCCAGTCCGCGTAGGCATTCTGGTCCGGCGTCTTCGCTTTTTCGGTCACGCTGGTTCTCCGATTGATCGCGATCAGGCCGATTGGCCCTGATCAAGAACCGACGATTTCGCAGCCCTTCTTTTACGCCAGTTCCGGCGGGCACCCCAGCCTGATCGATGTTCAGGCACTCACGATTGCGGGACGGCGCGGCCGCAGCCGCGCTGTCTGGTCTACGCCGCGCGTGCGGCATTCTTCTCCGCTTCGATCTTCCGCGAGAACAGCCAGCGGAAATAGGTCAGCGGCGCGTCGGCGCCGATCGCAAGCAACTGGTAGTTCGGATCGGCATCGAACACCTTCTGCTGCGCCTCGATGATGTCCTTGTCCTCGTTGAAGCCTTCCTCGAGCGAGTGACGCAGCGACAGCGCGATGTTCGGATTGTCGATGTCGAAATCGTGCAGATAATTCCAGAAGAAGTGCGTGCGAGCCCGCGTCTCCGGCGTCATGAACTGCGCGTTGCGGTATGACCGCGTGCCGGGGACCGCAACGCCCTTCTCGACGCCCCCTCCTGCGGGCGCGAAGGTCGTGTCGAGCGTGAAGATGCCGGGAATGATCATGCGGCCGATATTGCGGCGGTCGATCTTGTCGGTTTTGTTCGGAATGACCTTCTTGTGATAGGGCGGCGGCTCGGCGCCCATGTGCCAGCGCTCGACACGGAAACCGTCATCCAGCTTCTCGATCGCGACCGGCTTGGTCTTGTAGGCATATTCCTCGGAGCCGCCGAGCGTGTTGGTGTGCACGAAGGCGAGATGGGCGAAGTCGGATAGGTTGTCGACGATCAGAAGCCAGTTGGCCTTGTAGTGCATGTAGCCGGGCAGCCCGCGCCATTTGGAATCTTCGAGCGGCGGATAGTCGAGGATCAGCTTCGGATCGGCCTTCTCGGGATCGCCGGTCCAGATGAAGACCAGATTGTAGCGCTCGACCACGGGATAGCTGCGAACGCCGAGTTTTGGCGGGATGTTGTCCTGGCCGGGGATCTGGATGCATTTGCCGTCGGCGGCGAACTTCATGCCGTGATACATGCAGCGGATGTCATCGCCCTCGATGCGCCCCATCGACAAGCGGGGCCGCGCGGTGACAGCAGCGATCGTCCAGCGCGACGACCTTTCCGCTCGAACCGCGATAGAGCACGATCGGCTTCTCCAGGATCGTGCGCGCCAGCTTCTTGCCGTCGATCAATTCGTGATTCCAGGCCGCGACGTACCAGGAATTGTAGAGAAAGATTCCGTCGTCGTTCATGTCACCCTCCCTGTTGGACTTGTTCCAATTTCTAGGTCATCGGCATTTCCGGAGAACGGGATTTGTCTGGACACACTGTCCAGGTGGATGGACAATCCAGTGATGGATTGGCGGGATTGGGAGCTGTTTTGCGAGGTGGTCCAGCACGGCGGCTTCAGTGCGGCCGCGCGGGTGCTCGGCCATCCCAAATCGAGCCTTAGTGCTGCAGTGCAGCGGCTCGAGGGCCAGCTCGGCTTAAGGCTGATCGAGCGCACCACGCGACATCTGCGCCTGACGGACGCGGGCGACACCATTTATCGGCGGGTGCAGCCGCTGTTCATCGCGCTGCATGAGACGAAGACCGAGGCGCTGGCCATGAGCAGCGCCGTGGCCGGCACGCTTCGCATCAAGTCACCTTACGAATTCGGCGCCCATCATGCAGGCCCCGTCGCCTGCGATTTGATGGCGCGCTATCCCGATCTCACCATCCGGATCGATGTCGAGCACGAGATCGTCAATCCCGTCGCCGAGAATTACGACATCGTGTTCGCCATGCTGGAGGCGCCGCTGCCGTCGGCCGGGATCGTGATCCGCCGGGTGTTTACGCTGGAGCGCGGGCTGTTCGCCGCGCCGGCGCTGCTGCAACGCTTCGGCGAACCGCAAACGCTGCAGGACCTTGTCCGATTGCCGCTGCTCGCCGGCCCCAGCGACATGGCCTGGGCGATCACCCCGCCCGGCAGGCACGGCCGAACACCTCGCCGTGGAGAAAGCGAAGCTCGTCAGCTCGAATGCCCATATCCGGCTGCAAGCGGCGCTGGCCGGCCATGGCGTGCTGAGGGTGACGGCAAGCTTCACCCGCGCCGCGGTCGAAGCCGGCTCGCTCAAGCGCGCTGCTGCCCGACCACGTCTGCGAGCCGCTTTCCGTCCATGCCCTGCTCCCGGCGCGCCAATTCGTGCCGGCCAAAGTGCGCTGTTTCCTGGATGCGCTGGAAGTCCATGCCCATGGCGCCGCGGCGCTGGAAGCCGAGCCCCTGCCCGGCTAACCAATTTCTGACCGATTTTCGGGAACCCTCGGCGCCTCTGCCGCATCCAATACTCGGATTTGCCAGGTTAAAAGCGAGGCTGCACATGGCCCAGGCGCCAGCACCCCAGACCATTCCCGCCGCGGCCGGCGATGCCGAACTCGTCCGCCGTGCGCTCATCCGCGACGAGACGGCGGTGCGCGCCATCATCAAGGCCCACAACCGCCGGCTCTACCGGCTGGCGCGCGGTATCCTGCGCAACGATGGCGAGGCCGAGGACGTCGTCCAGGAGACCTATGTCCGGGCCTTCACGCATCTCGCCGATTTTCGCGGCGACTCGAGCCTGTCGACCTGGCTGTCGCGGATCGCGATGAACGAGGCGCTGGGCCGGCTGCGCCGCCGAGCGCCCGGCGTCGAGCTATCGTCGCTGCCGCAAGGCACGCTTGAAGCGCAGATCATCCAGTTTCCCCTCATGTCGGCCGCCGACGATCCGGAAAAATCCATGGCCCAACGTGAAATCCAGCATGTCGTCGAAGGCGCGATCGATGAGCTGCCCGAACCGTTCCGCATGGTCTTCATCACCCGCGTGGTCGAAGGCATGAATGTGGAGGAGACCGCCGAAATCCTCGATCTGAAGCCGGAGACCGTGAAGACGCGGCTGCACCGCGCCCGCGCCATGCTGCGCGACAATGTCGAGAAGAAGATCGGCCCTGTGGTGATGGACGCGTTTCCGTTCGCCGGCCGCCGCTGCGACCGCCTGACGGAGGCCGTGCTGAAGCGGCTGGACTACGCGTAAATTTTTTCCGGAACCTCTCGCGCCGCGCCTCATCCAACCCCTGTGCAACCAGCAGCGCCGATAGGGCGCCACAGGAGGATCCAACATGTTCGTTCGATTGGGCGCGGCACTTGCCGCAATGACACTAGTTGAGCGGCGCCGCGTTCGCGCAAGGCGCCAAGCTCACCGATCCGCAGATCGCGCATATCGCCTACACCGCCGGTGTGATCGATATCGCGGCCGCCAAGCAGGCGCAGACCAAGGCCAGCAACAAGGAAGTCAAGGCGTTCGCGGACGACATGGTGCGCGACCATGAGGCCGTGAACAAGCAGGCGCTCGACCTCGTCAAGAAGCTCAACGTCACGCCTGAGGACAACGACACCTCGAAGGCGCTGTCGAAGCAGGCCGCCGACAAGCTCGCCGAGCTCGGCAAGCTCAGCGGCGCCGCCTTCGACAAGGCCTATGTCGCCAACGAGGTCGCCTACCACAAGACGGTCGACAGCGCGCTGGAGAAGCAGTTGATCCCTTCGGCCAGCAACGCCGAGCTGAAGAGCCTGCTGCAGACCGGCCTGAAGATCTTTCAGGGCCACGAGCAGCATGCCGAACATGTCGCGGCGAGCCTGAAGTAGGAGCTTTCCATGCAGCAGGGATGCCTTCGCCTGATGGTGGCTGCGCTCGCTTTCGGCGCGTTGGCCATCCCGGCGCATGCGGCGACGATCCAGATCGTCATGGAGAACCTGGTGATCTCGCCGGCCGAGGTGACAGCCAAGGTCGGCGATACACTCGAGCTGGTGAACAAGGACGTGTTCGCCCACACCGCGACGGCAAAGAACGGCGACTTCGACGTGACGATGCCGCCGAAGAAAACGGTGACCTACGTTCTGAAGAAAGCAGGCAATGTCGATTATTACTGCCGCTTTCATCCCAACATGAAGGCGACGCTCAAGATCGAGCCGTAGCCTGAAGGCTTGACCTCCGAGGTAATCGATTTGGTCCTCACCCATCTCCCATTGTTGAGCCGCCGACCAAGACGGCTCAACAAGAGGAGATGAGACATGACCGACGTCAACACCATTGCCCGCCGCTACATCGAGCTCTGGAACGAGAAGACGGCGAGCCGCCGCCGCGAGATGCTCAGCGCAGACTGGACGGCGGATGCGAAATACGTCGATCCCGTGATGAGCGGCGACGGCCATGACGGCGTCGACGCGCTGATCGCGGGCGTGCAGCAGCGCTTTCCGGATTTCAAGTTCAAGCTGATCGGCGAGCCGAACGGCTATGGCGATAACGTTCGCTTCTGCTGGGGCCTCGGCCCCGACGGCGTCGACAGCCCGATCAAGGGCACCGATTTCGCCGTGCTGAAGGAAGGCCGCATCCGATCAGCATCACCGGCTTTCTGGATCAGGTGCCGCAGGGCGCGTGATCGCCCACAACCAGCGTAACGCGCATCAGCGCGTTACGCTTTCTCCATCGCAAGCTCGGCCTTCAGGCTTTCGACGTCGCGATAGATCGAGGCGACCGCCAGCACGCGTCCGCCCTGCTCTTGTAGCGCAGGATGCAATCCCGGCCCTTGATGTCGCCGTCGACCGCGATCTCGTCCCACTTCTCGGCGTGGCCGACATAGTTGATCGGCACGTCGTAATGCTGGCTCCAGAAGAACGGCACGGCGTCGAAGACTTCGCGCGCGCCCGAGCATGTTGCGCGCGGCGGTCTGGCCCTGGCGTTCCGCCACCACCCAATGCTCGACGCGAATGTTCTCGCGGGAATGCGGGTCGGGCCAGCGCGCGATGTCGCCGGCGGCATAAATGCCGGGCGCGCTGGTTTCGAGATAGGCGTTGACCGTCACGCCGCGGTCGATGGCAAGCCCTGCCTGCTCGGCGAGCGTCAGCCGCGGGCGCACGCCGACGCCGACCACGACCAGATCCGCCTCCAGCGTAGCCGCCGCTCTTGAGCGTGGCCCGCTTGCCGTCGATGGCGGTCAACGGTATCGCCGAGATGGAAGATCACGCCGTGCTCCTCGTGGAGGCGCACGCACGAAGTCGCCCATGTCGGGACCAAGGATGCGCTCCATCGGCCGCTGTTCGGGTGCAACGACATGAACCTCGATGTCGCGCGCGCGCAGCGCCGCGGCGGCTTCGAGCCCGATGAAGCTCGCGCCGATCACGACGGCGCGCTTTGCGCTCTTCGGCATTCTCGATGATCGCGCGGCTGTCGGCCAGCGATCGCAAGGTATGGACATGCGGCTGGTCGGCGCCCGGCATCGGCAGCCGCACCGGCTCGGCGCCGGTCGCGAGCAGCAGACGGTCATAGGGCACGGTCTTGCCGTCGGCGAGCACGACCTGGCCGGCCTTGGCGTCGATCGCGGTGACGTTGGTCGCGAGCTGCGAGGTTGATCGCGAAGTCCGCGTAAAAACTGTCCGGGCGCAGCGGCACCCAGTCTTCCGGCGCGCTGCCGGCGAGATAATCCTTCGACAGGTTCGGCCGATCGACCGGCGCCGCGGTGTCGCTGCTCAGCATGGTGATCTGGCCGCCATACCCCTCGCGCCGCAACATCTCCGCCGCCGCAAAACCGGCCGCGCCGCCGCCGACAATCACGATCCGGCGCGGCGCATCGGCCGGCGCCGTTTTCGCCGGTTGCGGCCGATCCTGCTTCCGCGGACAAAGATGCGGCCGCCCTCCTGCTCCACCCTCCAGACCGAAAGCGGCGAGAGCGCCGGCGCGCGGATCGCCTCGCCGGTGCGCAAATCAAAGCAGGCATGATGCCAGGGGCAGCGCACGCTCGCGCCCACCACCAATCCCTCGGCGAGCGGCCCGTGATAATGGCTGCAATGCGCGTCGATCGCGAAAATCTCTGATTCCGCGCGTACCAGCAGGACTTCCTGATCACCGACATGGCCGACCAGCATATCGTTCTTGAAGTCGCCAACGGCAACGCCCAGCGCGAGATCTGGACCAGCGGGCGGATTTTGGTCTTCGGCCATTTCGGTGTCCTCCTCCGCTGTAGATGACTATTTCACCGGGAAGTTCCCACTGAACACAAAGCCAAGCCGCCGCGATCGGTTCCTGACCGATCGAAACCCGTGCGGTTTGAAGTTATTCCGAGATGGGACAGCGCTGAGTTTTGGAGCGGGCGAAGGGAATCGAACCCTCGTATGCAGCTTGGGAAGCTGCCGTTCTGCCATTGAACTACGCCCGCAAACTTATTCAATAAAATCAGGTACTTCTAGCACTTTTCGGCCCGATTTTCGTCTCGCATCGTTGTGTCATCGTGATGTCGGCTGAATACCCCGACCCGCTTTTTATAGAGCACGCCCGCGCCGGGTTCAAACCGTTTGCAGGCTGTCGGCGGGGTTGCAGCTGAGTGTGAATCGGCGCGGGGTCCCGACGCCGATCGGCACGTTAAGCTATTGATCCAATTTGCGGTGGAGGGGTCACTCTCGGGCGCTTATTCACAGACGAGGCCGAGCTTCACGGGATCGCTGCCGCTGAAGAAGACTATCGGAATTGTCGCAGTCGCCGCCTTAGCCGCGAGTGCCGAGGGGTCGGCGGTCGCGGCGATCACAACCACCTGTCGATTGATCAAATCAGCCACCAGCGCCGGCAATCGTTCGTATTGCCCCGCAGCCCAGCGATATTCGATAACCACGTTCTGGCCTTCGACATAGCCGGCTTCTTTCAAGCCCTGACGGAACGCGGCCTGGTAAGGCGCAAACCCGTCAGGGGACGCGCCGTGGAGGAACCCAATCACCGGCATCGCCGACAGCTGCGCCCGGGCCGCAAGCGGCCAAGCGACCGCCGCGCCGCCGAGAAGCGTGACGAACTCGCGTCGCTTCATGGTCGCCCCCTTAAGCAGGCGACTACACCCTACCACGTCCTCAATCGAGCGATGTCTTTTGCATCACAGCAAAATTAGCCGCCGAAGTCCGAGTGGGTCAAAAGCGCCGTTTTGACAATCCGTCAGTCACTTCCGGTCTTCCCCAATCAACGGACATCGCCAGACAGACCCAACTGGTCCGGTTCGTGCCAGAAAGCGACATGGAAGGCGGGCCCGCTTAGACACAACTCGGACATGCCTGGCCTTTCGCAAGCCCGGCGAACATTCGCCTGTCACGAGCCAGTTCGAGCTATTCGTCCGGGCGAGTAGCGTACACGAGCTAGCTGGTCTACTTGCTCGTCAGGCTGCCGCGGACTCCCGATCACCTGGTCCCGTGGATGAACGCTTGCATCTCCTCCAGCGTAAGCTTGCCGTCTTTATTGCTATCCATTGCCTTGAAAATTCGTTCGTGAGCTGCCTGAAACTCCTGGAGTGAGATGGTCCCATCGCCGTCGGCGTCCATCAGAGCGAACATCATACGCATCATAAAAGGTGGTCCCATCACGCCTCCACCCATCATGCCGCGCCCCATCATATGCCCCATCATGCCGCCGCCCATCATACTTCCGTGCCCCATCGGGCCCGCGCCTTCCTGGCCCATGGGATGCGATTGCATTTGTTGCTGATCTGGTTGGGGTGTCGTTTGGCTCTGTGCGAAGGCACCGACGGTGCCGTACGCCAGAATGAGAGCAGATGTCGTGAGTCCCAAGATACGACCATACATTTGAAACCTCCTCAGAAGCGTCACCACCGTCCGATAAATCCCGCCCGAGCGATATTGATCCTATCACTTTTCGCCAAAGGCAGCCGCTAAAGCTAATCGACTATTGAGATCGTTAGGCTTCGGCCCGGCGGACCAAGACGGAAACCGCACGCGCTGCGACCGCGTGCAGGACCGCTCAAAAGCGCCGTTTCGACCCTCTGCCAGCCACTTCCTTCCGGTCTTCCCCAACCAACGGACATCGTCAGACCGGCCCACATCCAGTCTGATGAGGTCAAATAAAAGCCGCCCGAAGGCGGCTCAAATTTCTACGCCGCGTGCCCATGCGCGGCGTGAGCTGATACAGGGCTGCCGCTGGACGGAACGCGCTTTCGGGCAATGTGCTGCAAAGCGCGATCCGGCAATGCCATCGTAGACCAAACAACCGCCATTGCTCGGACTAGAAACGTCGGGAGGTCCCACGTTTCCGGAACGTAAGTAGCACCAACAAGACCACCTAATAGCATGGCCATGAGAAGGACTTTTATCGTTCCATCTGTCATTTCGACACCCTTTACCAGATAAGTCGAATATCAAATTGAACGTGGTGCGCCGTCTCGATTCTTATGTTCTCAGATCAAAGGATTTTAGTGGAGATCGTCGAGCCGCGATATTCGGTCCATTACTTACGGAGAAGTACGTAAGCGCATTTAGACCCTTATATCTGTGGCGTTGCCGGTCAGCCCGACAGCGATAGCTGGCGGCAATTTGACGCGAGAAGACCGAATTGGGCGGAGTTAGTCGGTGCCCCGCCGAAATGTCTCTGATGGGTCAAAAGGCGAAATTCTCGCTGCGAGCAGATGTTTTCCGCTGTTCTCCCAATATCGGACATTCGGCATGAGCGCGCGTCAGCGCATGTCAAAGCCGTACCGCTTCACCCGGACAATACCCGCATCCGTCCGGACCCGAGCCGCGCCCGCGCGAGCCGCCGCCCATGCGTTGGCCTGGTGATCGAGGACAGTGATGGCGGGCATGCCGAACGCCGCTCACCGCGCCGCACTGGGCCGCAGCAATCGCGACTTGAAAGCGCCTGGCGGATTGTTCGGCGCGTTTCCAATCGGCGCGGCGCGCATCATGAGCGACAGCCACAGTAGCCGCGTCCCGGCTGTGTAAGTTCGCGCTAGGGCTTCCGCAGGAAGTTAGATCGCAACCTGTCAGCAAACCAAAACACATAAATCGCAGCGAACGAGAGACAGAACAATCCACCGGTCAATAGAAACGCTTGCGCTGCGGTTGTCATAGCTCCCTCCCTTAATCTGATAACATTGCTTCTAAATCGTGGATGCCAAAAATCGTACCGTCGTCGGTCACCTACGTTGGCGCTCGCAATTCGCCCCGGAGCCAGCCCGCAGTTTCCCGGGATTTCATCGGGTCGGCTAGCGCGACCACGCGCTGATGAACGTGATCGCAAAAGGGGCACTCGAATGTGCGGATGTCAAAGCCCGAGGGGCCGGGGGTGATCCGTGCCAGCATCGTTATCGCTTTGCACTTTGGACATGGTGGTCTGTAAAACGTGCTCATGATGCAGTCCCTTGCATCAGGCGGGAGCACAACACTCTCAGTCACCGGTAGATGCCGATAAGGGCGGTGATTCAATCAGCGTGCTCTCCCGCGTTCCGAAGTTGCTGGTCAATACAGCTCACTTCACAAATAAATCACAGAAGAATTAGGACACTGGCTTGCCCTCAAATGGCGGCCAGCACGAGGCCGCGCGAGCCGCGCTTGTGCTGTGGGCGTGATGACGAGGGACTGAGATGGCGGGCCGACCGCGCGGCTCTCACCGGGCTGCGCTGGGGGACAGCGTCAGTAGCCGCGTCCTTGGCTAGAAGTGGATCGCGATAGTCCGCTCATCGAGCAAAACCGGTCGGTTAGACTTTGCTGGTTGAATCATCCCGCTCTATCTCGGGCTTTTCACGCAAAACGGCATTCAACAGCGAATTATGAACTTCTATCTTTCCATTGTAGCTGATGAGTCCCAGTTTGCGGAATTTGTTCATGAAGAAGCTCACCCGGGATCGGGTCGTTCCAATCATCTCTGCCAATGTCTCCTGACTGATATCCACTAAAATAGGCTGAGGCGTGCCTTCTTTTCCGAAATGCGCGAGCAGAAGAAGAAGGCGCGCGAGTCGCTTCTCGCTTGAATTAAAGAGCTGGTCGATCAAATCCTCTTCAACTCGGCTGTTCCGTGTCAAGAGATACGCCATGAACAGCTCGGAAAATTTCGGTTCGGTATGAAGGGTGGCGATCATCGCTTCTTTGGTTATTGAGGTGATCACGCATTCTTCCATCGCCGTTGTGGTCGCGATACGCAACCGATGGCCATTGAGGCACCCCTCGCCGAAGAATTGGCCCGGTTCCAAAATCCCGACGACCGCTTCCTTGCCTTGCTCGGATAGGACAGTGAGCTTGACTCTACCTTCTTGAATGTAAAAAACCGCATCCGCCGCGTCTCCTTGCTTGAAGACGTGCTGACTTCTCTCAAATTTCAAGATTGTTTTGCCAGCCCCTACCTTGACGAGAAAGGCTTTGGGATCAAAAGCGTTATTGGCTGCATTGCCCATAAGAGCCTCCTTTGCTCCGATGAACGCGCGCGCCTAGCATTATAGCGGTTGCAGCGCCATCAGTCACTCACGTCTGTGCGGGCGGATTACTACGCTGCGTTTGTGCTCGATCCAGATGGTAAGAATCCGAGGCGGTCTACCCCGATAATCGGACGTATTCCGTGTCGGCTGCCACTTCGCAAAAGCACAAAGGACGACATTGCGCGCCCGCTGGAAATGAAAGAGGCCGCCAATTGAGGCGGCCTTACTTCCTACTTACCGGTCTTCGGAAAGAAGCCCGCAAGATTGGCTATCACATCCTTAACCCATGATCCTCCTTTTTTTGCGAGGCAGGATCGACTTTGATGCTGTCGTCGATTATTTCAGGGCGGCGGGGCGGCGGAATTTTCTCGGTAAAAATTAGCATTGGTTGTTCCTCGTTACGGAAGAGGACAACGTTCAACCAAAACTAGTGTTCCATTCTATACACATTCATTAGATGTTCCACTCTAGGAACACTGTGTCGTTTTCCAACACGGCGGCGATAGCTCCCGAAGTCTCGCCTAGCATCGATTTGCGTTGGCCGTTGCATGGCCGCCCTCTTAGCGGCGCAAACGAGTATTTTGATGGGAGCGGAAACAGTCCGCGCGCAAAAAGATCGCCATGGTAAGGCCGCCAGCCAGAAACGCATTGCCTTCCTGCTCCGAGCCCCCAATCCAAGTAGGAGCACCGTAACGGCTCGACCAGATGATTAACAGGCAAAAACGAGGGCTGTTACGAGCGTGCTGCAGGGCTAGGGCCCATGACCGCTAAGGGTCAACAGCGGCCCTCACGTCCCCGAAATCCAACTTCCGCTCTACCCCCGAAAGCGGACTCAAGTCGGCCATCGCCGTTAGTCCGTTTCGTGCCAAAGCACAAAGTCGCTGCGATCGGGATAGGGGGGAGCCTCGCGGCTCCGCCCACCGGGTCACAGGAGGCGGTCGCCCGCCTCCTGTTCCCACAGAACGTAGCGTGCGGATTTACCGCACTACGCTCTTCGGCAGGTGTTTCACAGCACTGCAAGAGCCTGCAACTCCGCATATGGGAGGCGCAGCTTTGGTTTCAGTAACGGCGTCCTTGCTTTGATCTGGTGGTACTTTTCCCAGGTCAAGCGTCGCCCGGCCCAGCTGCGGCTGCGCAACATCCGACACCAGTAAAGCTCCACGGCGCGATACACCTTCACGAGACACCGAAGATTCCCGGCGACACCATAATAGGCATAATGGCCGCGTAGGAAGGCGTTGATTTCGCCGACCTGGTCACTGATCGTATGATGCCGTATTCGCCGCATGAGCTCCTGCAGTGACAAAAGGCTGCGCCGCATGCGAGATTTCTCGGTGCGCATCCCAACCTTGAAGTTGCCTTTCAGGTTTCGCGTGCAATACAGCGTCAGTCCCAGGAAGTAGATGGTTTCCGGGCGCTTTCTGCCACATTTGCTCGCGTGTCGCTGCGCGAACCGACCAAACTCGACCAATTTGGTCTTGGTCGGCTCAAGAGTGAGGCCGAACTTTCCCAACCGAAGGCGTAAGGCGTCCTGAACACGAATGGCGTCCGATCGATATTGGAAGCAGATCACAAAGTCATCGATATAGCGCACCAGCCGGGCTTCGCCCCGCAACCGGCTCTTCACCACGCGTTCGAACCAGAGGTCGAGCACATAATGCAGATAAAGGTTGCTCAAAAGTACGCTGATCGATCCCCCTTGCGGTGTTCCTTCCTCGTTCGGATGGACCTTTCCATCTTCGAAGACACCCGCTTTCAGCCAGCGCCGGATCAAACTGATCAGGCGTGGATCACCGAACTCGATGCGCGACGAACTGGAGCACCCAATCATGATTGAGAACTCCCGAAGAAGTTCTTGAGATCCGCCTCCAGCACCCAGCCCATCTTGCCGCCGGCGATGACCTCATTGAGGGTCGCCAGGGCATGATGAGCGCTGAGCTTTGGCCGGCCACCGAATGAGCAGGGCAGAAAGTCCTGCTCATAAATGGCAGACAACACTTCGGCCGTGCTGCGCTGGAGCGCCCGGTCGGCGACAGTTGGCACGCCAAGTGGCCGCTTTTCCGTCTTGCCAGGCTTGGGGATATAGACCCGCCGAATATCCGGCGCTCTATACCCTTGGCGGTGAATGGACTGGAGCATCGGCTCTATCCATCCATCGAAGTTCTTCTTCGCCGCCTCCACCATCTGTCCATCCACCCCAGCGGCCGACCACTTCGGAATCTGCAACAAATTCTTCCGCACCCGATCGCGCGTGATGTGATGAGCCAGCGACGTGAAACGGAGTTTTGGTTCGCGTCGAGCTTTCGCTGCTATTTGTTCAAGTTTCGTTTCCATGGTCAGCTGATCTTCTCTTTGAATAGAAGGCCGTAACTCCCGTTGAATGGAGCCCATGTCGCCCAAGAACAATTCAACTGCCGCTGACCGCTTCCCCATGTGGCCGGCTCTCCCGTCCTCGGAGTACTACCAGTCAGACTGACTTCCACCCGGTCATCAGACCCTTCTCACCTCTTCGGCTTGGCAGGTCCTACAAGCTTGCGCCTGAACCGGATGGATCTCCCTTGTTCACGTCAACGCCTTTGGTTGCATGCTGGCGGTACGAACCCCGGGAGCACCTCAGGCCGCTGGCGAAGTCGCGGTCTTTGATTCCGCCTTCCCCTTTGAGAGACAGGGTCGGCTACTCCGATCACGTTCGATTTCGGGGCTATATTCCCGTTCACTTCATTCCGGCCTACAACCTCCCTGTCTACGCTTCGCAACGGCCGTTACCGGACGCCACGCAAGACTCGGTTCGTGGCTGCTCGCTAGGCTTTGCCACGGCCGTCATCGCAGACGGCAGACTTCAACGCGCTTGCAAGGCGCAACTCCCACACCACCGTGCGTACGGGTCCGTACACGGCGGTTCGAGAAGTTGCGCTAACACGATTGGAACAAGGATGGCAGGCCGAGCGATTTGAAGTATGCATTTGAGAGCCCAGTAGAGAGAGCTCTGCTGCGAGCGAGATACCAAGGGCCGCGGCCGCTGCCGGCCGTGTTCCTTGCAGCCCACCCCGGAGACTCCCAGCGCGACCAGTGCCGCTCGGCGACGCCGTGGTGTTTTCCACTGGCGCCATAGAGCGGCCCGCAGCCGCAACCGGACCCAGCGAGTGAGGGCGATCAGCCCCTCGGGCGTTTCGCAGAAGCCGAAATAGCCGCGCCAGCCCCGCATATACGTGGCCAACTCTGCCATTGTCGTCTCGATGCTAACACCCTTGGCCCTTCGCGTGATCTCCCGGATTCGCCGCTTGAACCGCTCCAGAGATTTCGGCGCGATCGTGCGCTTGACGTCCGGACCAGCCGAGAAGCTGAACCCGAGGAGCTTCCGTTCCTGCGGTCGTGCCACCGCACTCTTCGCCTCGTTTACCTTGAGCTTGAGCTTTTGTGTGATGAAGCGCGTGATGCTCTCCACCACCCGTTGACCCGCGCGTTCGCTGCGAACGTAGATGTTACAGTCGTCCGCATAACGAACGAAGCGGTGCCCCCGGTACTCCAGCTCGCGGTCGAGTTCGTCGAGCACGAGGTTACTGAGCAGTGGCGAAAGCGGTCCTCCTTGCGGAGTACCCTCCACGCTTGGGCTGACCAGTCCGTTCTCCATCACCCCGGCATTGAGGAATGCCCGGATGAGCTTCAGCAGCCGCTTGTCCTCGACGCGTTTGGCAATTTGGCCCATCAGTTTGTCATGATTGACTCGATCGAAGAATTTTTCCAGATCGAGATCGATCACCCATCCGTAGCCTTGCGCAATATACTGCTGCGCTTGAGCCACGGCGTGATGCGCCGACCGACGCGGTCGAAACCCATAGCTGTATTGGGAGAATGTCGGGTCCCATCGCCTTTGCAGAACCTGCATCACCGCTTGCTGGATAAAGCGGTCCAGCACGGTTGGGATACCAAGCTTTCGCACCCCTCCGCCTTCCGGCTTTGGGATTTCCACCCGCCTCACCGGTTTCGGTTCGTAGGTCCCGATCAGAAGTTGTTCCCGAATAGCCGGCCAGTGCTCCTTCAGATAGTCGCCGAGTTGATCGACAGTCATCCTATCGACACCCGCGCTACCTTTGTTGCCCTTCACCTGCCGCAATGCTTCCTTCAGGTTTGCTCGCTCACATACCTCCTCCATGATTTGGCTCGTGCTGACTGGGCGTTCGGGTTCATTCACCACCGAAAGCAATTCGATGTCTTCCCGTTCTGCCTTCCGGGCTTCACCCGTCGGCGACGATGAGAAGTCCAGTCTCAACTGGATGTTCAGCCGCTTGTCGCTCTCGAGATTCATGTCCTACTTGCCTCTCCTCTCGTTCGGGCCTTCAGCCACCGTTTCCGGCTCAGCCTATCTGTTGACTCCACCTTTCGGCGACGGAGTGCCTCACTAGCTTTGCCGACGGCATGACCTAATACGCCCTCTGCTGACTTCTGCCCTGCGTTCAGGATGCCTCACGGCATTCTCAGTCGTCGAGACGACACAGAGCAGATCTCCTGGGGTAAGCTCAGTCGCCTTCCGTGCATCGTCGCCGGGTCTACGCTTCGCATCCTTGATGGATATGGACTTCGCGGTAGGAGGCCCGCTCGTCCGATGCTCACGCCTTGTACCCGGTTCTTGTCCATCGACTCGCACGTTTGCTAAACGCTTCCTTCAGACCTCGCCTTGCGACGATAGCCCTTGCGTTGTCGCTAACCCTTCACCTCCATCAGGTTGGGTAAAGGACTTTCACCTCCAAGCTACTGAGCATGCCCAGCACACCTCCAGCCCGCTGCGCGGGAGCAAGAGCCGAGGGGCCGGTAGCCGGTTGAGAGGATAGTGGTAGCAGTGGAGAGCCCCGTCCTGAGAATGGAGGTGTTGTCAACCTCAATCAGGAAGGAGCTCTCCATGAGCGAGACTAACGCCGTCAGTCCGCTGCGTCAGCGTATGATCGAAGACATGGCTGCGCGCAAGCTCAACCCGCACACTCAGCGTGGCCACATTTCCAGTTGCAAGCGGTTCGCCGCCTGGCTCAAACGCTCGCCCGATACGGCAACCCCCGATGAGGTGCGCGGATTTCAGCTGTATTTGATCGAGAGCGGGACGAGCATCTGCAACCGCAATCGGATCATGACCGGGGTGCGGTTCTTGTTCCGCGTCACGCTACGTCGCCACGATCTGGCGGCCGAGGTCTGGCACATCAAGGAGCCCGAGAGGCTGCCGCCGGTGCTGAGCCCTGAGGAGGTTAAGCGTGTCCTGACCATGGGGACGAGCCTGAGGGCGCGAGCTATGCTAACGCTGGCCTATGGTTGCGGGCTGCGGGCCGGCGAGGTGGTGCGGCTGCGGGCGGGTGACATCGACAGCGAGCAGAAGATCATCCGCATTGTGCAGTCGAAGGGCCGCAAGGACCGGCACGTGATGCTGCCGCCGGAGGTCCTGAAGCTGTTGCGGCAATGGTGGAAGGCGGGGCTGACCGCGCACAACAACGGCGTCGCGCCCGAACACCGCTGGCTGTTTCCAGGCCGCAGTCAACGTCAGCCACTGACCACGCGTCAGTTCAGCCGGTTGTTCAAGGAGGCCGCCAAAGCCGCGGGGCTGCGCAAGACAGTCCCGCTGCATTCGCTTCGCCATAGCTTTGCGACCCACCTGCTCGAGCGCGGCAGGGACCTTCGCGTGATCCAAGCGTTGCTCGGACATTCCAAGCCTGAGACGACGGCCCGCTACTGTCGCGTGGCGATCGGACTGATTGCCAAGATCGAGAGCCCCCTGGAGGGTCTGAACGCACCGCGCCGCAGGCGCGCGAAGCGAGAAAGTGAGAAGCCGCCGGCGCCCTAGCGCCGCCGGCCATGGTTCGACCAGCTCTGGAGGTCGCGGACATCCTCCGCGATCACGGCCCTGCGTGGCGTGAAGCCAATCAGGGGCATGTGAGCCTCGAGCAATTGAAGGTGATGCGCGCGATCGAGCGATGTCGCACGGCGGCGCTCGGCGGGCATGTCGCACGCTGCGAGAACACGGCGTGCGGCCATACCGAGATCTCGTACAACTCCTGCGGCAACCGGCATTGCCCAAAGTGTCAGGGCGCGGCGTCGCGGCGATGGCTCGCCGACCGCGAAGCGGAGCTGTTGCCCGTTCCGTATTTTCACGTTGTCTACACGCTGCCGAGCGAGCTGCGTGCCATCGCCTACCAGAACAAGCGTGTGGTCTACAATCTGCTGATGAAGGCGGCGGCCGAGACAACGCTCGCCCTCGCACGCGATCCCAAGCGCCTCGGCGCGCGGATCGGTGTCACCGCTGTTCTGCACACCTGGGGCTCGGCGCTCACCCATCATCCGCACGTGCATATGATCGTGCCGGGCGGAGGGCTCTCGCTCGACGGCGCCCGATGGGTCGCCTCCCGCTCCAACTTCCTCGTCCATGTCGACGTCCTGGCGCGCCTGTTCCAGGGCAAGATGCTCGCGATGCTCATGCATGCGCACACCGCCGGCGAGTTGAAGTTCTTCAACACCCATGCCGGGCTCGCCGACAAGCGAACGTTCAAGTGCTTCATCGCCCCGCTGCGGCGCATCCAGTGGGTGGTCTATTGCAAGGCGCCGTTCGCGGGCCCTGAGCAGGTGCTGCGCTATCTCTCCCGTTACACCCATCGTGTCGCCATCTCCAACCGCCGTCTCGTTGCGGCCGACAACGAGGCGATTGCGTTCCGCTGGAAGGACTATCGCGTCAACGGCCCCGACCGCTGGAAGACGATGCGGCTTCACCCGCACGAGTTCATCAGGCGCTTCCTGCGGCACGTGTTACCCAAGGGCTTCCATCGCATCCGCCACTACGGGCTCTTTGCCTCAACCAACCGCGCCGAGGGCATCGCAAGGGCCCGCGCACTCCTCAACGTCGCCCCGCCTGCAGCCGATCCCCAACAAGAGCCCGATGTTGCCCCGGACACGCTGCGTGTGTTGCCCTGGCCATGCCCGTGCTGTGGCGCGCGCATGATCGTCATCGAGACCTTCGCGCCCGGCTGCGAGCCGAAGTGGCGGCCGACACCGAACAGGATCGACACGTCATGAGCCAGACGCCCTGCAAGCGATGCCGCTTGCCGCTTCCGATACGCTGGCCCCGCGCCGGCGGCGATCTCGCTCAACCCAATGGCATCCATCAGTGCGCGGATCACGCGTTGATGCGCTCCGAACACTCGGCGAACGGCCTTCCACACCCCGCTGACCTTCCATCTGCGAAACACAGTTCGAATCCCGTCAGCATCACGTGTATCATCGAGCTCAGCGCCCGCATCAAATCTTCATAGCGCTCGCTGCTTGGCCCGTGCCCAACTTCCCGCGACTTCGTGCCTTGGCGCTTTTCGGCCGCCGGCTACCTCATCGTGTGGAGGCTCCCGTGATCCCGGCGTCCGAAAACCAGC
>CAVUCB010000063.1:0-112273 GCA_963739755.1 uncultured Alphaproteobacteria bacterium | reverse complement strand
GGTGCTCCTGACGTCCTTCGTGCTCATCAGGCAGAACGCCATAGATGAGCGGTCCGAGCAGCGAAACCACCTCGACTTGCAGAATCAACCTCCTCGCCGAGAAGGAAGCCACCAGCATCCTCAAGAATTACTGGACCTGGTCGCCCGAGAGACTTGGCATCGACTTCCCGGAGGATGCCAAAACCAGTGGGTTGGCCAAGGATACCCGAGTTGAGAACATCGCTCGCGATCTGAGATCCAAAAAAGAAAAGGCGTCAGCTTAGACAGCTGCGTATCTGCCCGGTACACAAGCCGGGCTAAGTGGCGGCAACAGAGCGAGCCGTGACGCTCCGGAGGTTGCTCAGCGACCTGCTCCGGCGCTCCCGATGCGACAATTCTTCCACCTTCGTCACCTGCTCCAGGGCCGATGTCGATGATCCAGTCGGTGAATGAATTGCGCTCCCGCCTCCGGACATGCGGTATGATCACACTTATCGACGTTGGATCAAACAGACCGTTTCCTTTCGAGATCGGTTGACCGAGTTCGCCCGCGAGACGCGCGATAAAGCCTCATATACTGCCGTCCGGACCCGAACGAGACGAAATGCTCAATAAGGTGCGGCAGGCCGAAGCTGCCTCCAACATAATCGCGATAGGCTCACTTGGCTTGCAGAGAAAAAGATCGCGACTACTCCTATCTGGGAGTTCAGCGTGATCGTTCTTGACCTTTCTGACAAAGACGAAGCGCTTCCTGCGTTGAGCAATCGATCGCTAACGCGACTGGGCGGAGCGTCACCGTGAAGGACGTCGCGGGCCGCATGGTCAGCACGATGAGCTGCTAATTAGGTTGCCAAGCTGGCGACTTGAAGGGGCGCTAATTACCTGCCGCCTTTTCCGAGCGAAGAAACAGGGCGTTGCGCGGCCAGCAGCGCCCCCGGCAGGAACGAGCCGTCCCGCTACTCCCACCGTGTGAACTTCCTGCGCTCGGCATTTCGGGCACCTAAACGTAGTCGCCGCCCTTCGTCGGCGACAATCGCCATCGGCCACGCGTGGCATTGCGTGCAATTCCCACTAGCAGGTGCTCCAGCAAGATCATCTTCATAGAACCTAGAAGCGCCCGCGATGTTCCTGGACGATGAAACGAGGCGCGCCTCTTGATCGTTTGGCTCGCTGGGCGCGAGAAGCGCCACTACATGCGCTCACCGTGGCGTTTCTAGGCGGTGTCATGCTCGGCCGTCGTCGCCGGTGACTAGCAAGCGCTAACGAAAACCTTATTGCGGCGATCTGATCAAGGTTCATCGTCGACTTCCTCTTATGATGGTCGTTGCGCGACCGGACAAAGGAGCGGCTGAGATCACGCCGCTTCGGCGTTGACCGCCGAGACCGCGATCTTGCTCGATATTTCGTCGGTCTTCTTTTCTTCCGTCAGCGTCTGGTCGAGCAACTTCTACCGCCTGGGCGAGGCTGAGCTTCCCCGCCCACGCCTTGAGCGTACCGTAGCGGGAGATTTCGTAGTGTTCGACCGCTTGCGCCGCCGCGAGCAATCCAGCGTCAAGAGCCGGAGCGTCCTGATATTCATCCATGACCTCCTTGCCCTTGTCGAGGATGCCTTCGATCGCGTCGCACTTCTTGCCGCGGGCCGGCTTGCCAAGCAGTTCGAAGATCTGCTCCAATCGTTCGATATGGCCTTCCGTCTCGTCATGATGCTTTTCAAACGCGGCGCGGAGCTGATCGGATTGTGCTGCCTTGGCCATCTTGGGCAAGGATTTGTAGATCTGCTTCTCGGCGTAGTAGATATCCTTGAGGGTATCGAGAAAAAGAGCGTTGAGATTCTTTTCGGACATGTCGTTCTCCAGTGGCAGCAAAATCGTGTTGACTTCCCAACACGTAGCTTCGAGCCAGGTTCCTATTTCACCTCAGGGTGACCGATTTCCTGGCGTGATGCTCCACCTTGCGCGGACACAAAAGGCTGGCAATGGATGCGAGAAGGATACGAAAAAAGAGGGCTCGCCGTCAGCGAGCCCTCACGGTTCTCCACCAGGCGATCCCTACCACTTCTGGCGACCGTACCAGTCATTGACTTCCTTCTGGGCCTGGTCCTTGGCGTAGCCGTAGCGTTGCTGCAGCCGGCCTTCAAGCTGGTCTTGCTTGCCGGCGATCACATCGAGATCGTCATCCGTCAGCTTGCCCCATCGCTCCTTCACCTTGCCTTTTACTTGCTTCCAGTTTCCTTCGACCCTGTTCCAATCCATGGCAGCTCTCCTTGTTTGCTGAGAACGTCGAAACGATTGAAAGTCGCCCGTTCCTATCGCCGGGCCCAGCAGGGACATCCCGCTGGACCTCTAAGCCCGGTGCGGTTTTCCACGGTAGGCACCTTCGGCGAATCGCCGTGTTCAGCATCTCAGCCGATGGAGGCTCCCAGCGCACCCGACGATCCTCGCTCTCGGTCTTGCCAGCGCCTTTGCAGCACAGCCATCACCTTCGCGCAATCTGTGGGGAGAAGACTGCGTAAATTTTGCCCTCTGTATTCACCCAGACGGAAGATTTCATCAAGGAAGCGGCAACCAGCCATATGCCCGAGATAGAAGCCGCAAAGATCGCTCAGCAAATGGCCGATGCCGACGAAAAGAAATTCGCTGAACAAATGATGACGACCAGACCAAGACAAGCAGCGAACTATGGATTCGTCCCCCCCGACATGGCCGTCTGCAATACCGACTTCGCTCGACGACAGCTCCCAGAAGAAACTCGACAAGCTGCGCAACGCCAAGCCGGACGATTTTGCCAGAGATCACGATCCGACGGCAGGCGAGCGCTCAGAAGGACGCGGTTTCGCTGTTCGAGCGCTACGCCACCGGCGGCGACAAAAGTTGAAAGATTTCGGCCGGTAAAAGTTTGCCGGCGCTGCAACACCATCTGCAGATGCTGCCCAACTCATGGACAAATACCGCAAGCGATCGACTTACTTGGATCGAAGCTCCTAATCAGCGAGCCTTTCCCTGAGATAAATCAGCCGGCCGGTTAACCCGGCGCGGCTCAGAAGAGCGGTTCGCCCGGCATAAGCCACCGGCGCCTGTGTACCGCCGTTACCTTGTTTGCCGGCCATACCCGCAATATCCTGAGCACTACAGTTGCCGTTTTTTGAAGTGGGCACGTTGTGCGGCAGCCTGGCGGTTGACGCCAGAATGTCCATGCGATGATGTGTGCGGGTTGGATCCGCTTTCGGGCGAGCCGTATAGCGATGTGGGCGGACTTCCGGGGATTGACGGATGGTTCAATAGCGGCGTGGCTATTCTTTGATTTTTGCTGTGGTTCGGCGTTTCGTTTTTTCTGGCGGCGGCGAATTGGCGCGATGGCGGATCACGGCCATCATGGCGAAGGCGAGCATCACCAGGGAAACGTGGCGATGCCACCCATGCCAAGATCTGCTCTCATTGTGATCGAGCCCGAACTCGTTTTTCGCGGTCTCAAAGCTGTCCTCGATCGCCCACCGATGGCCTTCGATCACCACCAGCGTTTCGATGGATGTTCCCGCCGGACACCAGGTGCTGAAGAAGGGTGAGCGTCATGGGAGGATCACCGTGCCCAGTCTTGACTTGAGCGCGGAATGCTCTGGATTGCGCTGTCGGGGTGATTGACGCTGCCGTTGCACGGTGATGGGGTGATCGCAGGTTGGAGCGGGCAACGGGGCATCAGAATGACCAGCGAGTTGCAGCTGCGCGAGAAGCTTCGGAAGATCGAGGCGTTGTTCGTGGGTGCCGGAACTGCTGGTGAGCGCCTTGCGGCGGAAGCCGCGCTGCGGCGGGTGCGTGCCCGGGTCGAGGAACTCGCTCGCCACGATCCACCGATCGAACAGCAATTCTCACTTCCCGACCAATGGTCCCGGCACCTGTTTTTGGCGCTCTGTCGTCGCTGCGGGCTGCGGCCGTTTCGTTATCACCGCCAGCGACGCAACACGGTGATGATCCGCGCGTCACGGGGGCTTCGTCGACAAAGTGCTGCTGCCGGAGTTCACCGAGCTGGAGAGTGCGCTGCAAGTCTATCTGCAAGAGGTGACGCTGCGCGTGATCCGCGAGGAGATCTATGACGACACCAGCGATGCGCAGGAAGTTCCAGATGCCCTGCCGTCGAACTGATCAGGCGGCGAGCTTTGCCTCCGAACCATCGCGCTCGGCCTTCCAATTCCACGGCAACAGCATGTGCAGCTGATTGATCTTGGTACGTCCAGAGACGATGCGCTCGAGAACATCGGTCAGATAGTGCCGCGGATCGATGTCTTGCAGCTTTGCCGAGTTGATGAGCGAGGCGAGAATGGCCCATGTCTCTGCGCCGCCTTCACTGCCGGCGAACAAGTAGTTCTTCTTTCCCAGGCCTATCGGCTTGATGCTGCGCTCGACCGTATTAGTGTCTATTTCAATGCGTCCGTCGTCGATGAAGCGCGTCAGGCCGTCCCAATGGTTGAGGGTGTAGCGGATGGCTTTGCCCAGACCGGACTTCTTCGAGACTTCCAGCAGCCGCGCATCGAGCCAGGGTTTGAAGTCCTCGATCAACGGCCTGGTGTCGGTCTGCCGCACTGCAGCCCGATGCGCCGCCGGCAGACCGCGGATGCGATCCTCGATGGCGTAGAACATCGCGATCCGTTGCAGCGCTTCCGCGGCAATCGGCGACTTGGTCGCGACGTGAACGTCCCAGAACTTCCGCCGCGCATGCGCGAAGCAGAACGCCAACTGCACCAGATGGCCGCCGTTCTTGATCAGGCCCTTGTAGGCGGCATAGCCGTCGACCTGCAGGATGCCGTGGTAGTCCCCGAACAGCTGCTTGGCGCGGATCGCCTTGCGATCCTCGGCAAACATGTAGACCACCGCCGGTGGCGCCGGGCCGCCCCACGGACGGTCATCGGTGGCGATCGCCCAGAACTGGCAGACTTTGGTCCTGCCACGGCCGGGATCGAGAACCGGCAGCGGCGTCTCGTCGGCAAACAGCCGCGGGTAGGACATCACTGTGTCGCGCAACAGCGTGTGAAGCGGCTTCAGCCACCAGGCGGCGCGGCCCATCCACGAGGCCAGCGTCTGCCGATCGAGCATGATGCCTTGCGCGGCGAACATCTGTTCCTGCCGATACAGCGGCAACTGGTAGCCGTATTTCATCACCGCGATGTGGGCCAGCAAGGCTTCCGTCACCATCCCGCCATCGATCGCCTGGGCCGGCGCAGGTGCCTGCATCACACCCTGGCGGCATCCCCGGCAGCCATACCGCGGACGCACAATGCGCTTGACCCGGTACTGCATCGGAATGACGTCGAAGGCTTCCTTGACGGTCTCCCCGATCTTGTGCAGCCGCTCGCCGCAGCAAGGGCAGATGTGGCTCTCGATATCGATTACGACATCGATGCGCGGCAAATGCTCCGGAAGCTTCCCTCGGTTGCGTCGCGCCGGTCGCTTTCCACGGCCCTCCGCTCCATCAGGCAGCCTGCCTCCGGTTACGTCGTCGTTGGCCGCGGCACGAGCCGCCTGTGCCGTGATGGTGAAGAGAGGCAGCTGTCCGGGATCCAGTGGCTCGGAGCGGGGACCGAAGATCGTGCGCTTGTACTGGGACAGGATCATCAGGAGCTTGTCGTTCTCCTGAACCGCAGCGTCGCGTTGGGCGATCGCCGCATCACGCTCGGCCGAAAGCGTGCTGCATTCCGCCGACAACGCCGCAAGCCTTGACGACAGCGCCATCACGGTTTGTCGGAGCAATGCTGGATCGGAAGGCAAATCACTCATGCAGAGTGATTTTACAACAACTCCGCATGAGTGACGAACTACTCTTGATACGGATCAACCAGCTCGCGCTGGCTGATCCACAACCCGCATCGGCACACGCTTCCAGTCTGAGCCATCGAGCAGCACCGAGAGTTGAGCATGAGATAGCGGCATGACGCCTTCCTTGATCGGCGGCCAGGTGAACTGCCCCTCGATTCTTTTGTAGTAAAGGACAAGGCCGCTTCCGTCCCAGGTCAGGATCTTCACGCGATCTCGGCGCTTGGACCGGAAGACATAAAGTCCGCCGTCGTACGGATTGGCCCCAAACGCCTCGCTCACCAGCATCGCCAGCGAGTCCATCCCCCGACGGAAATCGATCGGCTGCGTCGCGATCCAGATCGACAACCCAGGTCGGAGCCCGATCATCGGCCAACCGTCCCGACTGCCGCAAGCACCTCGCACAGCGCCCGCCGGTCGACCGTCCCCCTGACACGGATGCGAACCGCGCCGAGCTGGATCTCGATTGCCGCCTGCTCTTCGCGCGACGACAATTCGCCCCCGCAGCCAGTGATCGCGACCGGCACAAAGCCAGGTGGCACATCTCCGTCCCGGCGCTCCGCGACCTTCACCCGCGTGGTCTGACGACGCCACAGAAACAACAGGCTTGGGCTGATGTCGTGTCGTCGTGCCACCGCGGACACGCTTGCACCCGGCGCAAAACTCTCCGCGACAATCGCCGCCTTCGCATCGGCCGACCAGCGCCGTCGCCGGCCGGCCCCAGTAATGATCTCGACACGCTGCAGCGTGTCAGAAGACTCCTTGAGGACAGGCGTATGCCTATCCGTATCGCTATCCTTACGACTATCCTTAAACATGGCGAGACCTCGTGATGATTCAGTCCACGAGATCTTCCTAACCCACCAAATCAGCCCTCGGCGCGTGGTCCCTGGATGACGCTCACGATGAACCTTGTCTATCAGGTGATCCGCAAGCCCACTGAGCTGTTCTTCTTTGTCGGCAACGCCCTCGACAAGGAGCCGGCCGAGACGTGGCGGCAACATACGGGCCGCGTCGGGTCGACGCGATCGGGCTGCAAAAAGACTTCCACCATATGCGGGCGGTTCGGTAGGCAACGGACGCTGTTTGCAGCACGGTGCAACAAGGTGCTCGACGTGCTCACCGGAAGCGCTGTGACCTTCGTCCTGGCGGCTGGCGGCTACTACGTCGGCGCCACTGATTTCGAGCGCGCGGCATGGCGGACAGCTCCTCCGATCAGAGGATTGTTCATCGCGCAGGATAGTATTGGATGTTGGCCATATGGTCGCATCCCCGGCCGCGAGGATTTGAGATGCCAGATACCGATATTTTGTATTGGGGTTTGGGTTCGTTGTTAGCAGAACATGGTGCTTCTTTAGCAAGAGCAGGAGGAAATGCCGCTTCTTCAGCAGGAGCTAAAGCTGTTTCTGTAGCAGGAGCTAAAGGTCCTAATCTCAGAGTGCGATCTGAGGGAACGCTGGTCAAAGAGAATGAGAAACTCTATTGGTTCCAGAACGACTTCACAGGGGTGGAGATACAGCCTCCTCAGGCAATGAATTTGTTTATGAGCGCCCTACGCCGCAAGCTGACGCCATTTGAAACGGGCCTGGTTCTTTCAAGGCCCATCAATGGCAGCATAAACGTCACTCTTGTAAGTATGCTGGTGACCAACGCAGATGCCCCTCTGGGACTAGCGTCTCTAAACGTCAAGCGACTCGTGATTGGCTATTATGTCAGGCACCGTGAAAACACGTCGCGCTTCGCGTATGGCGATGTGATTGGAACCGACAATTTCTATGACATCGACGGAAACATTTTGCGAAGGGTATCGGAGACTCGCAAAAGCGAACCGGGGCTCGAGAACTCCGTTGTTGGACCCCATCGACTTTATCGGCGGTGTGGTTGCCGATTTTGCGAGGCTAGGCGCGAAAGCGCTCTTTCGCGCTGTCGTAGATGTGCTTGAAAGAGACGCTGCGGATGCGGTGGCGACTGATCTGGAAGAGATTGTGGAGAATCGGGCTGGGAAGATCTTTGAGGATCTATCGAAGGAGGAACTGGAGGGAATTCGGGGCGGCGCGGCGCGCCCAGGGGGAGAACCCAGGCCTTTCACGGCCGACGAACTCAATAAGCCTATCCCAAAGGCCAAGGGCCAGGGCGGTCCCAAGCGCAGGCTGGAAAAAAACGAGCGGCTTGGGGTGATAGAGATTGTCGGTGTTCTTGAGCGTGTCAGCCAGACTGCTGCGAGCACGGCTCAAGAGATAAAAAACGCCATTGAGGCTGCGCTCCCCGGCCGACGGGTGCAAGAGCTCGCGAGAGAACTCAGGGGGTGGACCGAGATTGACGTTCTACGGGGCAATCAGGGTTGGAATAACACCATGCGCGTGATCTACAGGGTGCAGAATGACGCGTGGGAAATCAAACTTCTAGAAATGCATGGGAAAACGCCGCTTTGAGGATCGACCGCTTCCCGGTCGGGCCAGAACGATGCGTCGTCTGCCATCACTACGGCAACAGCACGTAGGGCGGATTAACGGAGTGTAATCCGCCACCCGTTCGCGACAAATCGGCGGGTTACGCTGCGCTCACCCGCCCTACTTGCTGACCCGTCCTACCCGCTCCCCTCACCCCGTCTTCTTCTTCCGCAGCCCCTCATGCGGATGGCGGCGATCGCCGCGCTGGTTCGCCTTGCGAACATAGGTGATGACGGCCTCCGGGTTCTCGAGCTTGCTCTTGAGCGCCGCGACCAGTGCGTCTTCGGCTTCAATCGTCAGCGCCTGCGCGCGCGTCCCGAGTTTCATCCCGACCGTGTATATCGTCATGGCAGTTCCCCGGTCATGTCGTTGGTGGCATGTACGTTGCCATTGAAATATCGGGATAGACTTCGGCACGTCCGATTGGCAACTCGATCGCCACTATATCCCTTCTGCAGCTCGCTCTGTAGCACGTAGGGCGGTTTAGCGCAGCGTAATCCACCACTAGCCTAGAGATCGTCGGCAGAGTTCAGGCAATCCGGTGGCGCGCACCTACTTGCTTCCCCTCATCAGGTGAAAAACAACGATCAACGTCCCGGTCGCTCGGAAACCGCGATCGTTTCGGGAGCGGCGATATCGGTTGGCTTCTCTGAGGGCGTTGCGATCGCACCGGCGCGGGAGAGCACCGCGGACGTTATCATCCCGTCGGCGTTGCCTTGCGAACTGTTGGGACCAAAATCCAACAGCACCAGCGCGGTCACGCTCACCACGGCGACAAGCGCGGCAATCGCCATCCGAATCAGTTCCGGGTACTGGTCTTTTCTGTAAACGCCCATCTGCCTGTCCCGACCCCTGAGGATCGTATCAACCGGCAAAGTCTGAATTTTTGATTAATGGAACTTCCCCGCTCCATGCCAGCAAGTAGTCTGGATAAACGGAACTCCTAAACCGGATGAGCAACGCGTAATCCGCCGCCGCCTGCTATAGCCTGAGCACTGAGAACTCGGTGGAAGCGGCCCGCCGATGTCGCCATGAATTTTCCCTCACGCCCGCGTTGTCTTGATCAAAGCGGCGACGGGACCTATTCTCTCAACGATATCGGACTGCCGCACTCATTCCGTTGGCGCAAGACTGAATGGAGGGCGCATCGGTGCCTGACAGACGGACGACCCCAAGCCAGACGAACCGCAAGGTGTGAAGCGCGCGGATGCCGGGCTGACCCATGCCTATGAACGGATCAAGAGCGCCCAAGAAGAACTTGCGCGGTTGGACCGAATGGTTTCCGGAATGGAGCGCGGCGGCGACTCACCGATCCGGCAGGGGGGAACCGGCGCGGAGCCAGGCGGCGCTGCTGTGAACGAAGCGCCGGCGTCGAAGAGGATATCGGCGATCAAGGCTCCCCATCCAGGCGTGAGGCGGGGCGGGCCCATGGGGCTCACCCTCGTCGGCTTTTTGCTGGCGATATGCATCTTTGGTGCTGCGTTCGCTTCGCGATATGGCAATGAGGCCAAGGCGATCATGGCTCGATGGGCCCCGCCGGCCCCGATAGCACACGAGGAGGCGTCCGAGCCTCGCGGTCCGACGAAATCGCTGATTGCCCAAGCAGCAGATGCGGGTAAACAGCCTTCCCCGCCGGCAGCTCCGAGCCAGAAAGAAATGAAAGACGTTCCGTCAACCGGCGCCGCACTCCCACATCCGCCGATCTGGCGCAATCGCTAACGACCATCGCGCACGACCTTGCGAGCATCAACGAAAAGCTCGACCAACTGAAAAGCAGTCACGACCAAACGCTTCGCCAGCATGCCGACGCCATTCAACAGCTCAAGACGACGCAGGAGCAAAGTGCCCGGGACAACGCGCGCATCGCCGGGCAGGTACAGGCGCTGCAAGAGCAGCTTGCCGCCTTATCCGCGAAATCGCCGGCGCAGAGCCTGAAGAAAGAGAACGATGCGGCTCCGCGCCAGCGGCAGTCGGCAGCCACACCTCCGCGGCCCAGGCGGCCGCCAGCGCCTTGGAGGCCTCCTCCGTATATGGACGAACGTTGGGACAACTCGTATTGGTGAGATGCAAAATCGCTCCGAGAGCCCGCGAGGCGCGTATTAGCGAAGCTAATCCGTCATCGAGATCGTCGCCGCAATACGCTTCGCCATAACGCCTACACGCTCTCCCAAGACGCATGCCGAGAAAAACCAAAAGCCTCCTCCCGCGCCTTCGCCGCTGGCGGCGGGGCGCACGGTGGGCGCGGCGGAAGCTCGCGCGGGCACCGCTGACGGTTCGGATCGCGGGCCTCGTCGCGATCCTGCTTGCGGTGGTCGCGCTGACGAACCTCGTCTATCAGGTGATCCGCAAGCCGACCGAGCTGTTCTTCTTTGTCGGCAACGCCCTCGACAAGGAGCCGGCCGAGACGTGGCGGCAATACGGGCCGCTGTTTCGCACCTATTCCACCGGCACGATCACGCCCGAATTGCTGGCCGCGCTGGCGCAGGTCGAGAGTTCAGGCAATCCGGTGGCGCGCACCTACTGGCGCTGGCGATTGAGTTTCAATCCTTTCGCGATCTACCAGCCCGCCTCCAGCGCCGTCGGCCTCTACCAGACGACCGATGCGGCCTACGCCGAGGCCGCGCGGTCCTGTATCCGGGGGAATGCGGTGGTGGACACGGGCTGCGGTTCGACCGCCCTCACCGTCCGCGCGATCCCGAGCCATGCCATTGAGCTGGCGTCGGTGTATCTGGACCGCAATGTGGCTGATGTTCTCGCCCGCGCGCCTGAGGTGACGGCAAGCCCGAGCGAGAGGCAGGATCTCGCTGCCTTCATCCATCTCTGCGGCGCAGGTCCCGCCACGGCTTTCGCGCGCCGTAACTTTCAGATGATGGCCGGCGAGCGGTGCGGCGATCACCTCGTTGCGGCCTATGTCGCAAAAGTCAATGCGATGAAGCGGCAGTTCCTGCGCCTTGCGGCCGACGGCAGGAATTAGCTCGCAGGGCGGATTAGCCAACCCGCCCTACTCACTGATTTGCCCGTCGTGTCCAGCCCCGAGGCCAAAAATATTCTTCTTCCGTTTTTCCGAAGTATGTGATTGTATCCGCGCATCCCGTTTCCACATGGAGGGGCGTTTGGCCAATCGCCACAAACGTTGGAACGGGGTGCGGTGGACGTGTTGATGTCGCCAGGCGGGCGACATCGTGCGGACGGCAAAGCCGTGTGGTCCTGATCCCCCGACGCTGACCCGACGCTGGGATCAAGCTTCTCGCGAGACGTTTCGCGAGAGCGACGGAGGCTATCAAGCCCGGACTCCGGGGAGAGCGCGGAATAAGCCGAAAACCATTGCGCAGGGAGTGCCGGACTGTTTCGGCGTGCCTGTGGTGACTAACTCGTGTGCTTTCTACACTTCGCACGCGAGGCTGCGGGTGCGACAAACACCCGGTACTCCCTGTGCCCTCCTGCTTTTGAGGGATTTTGTCGATGCATCACCCGGGCATTCGTGCTGCGGGAATGCGAAGATGTGCCCTCTCCGCTCTTTGACAGGTTAAATCCAATGTGACGCGTTGATCGGCGCAACGCGCTTCGCTGTTGCGCCCCATGGTCAATCGGTGCGATATGCTTTGGGTACTTGCGCCTGACCTATGGACCCGCAAGCGTAGTCCGGAACGACCACCGGCTTAGGCTGGCTACCTGCTCCAGTTTTCGAAAGCCGTCATGGCGGAAATTACAAAGCTATCGCCCACACTGATTGTCTTGTCCGGCCTGCCCGCTTCGGGAAAGACCGTGCTGGCTGAAAGCCTCTCCCGCGCCCTGTCAGTCCCGAATTTCTCGATCGACCCGATCGAGGCGGCGATGTGGCGCGCTGGCCTTCCCAAAACCCAAACCGGCATCGCGGCCTATGAGGTCGCGCAGGCGCTGGCCGACGAACATCTCCGGCTTCGGCACTCGGCAATCGTCGACGCGGTCAACCCGGTCGAGGCGCCGCGCGCCGCCTGGCGCAATCTGGCAGCGAAACATCGCGTCCCTCTCAAGATCATCGAATGCGTCTGCTCCGATGAAACGATGCACCGACAGCGGATCGAATTGCGGGTGCGCAGCGTCGCCGGCACGCACGAGATCACCTGGGCGCGCCTGCTGCACCGGCGTGCCGAATACGAAGCATGGACCGACCCCCGGCTGGTCCTGGATACGTCGCGCACGTCGCCCCCGCAGTTGCTTGCGCAAGCGCTGAATTACGTGCGATAGGCGAGCTCGTTGGGATCGTGATATAACCCGCCGCCATGCGTACGGCCGACGATTTCAATCGCTACTATGCAACGCCTGATCCGTGGGGCGTCTCGCGCGCGACATTCAGGGACAGGGTCCTGCGCCGGCGCCTGACGCGGTCCATTCGCAACAAATCGGTTCTTGAGCTTGGTTGTGGCGAAGGCCACCTCACCCAGACGATTTTTCACAAGGCACGATCGGTGATTGCCGTCGACATCAGCGATGTGGCGATCGCTCGCGCGAAATCGTTGAATTTGCGAAATGCCAGATTTGAGACCGCCGACCTCCTGGAAACTTCATTAGCGGGTTACGACGTGATCGCAGCCATCGAATGCATCTATTATCTGTCCCGCCAGGAGCAGGAAGCATTTCTGGAGAAGGTTGCCAGGGAACATTCCGGCAAGATGCTTTTGCTTTCGGGCCCAATCGTCGATTACCCGAGGTACTTCAGTCACAGGCGATTGATGCTGCAATTCAAGAGCTCTTGGATTCACTGTCGTCAAATTTCATAACCTGTCGGTCTATTGGCATCCGCTTTCATCTCGAATTGTCGCCAACCTCCTCAAGTTGCCGCCTGGCTCCAGGCTGCTGGACTGGCTACCCGAGCGGATGATTTACCAAAGACTGTACGCCGTTCGAGCACCGTAGGACCTCCTACCTGCTCCTCGCCGCCGCTTCGCCCGGTCAGGCCGGCAGGCCCGCCTTCAGGAGGCCCGCCTCATGGCGCTGGCGGTCGACGTCGCGCTTGTAGTGCTGGGTCGCAAGGTACGCCGCCGCCGAGAATTTCGGCTCGCGCTTGAGAACCTCCGCCGCGTGCGCGGCGGCCGCCACCGCGTTGCCCATCTGCGCGAACGTGGCGGCCAGGAAGGCGTGATGGGTGTGGTCGGGCCGCGTGATCCGCGAGAAGGCTTCCGCCGCCTCGGCGTACCTCTCGGCAGAGTAGCAGGCGCGCCCGAGGTGGCTCCAGAAGCGCTCCGGATGGCACGGGTTGAGGCGCATCGCCTGCTTGATCCAGTCGATACCCTCCTCGGGCCGGCCCAGCCAGGTCAGAAGCTCGCCTTGCTGCACGACGACAAGGTCGTAGTTGGGGTTCAGTGCGAGCGCCCGCTCCTGATGATACGCGGCCTTTTCGTGATCCCTGCGCGTGAGACTGAGCGCGGCGAGAATCCGATGCACGTCGCTGTCATTGTCATCGAGCCCCAGCGCGATCTCCAGCTCCGCGGCCACCTGCCCCATGGTGGCATCGCGATCGGCGCACCAGTCATAGACCCAGGTCTGGCCCAGGACACATGCCTTCCATGCGTGAGCATGCGCATAGTTCGGATCGAGCGCGAGCGCGCGGTCGAGCAGGCGCTGGGCCTGCGTATTGTCGTCCCGGGCCGAGCGGTGGTGCAGGACCTTGGCGGTCAGCACGCACTCGTAAGCCGCCATGTTGTCGGTCGGCTTGCGTTTGGCGCGGTCGTGGGTGGCAGCCTCGACGCGGCCGGGCAGCATTGCGACGATCGCACGGGTCATCTCGTCCTGGATCGTGAAAATATCCTCGAGCTCGCGGTCGTAGCGTTCGGCCCAGACGTGCCGGTCGGTTTCCGCATCGATCAGCTGCACGGTGACCCGGATGCGGCCGCCCGCCTTGCGCACGCTGCCCTCGAGAACGTAATCGACACGGAGTTCGCGCGCGACCTGCTGCACGTTCACCGCCTTGCCCTTGTAGACGAAGGTCGAGTTGCGGGAGATGACGAGCAGCTCGTGGAAGCGGGACAGCTCGGTGATGATGTCTTCGGTGAGGCCGTCCGCGAAGAACTCCTGCTCCGGATCGCCGCTCATGTTCGCGAGCGGCAGCACGGCAATCGACGGCTTCCTGACGGTCGCGCTCGCCCCGGCTGCGTCTTTCGCGCCCTCAGGCGCGGCGGCTGCGTCCGGCTCGAGCCGGATCCGAAAGACGCGGATGGGACGAGCGATGTTCTTGACACTCTGCTCGCCAAGATCCTCGAATGCGATCTGATCCAGCCGATCGCCGACCTGATCGCGCACCGCACCCGAGACACAGATGCCGCCCGGCTCGGCGAGCATTTCGAGGCGCGCCGCCACGTTGACGCCGTCGCCGAAGATATCGTCGTCCTCGACGATCACGTCGCCCAGATTGATGCCAATGCGAAACTGAATCCACCGCGCCGGCGAGACATCCAGATTGCGGCGCGCCATCCGGCGCTGAACCTCGGCCGCGCACAGCACCGCGTCCGCGACGCTTTGAAATTCGACCAGCATGCCGTCGCCCGTCGTCTTGATGATGCGACCGCGATTCTTCGCAATGGAGGGATCAACGAGCTCGATCCGATGGGTCTTGAGACGCGCCAGCGTGCCCGTCTCGTCGACCTCCATCAGCCGGCTATAGCCGACCATGTCGGCGGCAAGCACCGCTGCGAGCCTGCGCTCTGGATCGGGCATTCTCCGCTCCTTCGAAAGAGCAGTCTAACAGAAGGACGCCAGCCCAAGCCAGCGCGTGGGGCGGATTGACCAAAGGCGTAATCCGCCGTTCATTCGCGTCCGATCGGCGGGTTACGCTTCGCTAACCCGCCCTACGCACTCCCCCCGACCACCGCCTCGCTCAGGATATCTCGAAGACCGAAATCTTGTCCGCGATGCCGCTCAACGCCACGCGTTTGGGCGTTGGCTTCAGCCCGTTGGTCTCGAGCAGGGTCCGGGCCTGCGCGTTCTCCACCACCGATTCCGTCACCACGATCGAGCGCGATGCGGCAAGGCCCTGGACGCGCGAGGCGATATTCACCGTCTGGCCAAAATAGTCCTGCTGGGCATTGAGCGTGACCGCCAGGCATGATCCTTCATGGATGCCCATCTTCAGGCCCAGGCTCTGATGCTGACGCTCGGCGCCGAGATCGCTCATCGCCTCGCGCATGCGGATCGCAGCCGCAATGGCCCGGTCGGGCGTCTCGAAGGTCGCCATCACGGCATCGCCGATGGTCTTCACGATCGCCCCCCTTTCGGACGCGATAATCTCCTGCAGCAGCCTGAAATGCTCGTTGACGAGATCAAAGGCGGTGAGGTCGCCGACGCGCTCATAGAGTTCGGTGGAGCCCCTGAGATCGCTGAACAGGAAAGTCAGGCTCAATATCTTGAGGTGCTGGCCGATGGCGAGCGTGTCGGTCCGGTAGATGTCGCGGAACGTCTGGTTGGTGAGGAGACGCTTTGCCGTGAGAATGGGCTTGCGTCGCGTCAAGAGGTCGTCCAGCGCCTGGTTCGCCACCCAAACCGCCGGCAACACCCGGCTCTCGGTGCGGTTTTCCAGGGAAAGGCGCAATGGCCCGGGCCGCAACGCAACGGTCTCGACGGAAGACTGGACCTTGTTGAAGATCACGGACAGATTCTGGCGCTCGCTCGCCTCTTCGCCCCTGACATCGAGGAATTGGGCCGAATGCGTCACGGGATCGAACACGATCAACGTGCCCTCCGGCGCGTGCAGGGAAAGGATGGCCCTTTCTCCCGGCGGCAAATCGACAATTTCGAGCGTGACCTCGTCCAAGAGCTTCTCCGGATCGTCCGGAAGATCGATGGCCGAACTCCAGAAGATCTGGCGATAATATTCGGCCGGGGACAATTCGTCGGGACTATGGGCCGCAATCTTGCGCACGCGCGGGCTTACCGTGAAGGTCACCTCGACCAGGTTGTCGAGCGTCGTCTCATAGCCGGCGGCGCAGAAAGCGCAATTATACTGCGCCCTGTTCACGGTCTTCAGGGTTTTATTGGCGGAGAGAACACCGCCACAGCTCGGGCACATGACGCTCCACGTCATCTCCAGCATGCCGAGCCCCACCGCGTTGAGGAGCGCCGCAATGACCCGCTCCTCGTCGAGGCCCTCCCTGGCCGCGAGATCGAGCGCGTTCATTTTGTTCAAGGCATGATCCGGGGCCTGGCGCACCATGCGCTCGAGCATGTCCACAACGTCTCCGTCGGAGGACTGACGCAGGGCCACGAACAAAGTCTCGGTTTCGCTCATGCGACCAGCTTATATGAAGGAAGGCAAAGCGGCTACCGGATAGCCGATCCCCGCTTGTACCGAAGTCCTAAATTCGCGCGAAGTGATGCTGAGGTCTACCCAAGATGGCGTGATGCAGCGACGGCGCAAGCCGGATGATCGGCTGAGAGCTCGCGGCAGGAGTTGGCGGGAGCCCGCAGCAAGCGTGGCCCGGATGAGCGGCTTGTCCGCCGTAGCTCGAAAAGCGAAGGCGGAAGCGATATCCGGGAAATCCGGCGATCGAAATATCGGCGCTGCACCCTGGTTGTGGATGGCTCGACACCGTTAACGAGTTATTAACTATATGGGTTCGGGATTGGCCTTGGTGACACACCTGCATCAAGGGAGGAGCTGATGGATACCCAAACGTCTGCCGCACCCGACGAAAAAACGCCTCCGCCGGATCTGGCTTTGGCGACACAACTGAGCCAAGAGAAGTCGAAACCCTCTGGCACGCTGGAAATCAACGTCGAGCGATTTAACTCTTCCGTCGCCCGGTTGACCACAAATTCGATAGACGGACTTCAGGGGCTGGTTTCCGAGCTCCAAAAAATGCAGGAATTCCCTGAAGTCCGAGGTCGACAACGTGCAGCGCCAAATCGACAGCGCGTTGGCCGGAATCAATATCATCGTCGAAACGATTGGGCCGTGGAAAAGCCTCGCAGGCTCACAAGCACCTCCATCCGGCACTCGCAATGGCCGCGCGGGGGGACCGGCGGCCAATATTGAGCAACGCGTTCGCGTCGGATAGGAACGGCCGGGCCTCGCGCGCCGCGGATCCCGCTGGCGCTGCCGGCCTGCCGCCTATCCCTCGTCGTGATGCTGGCGTGGTCGCGTCGTGTTCGATGCGATGGCGCGATGACAGGCGCGGCTTGATGCCGCGCCTTGACTTGTATCAAGCCTCCCTTTGTTTCAGCGGCGCACAAATCGCGTGGTTGCGGTAATTGGTATTTCTTACTGCGACTAGGAGCACTGCATACTGAGTGAGCCCGAAAAGAGGCTGTCCTGGAGGCGGCCTCTTTTGTGCGTTGCATCGACACAGCACTCGTCGACTTCGGCCAGTACCTATCCCATCTCCTGCTGATCGCGGCACACCATTACCCGGGCATTCATGCCGACGCGCCCAAGGGCAATCATCGGGGGTCAATCATCGTCCCGGCGGAACGTAGACTTGTGCAATCCGGGAGGCCTTCTCGGCGATGCCCTTGAATTCGCCAAGCGTCCAGGCCCGCACCGTTTCTATCTTGGCCACGGCCCCGCTTGCGGCCGCCGCCATTCCAATGGCGACCGCATCCGATCCATCAGGCTGCTCGGTGATGATCACCACGTCATGCGGCCCCGTCGTCATGTAAGCCGCGAGAAGCTTGCCGCCTGCCTTGTCGATGAGCGCCTTGATCGCGTCGGTGCGATCTGCCGGCTTGTCGATGATGCCCTTGATTTCGGCATTGGAGTATGAGGCATAGGTGATGAATAAAGGCATTTTCTCCTCCGTTTGAAGGTGGCTTGAAAGATGCACTTTAAAATCTGGATGGACCCCAGGATCGGGTCGAGATCCATGCCTGCCGACGGCATGCGCGTTGCCATTGAACATCAAAGAGGACTTCGGCACGTCCGGTTGGCAACTCGGCCGCCACTATATCCCTTCTGCAGCGGCAACGCTGCTCGATAATGTCGCGGCCGGGCCGGCCGAGCCCGGGACGCGCAGCTCGTAGGTATCCGGCTCAGTTGCGGGAATTTTCTGTGACGCCCGGCCTGAACAGGTTTGCGACCGGCAGCTTTTCCTCCAGGCCGTGGGGACTGGCCCTGTTTTCCTTGACCCAGCGTTTTTCGGCGTGGGATTCGAAGGGAGGCGGAATTTCACCCTGCAGCGACCAGAGATCGGCCGGCACCTCGTCGATGGTGACTTCCCAGTCGTAGCCGCGGTCCCCGACATAGGGTGCGATCAACTGGTCGACCGCCTTCACCCACCATTCCCTCAGGATCGGGCCGGGCAAGGTCCTGGCCATGTGCTCGAGCTTGAAACGAACGAATTTGCCGTGCGACACGCCCCCGACATAGACCGACTCGGCGGCGACTTCCTCAAAGATCATCACGACGTAGAATTTCGGGATCGGAATCCTTGAATACATCGCGGTGACTTTTTCGGCGAATTCCTCCTTGTCCTGAGCCGAGTAGGCGCCAACGGGATGATAGACTTTCCAAAGGGGCATCATGTTACTCCAACCGGATTGAGTGCCGGTCATTTTCTGGATCGGGATATTCGGCAGCACGCTTCCATGCTGTCGAAAACATTTTATATTACGATCATAATTTCATTTGCATTTCACGATCGAACGGTCTGGTTACCGTTGAAGCATCGGCTTGCTAATGGAGGAAGGCGAGTGCCTGCTGAACGAAAGCGGCATGGTACTGAAAAATGCCGCCGTGGCCGGCGTCAGGGAAAATGCTCAATTGGGCATTCGGCGGCCTGCGGGCCAGCTCGAATGAGTTGAACGTCGGCACCATCACGTCGTCGTCGCCATTGACGACCAGGACGGGATGCTTGACCGTCGCAAGCCCGGCGGCAGTATCCCGCCCCCAGGCCTGGATCGCCGCAAGCTGAGCCTGGATGGTTTCGTTGCTGACGGGCGCGTCAAGATCCTTGGTGCGTTCTTTCAGGCGCCGCAGGAAGTCGTCGGCCGCCGACTGGCCGTTCTTCGTCTGGGTAAAGAACAGAAAATTCTTCGGATGCTTGTTGCTGGCGCCGGCATCGCCGAACGCAGCCTGCAGAACGGCATCCACATTCACGATGCCCGCACCGCCCGCAGGTCCCGTGCCCGCGAGAATGATCTTGCGCACCAGACCAGGTTGCTGTTGCGCGACGACCTGAGCGACGAAACCACCGAGCGAGAAGCCCAGCAGGTCGACCTTGTCAAATCCAAGGGCGGCTATGAAGGCGGCGGCATCGCGCGCCATCTCCTCGACCGTTTTGGGAGTGGCGCCCCCGGAGCCGCCGACCCCTCGATTGTCGAACGCAATAACGTGGTGCTTCGCCGCCAGGCCATCCACGACCTTCGGATCCCAATCGTCCAATACTGCTGTCAGGTGATGAAGCAGCACCAAGGGAACGCCGCCCTTGCTGCCAATCTCCCGAAATACGAATTTCGTTCCGTTCACGTCGACCGATTGGGTCGCCGCATTTTCAAAGCTCGCGCTCATCGCTTCTCTCTCGATTTGTCGCGAGATCGGATAATGCTCGCGAGGGTTGCCGTTAGAATGACACACGTCATATGATCTTCGCTGTTCCATGGCTCAAGCGGCATCAAGATATCTTGAGAGAGAGGTGATGAGACAACCTGCCGGCGAGGAGGCGGATCGGGTCGCAGGGCGGATAAGCCGGCCCAGTCCGCCGTAGCTCAGGGAGCGAAGGCGGAAGGCGTAATCCGCCGTTGGCTCGCGACAAATTTGGCGGGTTACGCTACGCTAACCCCGCCCTACGTACTACGCACTGGAAGGATCACCATGAACGGAAATCGATACTACGCGGTTCAGGTCGAAGGCGCGAAATACGGCGTGGGTTTTGGCTCCGCGCTCGCCATCGCGATCTCCTATGCCAACAATCATTCGATCCTGTGGGCGATCATCCACGGCATCCTGGGCTGGATCTACGTGATCTATGTCGCGCTGTTCGGTTAGTGGCCAGCCCGCAGGATGGGTGGAGCGACTTGTCCGCCGTAGCTCAACGAGCGAAGGCGGAAGCGATGCCCATCGATTGCGGGCCGCGAAGATGATGGGTTTCGCAAGCGCTCAACCGTTCCTACGCGTTAAAACCGGAAAGACACGCGAGAAGCCGCATTTTCACGGATGGCGAATCAGTCGGCTTGGCACGATATTCGCTTGGCGGAGCTCACATATTCTCTCGAATATCCGGAGCCGCCAATGGGCGAAGTCGTGCGATTTGTTCCGAAATCAGAGCTGGAACGGGCCCGCCTCATTCGCGAAGCCCGCGCGAACTATGATCGCGTTTTCCCGCCGGCCGATCCAGCCAGCAAACGTCCGGAACCGAACGAATGAGCAGCGTGTAGGGCGCGGCCGGCTTGGCGCAATCCGCCACTCACGCCGCGCTAATTCTCGCGAAGAGCCACTGCGGAAAGAACTTCGAAAACAAGCATGGCTCCCTCATGAATGCGTGCGACTTTCAGTCGTGCGGCTTGGCAATGCCGATTACAATCGCCGGGTTTTGGCTTATCGCGACAATCGCTGTGCCTATGACGAAGCCGACTTGCGCTCGCTGGACCATCGCTGACAACGTCGCGGTTGATATCCGCCCCACGCTGCTTCTCAGCCCGCTTGCCTGATCCGGGTTCAGCCCTTGCAGGCTGCCCAAATGACGCGGATCAAGCCGAACCATTACGCAGGGGATGACCGGACTGTTTCGGCGTACGCCCTCTCCGCTCTTTGACAGGTTGAGTCCGATGAATGACCGCGCAAGGCGCACGGACCAGGGCGCATTTGCGCCCTATTGACGCCCGAAACCCCATCAGCGGGCCTAATAAAATTCACAGTTCGGAGTAACCAACGTGCCGGGCTTGGGTCAGACATGGGGAGCAAATCGACATGGCTGGTACCGAAAGCTGGAAGCAGCGCGCAGACGAGGTCGCACGCTATCGAGTGTTGGAGCAGGAGACCACGGAACCGCTCGCGGCTCTTTTGCTCCGCGACATTGTCTTGGAATTGGAAGCCGATCTAAAGAGGCCAGTCGAGAGCGCTGACAGCGCCGATCGATGATCCGTATGAAAATTGCATAGTGCGAATGGCGGATTAGCCAACGGGTCCGCGCTATGCGCGGCCCGATGACAGGCTCCGTGTAATCCGCCATTCGTTTGCGACGGGTCGGCGGGTTGCGCTTCCGCCTTCGCTCTTGATGAGCTACGGCGGACGTGGTCGCTAACCCGCCCTACTGCTTCAATTGGCTCACGCCGCCTTCGCGACCTTCTCCGGCCCCGCCTGCTCCATCGCGCGCATATAGAGATCGAGCAGGCTCTCGCGCTCGTCGCGCTCTTCCTTGTCCTGCTTCCTCAGCTTGATGATCTCTTTCAGAATCTTCACATCGAACCCCTCGGCCTTGGCCTCCGAGAACACTTCCTTCTTCTGCTCGTTCAGCTCCTGCAATTCGGTGTCCAAATTCTCGATCCGCTCGACGAAAGAACGAATTTTGCCGCCGGGAATGGTGACGTCAGACATGGTGCCTCCCTGTTGAATGAAGCCGTGAAAATGACCGCAAAGAAATAACCAATGTGTTAACCCATGGGGATGGAACCCGAGGTCTTTCAGCCCCACAGCATGAGCGTGATTTCAATTCAGTCGCAGGTCGCCTACGGCCATGTCGGCAACAGCGCCGCGGTGTTTCCGCATGCAGATGCACGGCATCGACGTGATCGCGGTGCCCACCACCCTGCTGAGCAACCGGCCGGGCTATCCAACGCTTCGCGGCCGGGTGCTCGATGCACAGCTCGTCGCCGATCTCCTGCTGGGTATCGAGGAACGCGGCGCGGTCGACACCGCGCAGGTGATCCTGTCGGGCTATCTCGGCTCGTCCGACATCGCCAGCGTGGTCGCGGACTTCGTCGCGCGCGCCAAGGCCCGCAATCCAGCGCTGCTCTATGCCTGCGATCCCGTGCTCGGCGATCGCGACCGCGGCCTGTTCGTCCCGGCCGCGATCCCGCCGCTGGTGCGCGACCGGCTGTGTCCGCTGGCCGACATCATCACGCCCAATCATTTCGAGTTCGAGTGGCTCAGCGGCGCCAGGGCCACGACGATCGATCAGGTGATCGATCTGGCAGCAGCGCTGATGGCGCGCGGTCCATCGACCGTCGTGGTCACTTCGGCCGAACTCGCGGACACGCCGGACGGCGAGATCGAGACCCTTGCCGTCGAGCGATCACGAGGCCTGGCGCGTGCGCACACCGAAATTGCCGATCAGCCCGAACGGGACCGGCGATCTCTTCGCAGCACTCTACGTGTCCGCGCGTGTTGCGGAAGCGGACACGCCGGGCGCGCTGGGCCACGCCGCATCCGCCGTCTTCGCCGTGCTGGAGCGCACCGCGGCGGCCGGCACCGGGGAAATGCGCATCGTCGAGAGCGGAGAGCTGCTCGTTCATCCGAAGCGCCGGTTCGATGCCATCGCCGTTCGCAGCGCAGATTAGCGCCGCGATGGCTCGTCAACAGGCGCCCGCAAGCGGCCCCCGCTCCTCACGTCTTCAGCTTCAATCGGCCCATGAAATCGCGCTTGCCGATCGGCGCGCCCTTGTGGCGAAGGATGTCGTAGGCGGTGGTGGCGTGGAAGAAGAAGTTCGGCAGCGAGAACGACATCAGGAAACCTTCCGCCGTGAACGGCAACGTGCGGTCGCCGATCTTGAAGGTGACGTCGCGGCCGACCAGCGCATTGACGATCTCGGGCGTGAGGCCGGAGAGCTCGGTGCGCGCCTCCGTCACCAGCGCCCGCAGCGCGGCATAGTCGAGGTCCGGCTTGCCCGACGGCGGCACGAACACGCCGTTCTGCGCCGCCGCCATCGCGCCCCGCGAATGATGCGCGAGCGAGACCACCTGGAAGCGGAACGGCAGCATGTCGGCGCACAGCCGTGTCTCGACGATCTCGGCGCAATCGACGCCCTTCTCGGTGAAATGCGCCAGGCTCTTGGTCATCAGCGCCTCGGTCGCGCCGAGGATCTGCAGATAATTGGCAACGGTGGCGTCGTAGAGCGAGAAGGCCATGGCGCAAATTCCCCCAAACCGGTCGTTTGTCGTCGAAAGCTACAGTTCCCGGAAAACGGCGCCGATGGCAAGGGCGGAGCGCTGTATTACAAGTGGCGGTGGGTCTCCCCGCGGGCCGGCAATCCTCAGCGTAAACACTGGATTAATGCGCTGCATCTAGGATGCGCCCCAATGTCAAGACCAGCGCAAACGGCCCAAATCCCATGAAAATCGGTACCCTTCTCACCGTCGCCATCGTCTCGCTCGCAACCGTAGGCGGAGGCCTCGCCGCCTATATCGCTGCCACCAAATACCAGACCATGGGCAATATCTCGATGGCCGAGAGGCGGCTCGAGATCGTCCGCGCCGTCGGCGATATCCCCCGCTACATGAACCCCGAGCGCGGCTTTGCCACCAACATCCTGTTCGGCGCCAGCGCGATCGATCCGAAGCAGACGGCCGAGCTCGACAAGCTGCGCGCACTGACCGACGGCGCCATGGCGAAGGTGAACAAGGTCCGCAGCTCGCTACCCGGTCCGCTCGAAGACGGCGAGGCCGTGGCGAGCACGATCGACTCGCTGAAAGCGAAATTCGCCGCGCTCCGCGAGGCCATCGCCAAGGCACTGGTCGCGCCGGCCGATACGCGTCGCGCCGCCGGCAACAAGATCGTCGCCGACAACGTCGCGTTCAATGCCGATGTTACCCTGCTGCTCGACGAGCAGGTCCGCCGGCTCGCCGCCCTCGACGGCAGTGCCTACCGGCAGGCGAGCTACGCCAACGTCGCCTGGACACTGCGCGACATCGGCGGCCTCAACGCCAGCATGCACAAGAGCCTGGTGGCGGCCAAGCGCGCGGCGACCGATGCCGAGAAGCTGGAATTGAGCCGCTTCAACGGCCGCACCGAACAGATCCTTGCCACGCTCGAGGCGCTGCGGAAAAATCCGGCGACGCCCCCCAACGTCATTGCCGCACTCGGCAAGATGCAGGCGGATTATGTCGAGCGCTTCGGCAACGAGCTGAAGTTCGCTCGCGAAGGCGCGGCAAGCGGCAAATACGAGCACGACGTCAACACTTTTTACGACGAGTCGCAGATCGGGCTTGCCGCCATCATCGCGGTGCGCGACGCCTTCTACGACAACGCCGAACAGGGCCTGGAAACCGCCTATTCGTCGGCGCATTTCAGCTTCCTGATCGCACTTGCAGGATTGATCGCGGTCGCCGCCGCAAGCTGCGGCCTGATCGCCATGGTCTATCGCCGCATCACCACGCCCATCGTCGCGCTGACCGGCCGCATGTCGCGGCTGGCCGCAGGCGAGGTCGCCGAGGAAATCCCGGGGGCCGCGCGCAGCGACGAGATCGGCGCGATGGCGGCCGCCGTGCAGGTGTTCAAGGACAACAAGATCAGCGCCGACCGGCTCGCCGCCGAGAAGGAAGCCGAAAACGACGTCAAGATGCGCCGCGCCCGCGCGCTTGACGATCTCACACGCGCCTTCGAGACCAAGGTAGGCGAACTCGTCAGCGGACTAGCGTCCGCATCCTCCGTGATGGAGCAGACCGCGCAATCTATGTCCGAGACCGCGGGCGCCACCAACCGCCAGGCCGCCTTGGTCGCCACCGCCTCGGAGCAGACCTCGAGCAACGTGCAGACGGTGGCGAGCGCGACCGAAGAACTGACCTCGTCAATTTCGGAAATCAGCCGCCAGGTGGCGCAATCCACCGAGATCGCCGGACGCGCCGTCGAGAACGCCCGCCGCACCGGCGATACCGCGCGCTCGCTCGCCGAAGGCGCGCAGAAGATCGGCGACGTCGTGACGCTGATCCAGAGCATCGCCGAGCAGACCAACCTGCTCGCGCTGAACGCGACCATCGAGGCGGCGCGCGCAGGCGAGGCCGGTCGCGGCTTTGCCGTCGTCGCGGCCGAGGTCAAATCGCTGGCCGGGCAGACCGCCAAGGCGACGACGGAGATTTCCGAGCAGATCGCGGCGATCCAGTCGACCAGCGACGAGACGGTGGCGGCGATCCGCAATGTGGTCGAGGTCATCACGGAGATCGACCAGATTGGAACTGCGATCGCGGCCGCGATCGAGGAGCAGGGCTCGGCCACCAAGGAAATCTCGCGCAGCGTCTCTGAAGCTGCGCGCGGCACGCAGGAAGTCAATTCCAACATTTCCGGCGTGCAGCGAGCCGCCGACGACACCGGTGCGGCCTCGGGCCGCGTGCTGGGCGCCGCCGAGCAGCTCTCGTCGCAGTCGCGCGACCTCGCTGATCAGGTCAACCACTTCCTCTCGGAGGTGCGCGCGGCCTGATCAAATCGATTTGACTCAAATCGCGGGCAATCCCCGCAATCTCCCGGATTCTTTGCTACTTGCGCTGCTGATACCTCTGTGGGCCACGAGAGTCGACAAGCCCGCGGGGTCAGGAACATGACGGACGTCTATTTCCATTGCACCGACGACGGACGCATGCTCGGCACCATACGCGGTGTCGCCATCGACCGTCTGGTCGAGGCATTCGAGCACGCGGATCGCATCGTCCGCTCCTACGTCACGACGGCCAGCGCGGAAGATTGGCGCAATTGGGTCCTGCACGCGACCGACGAACTCGGCGGGGAACTCTTCACGATTCCGTTCGCCTCCGTCCTCGGCAAGCTGCACTGAGAGGACACCAATGACCTGCGCAGAACCATCCTTGATGCAGCTTGCCCGGCGCCTGAAGGCGATGATAGCAAAGCGCCTCGCGCGGATCGACGGCGTCTTGAATCCCTATCGGCCCGAACTGCACTACATGCGCGGACCGGGGCCGAAATGGCGCGCGCGGCATCTGCACGCTAAGGCGCATTAACCGGCCCGTGCCTGGCGCGCAGGGCTGTTGCGCTCTACTTACCCCTACCATCCCACCGCCTCCCTGTTCAGATCGCAAAAAGTTGATTTCGTCACCCTGCTAGCGTCTTGATTTTCCGCTCTTTTCCGACTTTGCGCGGTATTTCAGTGATGTTTGGGATGGGTAAGAAGCAATGACTGATCAACCCTTGGCTCGTCGAGCCGTCAGTGCGGTGCGACGCCGTCCGCAGATTTCAGCAATCACTTTGGCCGCCTGCGTGTCCGCGCTCGCAATCACCGCCGTAGCAACCGCGCAGGCCAAGCAGCAATGCAGTGCCGCGCAAGGTTCGGGAGGCTATTGGTCCTGGCGCCTCGTCGATGGGCGAAAGTGCTGGTACGAAGGCAAGCCCATGCTTTCGAAATCACTGCTGGAATGGTCCGCGCGCGCCCCGGCGCAAGCGCGTTCCAGTAATGTTAATTCCGATAACAACAGAGAGCTTGCAAGCGCCTCGGCGGAGAAGCATCGCGATCCCCTGGACGCGCAGGCCCGCGCTCCTGATAACACCGGCACGTTCGAAGCGCTGTGGCGGGACAGGATCGAGAAGCGCTAGGAACCCGTGCGGCAAGCCAATTCGTTCCCGAGATTGAACAATAATCGCCTCGCGATCGCGCCCCGGCGCTTCATCGGCTGCATCCGCTAGGAACGCGCCTGCATTCCCTCGGTTCTTCTCACGGAAGAGCCCAGCAGAGGGGATCGGGAGCAATCGATGGGTCTTGAGATCATCTATTTTGCCGGAGCTTTCGTGCTTCTCGTCGCGCTGATCTACAGGACGCTGAGCTATCATTACCGCAATCGCGCGGCGGATCGTCTCGGCGAGGAAGTGACACGCCGGCGCTATATGGAGGAGGAAGACGCCGCCGGCGTCTGCTCGCGCCTCGACCGACCGCCGGCTGCGCAGCGCGAGCCAAACGGTGCGGAGCCCGCGTTCTCGGAAGACGACATTCAACGCGAGCGGTTTGGCGCGCGCGGCGTCAGGGGCGCGCCGGATCCGGCCGTGATCACTCCGCAGCGCGCGAGGAAGACGTCGTCTCATATCGACCAGGGTCACGTGTCGTAGGCCCGACAACGGAGCGCGAAAAGCTTTCAGCTACTGCCCCCGCGACACCAGGACCTTCAATCGGCCCTGGCGTGCGCTCGCGCCGGAAAAATCCGGAACGCGCGGTTCTCCTTTACCCAAGCGGCGCGTTCGTCGCGCAGCAGCGTGCGGCGCACTTTGCCCGAATCGTCGCGCAAGCCGACCGTGACACACTCAAAGCTTTCCGGATGCTTGTAGCGGCTGAGGCGGTCGGTCAGGAAATTGCCCATGCCGTCAGCGACGGCCTGCGCATCGCCTTGTTCGGCGAGTTCGACGATCGCATGCACCCGCTGCCCGAATTCGGCGTCGGGCAAACCGACGACGACGCAGGAACGAACCTTCGGATGCGCGCTGACCGCGGCTTCGACCTCGGCCGGATAGATATTGGCGCCGCCGCGCAGGATCATGTCGGCCAACCGGTCGCCGGGATAGAGGTAGCCGTCGGCATCGAGCCGCCCGATATCACCCAGCGACTCCCAGCCGTCCGCGCGCCGCTTCGGCTCCGCGCCGAGATAATGATAGGTGCTGCCGGGGCCGTCATTGGGCAGGAAATAGATTTCGCCGGTCTCACCTGGCGCGACATCGTTGCCGTCCTCGCCGATGATCCGAAGCCGCGCGGTCTCGCCGATCTTGCCGACCGAACCCTTGTGCGCAAGCCACTCCGTGCCGGTGATGATGGTTGCGCCCTGCCGCTCGGTGCCGCCATAAAGTTCGAAAATCCGTTCGGGGCCGAGCCACTCGATCCATTTCTCCTTCAGCCATGGTGGCATCGGTGCGGCCATGTGGAACACGATCTTGAGGCTCGACAGGTCGTAGGCGTTGCGCACGGCTTCCGGAAGCGCCCAGATGCGATGCATCATGGTCGGCACGAAATTCACGAATTGCACGCGATCGCGCGCAATCAGTCGGAGTGCTTCCTCGGCGTCGAACTTCACCATGCCTGTGATCCGGCCGCCGGCGAACAGCGCCAGATGCGACACGATGAACGGCGCGTTGTGATAGAGCGGTCCGGGATTGAGCAACGTGGTGCCCTGCGCAACGCCGAGCGGCTGATCGACAGCGGTGTCGGTCACTGCCGGCTGGTGATCGAGGATCACCTTGGGTCGGCCGGTCGAGCCGCCGCTTGTCATCGCCTTCCAGTAGCGCGCCACCGGATTGGTCACCGGCTCGTCCGGAAAGCCTTCGGGCACAAAGCCTGCCGGCAGCGAATTGTCGGCATTCCAGTCGGCCTCTCCGCCTACCACCAGGGACGGTTTTAGAATCTCCAGCACCGCCGCCGCCTCACCGCGCGGCAGCCGCCAGGACAGCGAAGTCGGCGTCGCCCCGCATTTCCATACCGCGAAGGTGGTTTCGAAAAATTCATTGCTGTTCGGCAGGCCAATGGCGACGAAATCGCCCGGCTTCACGCCCTTGGCAGCAAAGGCGCGGGCGCGCCGGTTGGCGTTGCGTTCAAGCTGCCGCCAGGAGAGCGTGTCGGCGGCATGGCTGATCGCAATCGCATCCTCTGGTTTGCGTTCGGCATACCAGCGCGGCACGTCGGCAATCGGGATCAGCATGCGGGCGTTTCCATGATCGGCGCCCTTTAGGGCGCTCTTGTGCGCGGCAGGTTGCCACGAGATGCGCGCTTCGCCAACAGCGGGCCCTCCGCCCCGGGCTTAGGCCCGGCTGCGGAGCTTATTCACGTCGACGCGAATCTTACTGCCCGTCGATCTGCCTTCCCATGATCGCGATCGCCTTCTGATAGACCTGCGCGGCATTCCAGGCTTCGATCGCCGCGAAATTCGGCTCGCCCGGCTGGTAGCCGGCGCCGGCGCGCCAGCCATGGGCTTTGAGGAAATTGGCCGTCGAGTTCAGCGCATTGGCGGCGTTGTCGAGATTACCGGTGCCGTATTCCAGCATGGTCTTGGGCAGGAACTGGGTCTGCCCGAGCTCGCCATGCATGGAGCCGCGCGTAGACGCCGACACCACGCCGCGATCGATCAATTTCAGTGCGGCGTAGAGCTGATCCGTGAAATATTCGGGCCTTCGGCAGTCATAGGCGAGCGTTGCGATGGACGACAGCATGTTCTGATTGCCGCGCTGGCCGCCGAAGCCGCTTTCCATGCCCCAGATCGCGATCAGCGGCCCCGGCGGCACGCCATAGCGCTGCTCGATCGAGGCGAACAGCGCTCCTTGCGACTGTCTCAGCGAACGCCCGCGCGCGACGATCGCGGCCGAACCGCGCTTGACCATGAACGCATCGAGCGAGAGCTTGAAACTGTGCAGGCTGCGGTCGGCGGCAATCGTCGCACTGGCATAGTTCGCCCCCATCAGCGCGCTGATGCCGGCGGCCCCAACGCCATTGGCCCTCGCCTCGCCCGCCATTTGCTGCTTCCAGGCCTCGAACCCGCCCGGCCCGTTGCCGCATGTCGCGGCGTGCGCACCAGCGCCAAGCGCCGCGAGCATCGAAGCTGCAAGCACAGCGGTCGCAAAATTCTTCACCCTGGTCATCCGAAACTCCTTGCCGAACCATCGCGCTATTGGCGCGCATGCTATCCTGTCACGCCTTGCAGTCCCACCCGCAATCATTGACTTGGCCATTATTGACTTTTTGGAGCCGACGATGAAGTGCCTGCGCATCTACGCCACGCCGGACGGAGAATTCCATTTCGGCGAGGTCGAAATACCCACAGTGGGACGGTCCATCTTTCCCGACAGCGCGCCCTTCGAACTCTCCGCCCATTATCCGGCCTCGCGCATCCGCTTCACCCGCATTCCGGCCGGCATGCGCGACGTCGCCTGGCACAGGGTGCCGGAGCCGGTGCTGACCGTGCGGCTCGACGGCAGCGTGGAGTATGAGACGAGCGACGGCGAGAGACGGCACGTAGCCGCCGGCAGCTTTGTGCTGATCGAGGATACCGAAGGCAAGGGCCACATCTCGCGCCATTCGCCGCAGGCGCAGACCGTGCTTTGGATCTCGCTGCCGAATCGACCGGATTTGCCGTAGGTCCGATGCGCCGTTTTTGAACTTGTCGTCGCGCTTCAGCCGAAAAGCCGCTAGCGCGGCCCTACTCCGCAAATCCGAACAGTTTTGCGGGATTGTGCACGAGTATCTTTTCCAGCGTCGCCTGATCGGGTGCGTAGCGGTACATCAGCTCCAGGAGATCGGCGTCATTCGGCGGCTGCTTTACCGAGACCGGGTGCGGCCAGTCGCTGGCCCAGACGCAGCGGTCGGGCGCGGCCTCGATATAGGTCCGCGCTACGGCGATGACGTCGTCCCAGGGCGGGCCTGCCTTTGAGGTCTTCTCGCCGAGCGAGAGCATCACCCAGAAATTGCCCTTCGACAAAAGCTTCAGCATCTTGCGCAGGTTCGGATCGTTGTTGCCGGCGTCGGGGTCGGGCCGCGCCATGTGATCGATCAGCACGGGCACATCCAGCGACTGGTATTTCTCGACGCCCGAGATGATGCCGTCCTTCTCCGGCTGGATTTTTGCGTACCAGCCGAGCTCCCGTATCCGCGCAATCGCGCGCGCGAAATCCTTGTCCGACAACACCGCGCCCAGCTCCTGGCGAAAACTGAATCGCGCGCCGCGGACGCCGGCTTCATGCAGTTCGGAGAGATAGGCGTCGTCAGCTTCCGCAAACACCAGCGCGTTGGCGCAACCGCGATAGTTCGGGCCCATCATGGCGAGCCCATCGAGCACCACACTGTGGTCGGCGCCGTAGGTCGTGGTCTGTACGATCACGCCGCGATCGATCCCGAGCATCCGGTGCATGCGCAGTGCCGCCTCCCAGGTCGCGGTCGGCATCTGATAGGCCGCGCCCGGGCGGATCGGATATTTCTCCAGCGGACCCAGCACATGAAACTGGCTGTCGACGCTGTTGCGCGGCGGCGGCTTGGACGGGCGGCGCGGATTGGGATCGAACGGAAGATAGGTCGGCAAGGCCAAACTCCCTCTCAGTCGATGACGGCGGTGAAATCGCATTGCACGAGTGCGCCGCCTTCCATGCCGGACTGCAGCGAATGACGCGCCGGACGCGAATGCTCGTCGGGAAACATTTTCAGCCATTCGGCATTCAGCGGTGCGCGCTGCGAGCGGTCCTTGAGCCACACCGTCATCTTGATGATGTCGGAGGTCGAGCCGCCTGCGGCTTCGACGGTAGCCTTCATATGCGCGAACATGTTGGCGCATTGCGCTTCCATGCTTTCCGGCATCTTGCCGTCGCCGTCGCGGCCGAGGATGACGCCGCTCATCACGAGACTGCCGATACGGCAGGCGTTCGGGATCGGATTGGCGTGTTTGAAGCCGCCGATATGGATGCTCTTGCGCCGTGCTGTGCCGCTCATGACACCGTTCCTTCTCTGGGGATCAGTCGGTCGATTTCGGGGTTTGAAAGACACTTTGCAGCGTCACCATGTCGCCGAGCCGGGCATAACGCGGACCGCCGATGCGCGCGATCGGGTCGAGCGCTTCGGTCTCGACCTTGCCGTTGTTGAGCAGCCCGTCGCGGATATGAAACATGACGACCTCGCCCACGATCAGCCGGCTCCGCGTCTGGCCGAATTCGAGGCACTGGCGGAAGCGGCATTCCATCGCGACCGGCGGCGCGGCGAGCCGCGGCACCTTGATCCGTTCGCTGGCCATGGTCTCGAGCTTGAGCACATCGACCTCGCTGATCTCGGGTGGATGCTCGGCCGAGCTCTCGTGCACGGCGTTCATCAGCGGTGTGTCGGCGATATGGATGACATACTCCTCGTTCGCGAGGATGTTGTGCGCGGTGTCCTTGTAGATGTCGCCCTTGCGGCCGACGCTGATCGCGAGCATCGGCGGCTTCTGCGAGACAAACGTGAAGGCGCTGAACGGCGCGAGGTTGAGGATTCCGCTGCCGGACAGGCTCGTCACCCAGGCGATCGGGCGCGGCACCACGATCCCGGTCAACAGCCGGTAGGTCTTTTCTGCACCATAGTCAGCCGGATCGAGCCGCATTGTGATCGCCAGCCTCTTCGCGCGCGCGACGTCGCCTCACTCGGACCTGATGTTCGCCTTGCGCACCACGGGGATCCATTTCGCGTCCTCGTGCTCGAGATAGGCGACAAATTCGGCCGGCGTCATCGCCACCGCCTCCGCGCCGAGCTTGTCGAACTTGTCGACCACGGACGGATCCTTCAGCACCGCGGCCATGGCGTCATGCAGCTTGCTCACGATCTCAGGCGATGTGCCGGCCGGCGCGAACAGGCCCGTGAAGGTCTGCGCGTCCAAATCCTTGAAGCCGAGCTCGGCGAAGGTCGGCACGTCGGGCAGCGACGCAACGCGGTGCGGGCTGGTGACGGCCAGCGCACGGACGTTACCGTTCTTGATGAAGGGCAGCCCCACCGAAACCTGGTCAAATGCAAACTGCACCTGCCCGCCTACCAGGTCGTTGGTCGCCGGCGCATTGCCGCGATAATGCACCGTGACCCATTTCAGGCCGAGCTCGGATTGCACCAGCTCGCTCAGGAGATGGTTGGTCGTGCCGGCGCCCGGCGAGGCCATGGCCAGCTTGCCGGGCTCGCTGCGGGCGAGATCGAAAAATTCTTTCGCGGTCTTGGCCTGGACGGAAGGATTCACCTCGAGCAGCAGCGGCGTCATCGAGATTGACGTGATCGGAACGAAGTCACGCTTCCAGTAATAGGCCTCGCGCTGGTTGATGACGGGCGCGAACAGCACCGGGCCGTTGGCGCCGACGAACAGGGTGTAGCCGTCGTGGTCCGACTTCGCAAAAGCTTCGCCTGCGATCATGCCGCCGGCGCCGGCCTTGTTCTCGACGATGAACGGCTTGCCAAGGCGTTCCTGCAGTTTGTCAGCGATGATGCGGGCGGCGGTGTCGACGTTGCCGCCGGGCAGATAAGGCACGATCAGGCGGACATTGCGCTCCGGATAGGTCTCGGCGGCGACGGCGCCTGCGAGGGTGGCCGTCGTCGCGATCAGCGCAGCCGCGAGAAACCGCATCACAATCCTCCCGAAGTCCGGGGCGGATCGTGGTCCACCCGCTTTTGCCGAATGCTGCCCCGGACGGCGCCTGCGGCGCGTTCTCAAAGCAACAAGCATCTTTGGATTCCGGCCTTTACCTGTCGACCAATTTGTGCGGTTCTTGTCCACATGGTGGACAGCGGTTTTGACGCGGACGTTCCGACAGAACCAAGGAAAGGCGCGCAGGCGATCCGCCGAGCGCTGGCGGTGCTGCGCATCCTGGCCGCGGGACGCGAGGCGGGCTTGCCGCTCGCCGAGGTGGTGCAGGCCACCGGACTGACGCGCCCAACCGTGCACCGAATCGTTCATGCGCTGATCGAGGAAGGCATTGTCGAGCGCAACGACAAGACCGGCCACTATGCCATCGGCGGGCAGGTGCTTGAACTCGCGCTGGCGCGCCCGTCCCGCTCGGCGCTTTTGGCGGCCGCGGACGAGGTCTTGCGAAAGCTCTCCCGCGAGGTCGGCGACACCCTGTTCCTGACAGTGCGGACCGGCAACGATACGCTCTGCGTCGACCGCCGCATCGGCTCCTATCCCATCCAGGTGCTCTCGATCGAGGTCGGCGCACGACGCCCGCTCGGCGTCAGCAGCGCGGGCGTTGCGATCCTCGCCGCGATGCCGGCACCGGAGGCGAGAAAAATCGTCACAGCCAATGAAGCGAGGTTTGCGGCCTACCGCACCGATGCAACCACCGCGCTCGCCCAGATCGCCGCAGCAAGACGGCGCGGCTACTATCTGCGCGAGGTCGGTCTGATCCAGGGCACGAAGTCGATGTCGACCTGGATCAAGACATCAGACCATCGTCCGGTCGCGGCCATCACGGTGTCAGCCGTGCGCACAAGGCTCGGTCCCCGTCGCGAACCGGAGCTGGCGGAGGTGCTGCTGGACGCGGCGCGCGCGATCGAACATGCGGTAGGAGATGGCGCGCCGTAGCAACGCGGTGCCTCACCCGCGCTCCAACCGTGCCCCTTCGTCGATCTGTCGCCTCAGGATCGCGGTCGCCGCAGCTCACGCCGCCATCAGCTTCTCGAAGTCGGCGGGCTCGTAGGATTTGCCCTCGCCGTCGGTGACCACGACCTTCCAGCCGGCGCTCGCAAAGACCTTCGCCTTCGCGGCGATCATCAGCCGGCTCTGGCGTTCGACCTTCACCGTTTCGTTCTCGCGTTCTGCGATCATCCTGTAGGCCAATTTTCTTGTCCCCTGTTTCTCGCCTACGCCGGCGCCTGATGTCCTATCCAACCGGTGGGCTTTGGCCGCAATTCGCCGACAGCGTGACGATTTGGTGAAGTCACGACTTGTCGGCGGGCAACAAAAGAGCGGCCCCGGGGCCGCTCCTTCGCATTGCGCGTCAGTAGGGATCGTAGGCGTAAGCGCCGTAAGGTCCGTACGGGCCGGGTCCGACGATGACGCCGACAGGACCGACGCCAACGGCAACACCTACCGGTGCCGGCTCAACGACGACATAGCCGCCATAAGGCATGCGCGGAAAACGGCCGCTATTATAGGGTCCGCGCACGCCATAGCCGCCAGTTAGGTAGTGCGAATTCGGATAGTTGAACCCGATCATGCCGGGCTCCTGGTTGACCTCCTGTGCCATCAGCGGGGTCGCAAGCGCGATCGACAGCACCGCTGCGGCGCCGAGCCATTTGAGCTTCGTCATCAGTCTCCTCCATATGACTTCAGAAGCTGCAACGGCGCGAGGCGAGGAGCTGTTCCACCGCGACCTTCAAGCCGGCGTGAGCTATTTGCCGCAGGCCGCGACATCCGCACGGCTTGCGTCAACTTTGCTCACATTTGCAGCAATTCCCGGAAACGTGGAACTAACCTTCGGCTGTTAGCGTGAGTTCCATTCGCTGCTTAAGTAACGATTTACCATTGAGGCTTTGATGTTCAGGTTGTTGATTGTGGCAGCCGTGCTGCTCTCGGCGAGCCAGGTGCTGGCGCATGGCAGCGAGTCCTCTGCTCCACCACCGCCGAAAAAAGGACCATCGCCCGCGCCGGCGAACGTCATCCAGACCGACAAGGGGGCGATGCTGACCGATACGAAGGGCATGACGCTTTACTATTTCGATCGCGACGACACCGGCAACAAGTCGAATTGCAACGGCAAATGCAATGAACGTTGGGTTCCGCTGACGGCGTCGAAAGACGACCAGCCGACCGGCGATTTCACCGTGATCACGCGCGACGATGGCAGCAAGATGTGGGCCTATCGCTATCGCCCGCTCTACACCTCACAGGCCGACAAGACCCCGGGCGAGGCCAACGGCGCCGATGCGTCCACGCAATGGCACATCGCGCGGCCGGCGTTCTGAGCTAGCGCTGCCGCTGCGCCAGATAGAAGCCTGACAGCACCGTGACGAGGCCTGCCGCCTGCAACGCGCTCGGCGGCTCGCCGAGCACGAGCCAGCCGACCAGCAAGGCAAGCGCCGGCACGATTGCGGGGAAGACGGCGGCGCGTCCGGCGCCGAGCAACTGCACCGAATAGGCGAAGAGGTAGAGTGCCGCGGGGCCGGCCAGGATACCCTGCCCGATCGCCTGCAGTGCGTTCTCGCCGAGGCCGGCTGCTGCGAGATGCTCGAGGCCGCCCGATGCCACATAGATCGGCAGCAGCACCAGCGAGAGCACGTTGATGACGGCCGCCGCCGCCAACGCGGAGACGCGCCAGAAGCGAAGCAGTGTGCCGAAGCCGGCGAACATGAACCCGGTGAGGACGAAGATCAGATCGCCCTGTACCCCGCTTTGCCCGATATGGCCGATCAACTCCAGGCCGATCACGGCAAGGCCGGCAACGATGACGAGCGCGCCGGCAAAGCGCGACGGCGAGATGCGCTCACGCAGCAAGGCCGCGGCGAACAACAGGCCACCCAGCGTCGCGCAGGAAGGCTGGATGACGCTGCCATGCCCCAGCGGCACAAACAGAAAGCCGCTGTAACTGATGATGGAGAACACCGGGCCGCCCAACACCATCAGCGCAAGCCCGCGGCTCCATCCAATGCCGCAGAGATTTTTGAGACCGGAGCGAACGACGAGCGGGAGGAACGCGATGCCCGACCAGACAAAACGGTGCATCAGCAGGTCGGCGGGCGAAAGTCCCGCTTTCAGGCCGTGGCGGGTCGCGGCAAAACCCAGCGCCCAGAACAGCGCCGCGCCCACGCCACAGGCGACCCCGAGCAGGGCCGGCGTTGCATCGGATTTTGGGGCGAGGACGTCGGTGCCGCCGGAGGGCTCGATCATCGCCGACGCTTACGCGACGGCGAGCAGCCGCTCAACCCATCGACAAGCAGGGCTGACGCGAGCAGCACGCCGCCCGGCGATACGAGCGGCGACCGTTGCGATCAGGCTGATGTTGCTAGTGGCGGTCGTTGACGAGGACGACCGGCGCCGTCGGCTCGACCGGCTTGCTGGTGTCGGCGGTGACCGTCTGCGTTGCCGTTGAGGTGGTCTGGGGTGCCGGCGCGGGCGGCGCGGTAGTAGCGACCACCTGCTGCTCGGTGCTGGCTTCGCGGTTCCAGTCGCAGGCGGTAGCGGATTGAGCAGCAAGAGCAACAGCGGCAAAGGCGATAGCAGCGACGAGCTTTCTCATGGCCGGGCTCCACAGTTGGATGTGGGCTTATAGCACGACCGGGACCGCTCCGGACGCGCGCTGCATATCACGAACGCGTAAGGCGGAACCCGTTACCCCGGCTCACCATTGCCGGACAGGATCTGCGCCGCGCCGCCGAGGCCGCGCCGAAAGGCTTCGTCGAAGGTGACACCGCGAAACTGCCAGTGGTGCGATTGCCCGCGAAAATCCATCTGCCATTCGCTGACCCAGCCCAAATCCTCATCGCTCCAAACCAGATGCCCGCGCAGCAGGACGTCACCTGATACCGCTGGCGCGAGCGTCGCGGATGGCGTCGTCATCAGCTCCGCCGCGCTGATGTTCGCCTTCTCCAGCGCCGCAGCACTGGGCAGCGCGACCGCCATCCCCCGCTTCAGGGCCGCGGCCAGCAGGGAATCGCGTTGCAGGTCGGACTGCCTGGCATCCGAGGTGACGATGTTCTGCCGAGCGCCCTGCTCCATCTCGATGAGGATGCCGAGGGCCGGCCGGGGCGATGGCCAGGGTTTCAGGCCAAGTGCCGCCAGCGCATCGTCGATCTTGTTCTCGTCGAAGTCGACAAGGAGGTCGTAGGGCCGGTCGCGGGTTCCCTGCTCGTCGCGCTTGGGCTTGCCGGACATCTGGTCGTGATAGTCATAGGCTTTGACGAAATCGCCGGCCTTGGCCTTGTACGGCGCCAGCCGCGAATCGCCGGCCAGTTGCAGCGCGCCGGAGACCTTGATGAGCACGTCCTCGAGGCAGGCGGCGAAGCCGATGGTGCGGTTGGCCTCACCCTGGCCGGTGACGATGGTCTGGGCGCGGTAGAGATTATCCGCCGTGGCGGTGGCGGCGCAACAGGCGAAGGCCATGGCCAGCACGAGGCCGATGACGCCGCCAAAGCGTTTCGACTGCCATCTCATCCAGACCCGGTCCTTCCGACGGCTTCTCGCGATTGTAGCTGCACCAAGCCGATCCGCGCCACGCCGAAATCGGCCGCAATGTCATCCAAGTTTCCGAATAATTCGTCCTCACGATAGACTTGAACCGATTCGGCGGACGGTCTCATTTCATTAGAGGGGTTGCTGATGGCATTTTTCAAGCGTGAGCTCAGCCCGGTCGAGCGGTTCGAGACTGCGCTGAAACTGAAGCTCGCCGAGCGCGAAAAGCTCGCGGTCCGCCTGGGCCTCGCCGACAAGGCGCTGGCCGAGCAGCGCGCCACGACCGAGAAGCTCGCCGTGAGCGGCGCCAGCAATGCGAGGCTCGAAAAGGCCGAAGCGAAAATGCGGGCCGACGAGGATCGCGCGCGAATGCTGCGCGCGGAGCTCGCCGACATCGACGAGCAGATCGTCTCGGCCGAACGCGCTCTCGCCGAGGCAACGGCCCAGCGCGACCGCGAGCTTTTGGCCGACCAGATCGAGGCGCTTGCCGCAAGCATCGAGCGCGCCGTTCCCGGCTTTGGCGCCGGCGCCACGGCGCTGGTCGACGCCGTCACCAGGGCTGCGACGCAGGTCGCCGAAGCCACGCAGTTTTCCGCAAGCGTCGATGCGGTGCGCCGCGAGGTGCTCTCGGCTGCGGATCTGGTGTGTTGGGAATTGCGGACGCTCGCGGTGCGCACGCGCGCCGGTAATGCGAATGCAACATTGGCGGCACCACCCGCGGCAGCGCAGGCGCCCTCCGCCGGCATCGAGCGGCAGATGATCTACACGCTCAACCCGCTGCTCTGGCGGGAAGGCAGCGAGGTCAAGACCGCGCCGGCCTTTGCGATGGTTGCGCTACCTAAAGCGCTATTGCCGGTCGCGCTGCGGCACCAGCATGCGGACTATCTCAATGCGAGGCGCGTGCAGACGCTGATGCATGTCCATGGCAGCGGCGAAGCAAAGGCGGAGCCTGCGGTCGACGACCCGCAACTCGTCGACCTCGATGCGCTCGCCATCGAGGTGCAGGAGGGCGCGCAGGCCAACGTGGCGTGAGCCCAAATCCCCACCGGGTTCCACACGCATCGGCCCCAACCTCTCCACGCCTTCGCCTTGCTTTGGTCAAACCGCGCTGGAGTCGTGGCGCAGGGCCGGGTTCGCCCGAAATAGCGTAAGCACGTACGCCCTTCTGGGCGGATGACATTGACTAATCAGGGGACGGCAATGCAATCCACGCTGAACTCCAAGAATGATCCGCACGACGTGCTGGAGATCGCGCCCAACGTCGTTCTGGTCGCGCGCGCCGCGGCGGGTTTTCCGTCGCTCGCGCCCGATGCAATGGGGCAGCCTTTCGACCGCCAGCCCAACATGGGGTCCGGCTTTGCCGCTGTGCACGCGCCCGAGGTCGACACGACGTTTCGCGCCAGCGATGTCAACGAGGGCGTCCGGTCGTCGCGTGGGCGCTGGGTCAAAACAGTTTCCGTGGCTTTCCTGCTCGCGCTCTGCAGCGCGTTCGCTACTGCCGCCTGGGAGCGCTATGGCGACGAAGCGCAGGCGATGGTCGCGGATTTTAGCCCGCGGAACATCATTCCGGACCTGACTTCATGGCTGCCGTCACAGCGCGACGCGACTGCCGCGCAGCCGGACGCTGCTGCCCCGCAGCCTGCCGTGGCGGATCAAGCCGCTGCGCCGCCGGCCGCGGTTCAGGCCGATAGCGCCGCGCCGGCACTGGCAGCCCAGCCTCAGGAACTCCGCGCAGACGCTGCAATCGATGTCGCGCGACGTCGCAAGCCTCACGCAGCAGATTGGAGAGCTCAAGGCCAGCATCGCGCAGCTGAAGGCGGCCCAGGAGCAGTTGTCGCGCGACATGGCCGGCCGGGTTGCCGAGGCGAAGCCCGCCGAGCCGAGACTGGCCGAGCCGCGTCCCAAGCAACTTGGCGCGCCGCCGCGGCCGCTTGGCACGCTGGTCCAGCACAAGCCGAAACCGGTCGCCTATCCGGCGCCGCAAGCCGCGGCCGCGCCACTGCCGCCGCCCGCGGCCGCGCCGCCTCCAGTGCAGCTCGCGCCGGCGCAGCCGGACGGCGATCCGGTGGTGCGGCCACCGATGCCGGTGCGGTAGTCGCGTTAGCGCTGCGGGACCGGCGCCGGCGGTCGCAGCGATGCGCTTGATTTCGATGCCGTCGCGGGAGCGTGTTTCGTCGCGGCGCTGCGTGAGCGGCCGCGCGGCGTATCGTCGACGGATTCGAGGTAGGAAGCGAGCTCCCAGGCCGCGCTCGAATTGCTGGCATAATGCTGCTGCAGGAAAAGGTAGAGCGTCAGACGGAAGCGGCCTTTGCTCAGTCCCCGCGCGCCGTGGTGGCAGGTTGTGCAACTCTCGGAAAATAGTCTCCCACCCGATTTGCCCGCGTCGAGATTTTCGGCTCGTGCTGCACCTCCGGCCAACACCACCACAACGCCAAGCGCCAGGAGAACCTGTCTCCGCAATATCACCTTCATCGTGCCCCGCAACGATTGCCCTTCCCCGCTCCAGCGCCGATTAGAGCGCAAGCCTGTCAAAATCACGGCGGAGCCTTGAAGAGACGATCTAAATCCGCAGGTCCTCCGGCACGCTGCCGAACCGCCTCAGCACGGTCGTGGTGGACTCCGGATAGCCGGTGCGGACAAAGGCCACCGCACCGGCATGGCCGAACACCTTCCAGTAGCCCTTGGCGCGCTCGATCGCTGCCGCCGGACTCGCGCATTTGAATGCTTCGCCCGCGATGAGACCTTCATCCGTCAGGTCGATCGGCATGGCGATGAACTGGGCGATTTCCTCCATCGGCCCCTCCCTGATTTTTGTCGCAAGTCAACGCCGATTTGCGGGACCCGGGTTGACCCAGATCAATGGCATTTGCGCCGCACGCCGCCAAGTAGTTGCAGCGCGGCAATCACGCCCATTCAGGGAGATAGTTCGGGACGGGCTGCTTGAAAGATCGATCGGAACCCAACATGATGCGGATATTCCGCGTCCGATCTGGCGCGCAAGAAAATCATCTGAGGAAACCCCGATGCTGGAGCGCGCTCTGCCGTTCAAACACCCAGAGATCACCGCGGGACAAAGGCTCGCTCTCCACAAGCCCGCGGAAACGATAGCGGGGCTTCGCGATTTCAGGGATCGTTTGCTGCGGCTGCTCCGTTTCCTGGGCGAGTTCATTGCACGGGGTGGGCCTCTTACGTAAGTTACCAGAGGAGAACAACAGGCTTGACCGACTTCAGTTTACTCTCTTCCACCGAGCTCGCCGACCGCATCGCGATCGTGCGCGACAATATCAGGCAGATCACCGAACAGGCGGCAGCGCAGTCCGGCGCCGCCGACGAAGAGCGCAACGCCGAACGCCTCTCGATCCAGAACGAGGAGCTCGAAGGTCTGCTCAAGGAGCAGGAGCGCCGTTCGCTCAAGAAATGATGGCCTTCCGGACGCGAAGGCAAATCCGCAATAATGACAGGAACGAGCCGGCCCCAGTCCGGTGCCGCTTCGCGTCCTTCTCGACTTCGTCAAGAAATGACCGAAGCGGCCGATGATCCAGCAAGGGCGCCGGCGCTTGCCTATTACGTCCGGTGAAACACCAGCGCGCGAATTTCGATGCTCTCGCGCGGCGCCGCATCCGCTGGCGTGTTCGGATCGACAAAGGCCGTGTGCGGCCCAAAGCGCGTGCGCCCGTCGGCCAGCGAGTCGTAGCACTTCAGGAGCAGCGCTTCGTCGGGCGTCATGTCGGGGAAATAGAACCAGCGATGGTTCGGATTGTATTTCACCGAATAGGTCTCGCCGCTGCGGTTCGGATAGATCAGGTCTGAGGCGACGAGGTCGTCAGACGCGACCGTGGTGCCGTCAGCCATCGCGAGCGGCGCGTCGCGCACCGGCCCGCGGATCGACCGCCACAGATTGACCACCTGCACGCGGCCCTTCAAAAGTTCGTCGGCCTCTTCGGGCAAATGCTCGCGCACGCGGTTCGGCCCCGACGCCACGGTCTGATCGACATGGACGCGCGTCGCCGGCTGACGCGGACCGGCGCCGCGGATATCGGCCGCGCCTTCGACCCGCTTGCGCACGGTGTGATCGAAGATGAGGACGCGATCTGCCTTCAGCGCGGCGCGCATGAAGGCTTCGACGGCCGGATAGTAGACGCGCTTGATCTCGGCTTCGTCGTAAAAGTTCTTCACGCCGGTCGGATGCTTGACCAGCTCAAAACCCTCGCGGTCGAGCGAGAAGGTTCTGGCGATCAGGCGGCCGTCGAAGATCGGCACCTGGTGCGGTTCCGGCAGATTGGTCGATTTCGGCTCGCCCGGAGGCGGATCGAAAGCGTAGGTCCGCGGCTTGCCCGTGGTCGGCGCCAGATAGTTCAGTTCGGCGGTTACGAAAGGAAGCGATTCTATTCTTGTTTCTTGCAGGCCCATTTGCCTTTGCTCCCGGTGGTTGAGGCATTGGCTTAATGTTTGCCGGCGAGCCCTGCCCGGCAAGCGCTTCCATGAAATAGCAACGTTGCGGTCGCCGCATGGGCCGAGCAAAGAAAAAACCCCTCCCGGGCGGCCGCCGCCCGGACGGTTGTTCTCGGCCTTCACGCAGACGCGAGCGGACGTGCTTCCCGGTCAGCCGACCACGACTTCACTGATCTGAATCACCGGCGCGATATCGGTATAATTCGGGATATCGCCCATGATCTCCTTGCCGTGCTTGCCCATGCCGGTCTGGAAGGCCTCGAGCGAGTCGCAGAAGATGTGGCACATGCCGACATAGGTCGCCGGCGCGCCGGGCGCGCCGCCGGCAAGCCCCTTGTCCACCGTATAGTACTTGCAGGCGTCGCCCAGGCGGTCCTTCACCAGTGGCATGTGCTTGTCGCGATAATAGCTGTGGTCGAAACGCGCGCCTTCCTTGTTCGGATACATGACGCTGACCTTGAACATGACGTACTCCCTCCGGGTGATCTCGCCGACTGCCTGCGGCGTTCAGCCGGACTTTGCGTCAGCTTTGCCGTTTCCGCAACTCCCGAACGCGTCCCACGCGCGCGCCTGGCGATGACAAGATCGTCAGCTTTGATGCGGGCCGCGCATCATCTTCATGGCCTCCTCGATATGGCGCCACTCGCGCGCCTCCTCGGCATCGCCACGGCTTTCGCAAGCCACTGCTTGCTGCGCGGCTTGCGCGATCGCCGCCGGCCCGTGTTTTTCGAACATCTGGCGCGCGATCGTGTGAACCTGTGTTTCGGATGTCATGTGGCTCTCCCTGGTTTCACGGTTTGAAGCCACGGCAACAGGTCTTTGGTGGTCGCCGGGCGCCTTAGCAAACGGTTGGGGGTGAGCTCTCGTTCCTCACGGTCCGGACATAATTGCGGCCAATTGGCCGCACTCGATGCTCTCGTCTGTCATTTCGCGTTCTATCCGTGAGGACCGCGCGGCGCGCTTCGTTCCTGCACACGGCCGTCAGCGAATATGCATGCCATTCAGAGCTCGAGCGCCGGCGGATCGAACCAGTTGGTGAGTGCCAGACCGCCATCGACAGTGATCGAAGCTCCCGTCACGTAAGCGGAGATACGGTTCGACAGTACCGCGAGCGCCATCGGCGCGAGGTCTTCGGCCTGGCCGATGCGGCCGAGCGGAATATGTTTGGCGAGTGATGGATCGGCAACAAAGCCGCCGGCTGCGATCGCGCCCGGCACCAGCGCATTGACGCGGATGTTGTAGCGGCCGAGCGTCTTGGCCAATTCCTTCACCAGCATCGCCATCGCCGCCTTCGCGCTGGAGTAATGCGGCAGGTTGCGCGGCGTGCCGGCATGCAGCGAGGTAAGCCACAGCAACGAGCCGGGCTCCTTTGCCGCGATCAGCTTTCGCGCGAGCTCGCGCGAGAGATGAAAGCCGGCATCGATGTTGACCGCATGCATCTGCTTCCAGGTCTCTTCGCTCACGGCAAGGGCGTGATCGGCTTCGCGCCGCGGCGGCGAGGCCGAATGAACGAAATGGGTCACGCGGCCGAGGGTCTTCTCGGCATGCGCCAGCAGCGCGTCGCAGGTGGCGCGATCGGCGAGGTCGCCGACAAAGGGCACGGCAAGCTCCGGCCGGGACGAGGCTTTGATCGCAGCCGAAACCCGCTCCTCGCTGATATCGGCGAACAGTGTGCGCACGCCCTCGCCGACCAGCGCCTGCGCGATCGCGCGGCCAATGCCGTTGCCGGCGCCGGTGACCAGCGCAGCCTCACGGGCGGGATCGAAGGCAGGGTCAAAGAGGCTCATGGGTCGGGACTCCTTTGCCGCGGGGTTTTGCGGCGGCCGGTAATCAACCTCAGTCCCACCACTGGCGTCAAACGCCCAAATCCGCTGCGCGCGCCTGCGCCCGCCGCAACGGAATTGCGATCGAACCTGCGGCGCAGTGAGGGCGTCTTCGCGCCGCCCGCTGCCCCAATTGGACTCTCTTCTCGCCGCATTTTTTGGGTAACCCTCGGCCAGATCGAGGGGAACCCGCATGAAGAAAACACTCGCGATTGTGGCACTGGCGCTGCCGCTGATTTCTTCGCAGGCGCGCGCGGATGAACATCGCGGCGGCGACGCCGCACTCGGCGCGTTGTCGGGCGCGGTGGTGTTTGGACCGATCGGCGCCATCGCGGGCGCGGCCGTGGGATACACCGCCGGGCCATCGATCGCGCATTCCTGGGGCTTTCGACGCTCTCATTCGGCCGCGCAGCGGACAAGACCGACGCGACAGGACGCAGCCCAGGCGACGGGCGCTCCCGCGGCGGCGACAACGCCGGCAGCAGCGCCGGTTCCACTGCCGGCACCCCGGACCGCCTCTTCAGCTCCTCCGGTTCAGGGCTTCGAATAGCTGTCGGCGTGCATCAAATTCTCAACGACTGGCACCAAGCCACTGATTCCTAACAGAGATTTTTGAATCCGGTTTCAGCGGTCAGCCGGCTTCAAGAAAAAATCAAGCTGCTCTCAAGGCAAAATCCACGCGCCCTCAGAGTCTTTGGGCCCGCACGCGACCATGCTCGGTTCACCTCACGTGTGAACCAGGAGCATGTTTTCAAAATGACCAGACTGATTGCGCTTCTCTACGGCATATTGTGTTACGCCTTTTTCTTCATCACGTTCCTCTACGCCGTTGGCTTCGTCGAGAACCTCCTCCTCCCCCGGACCATTGACGTCGGCCCGCGGGCACCGGTCACGGAAGCGCTGATCATCAACCTGATCCTGATGTCGCTGTTTGCGATCCAGCACAGCGTCATGGCGCGTCCGCAGTTCAAGCACTGGTGGATGCAGTTCGTGCCGAAGCCGGTCGAGCGCAGCACCTATGTGCTGTTTGCGACATCGGCCCTGGCGCTATTGTGCTGGCAGTGGCGGCCGATCACAGCCGTCGTCTGGCATGTCGAGAGCCCAATGGCGGCCAATCTTTTGATCGGCTTCTCGCTGTTCGGCTGGCTGCTCGTGCTGACCAGCACCTTCCTGATCAACCATTTCGAATTGTTCGGGCTGCATCAGGTGGTCAACAACTTCTCCGCCCGCCAGATGCCGCCGATCCGCTTCCGCACGCCGCTGCTCTACAAATTCGTGCGGCATCCGATCTATCTCGGCTTCATCATCGCGTTCTGGGCGGCGCCGACCATGACCGCGGGTCACCTGCTGTTTGCGGCAGTGACCACGGCGTACATCTTTGTCGGCATCCTGCTCGAGGAACGGGATCTCGTGGACCTGTTCGGCGACGACTATCGCCGCTACCGGCAGCAGGTGGCGATGCTCGTGCCCCTGGCGCCGGTCGGCCTGACGCCGCGCGCGTCTCCACCAAGCCATCTCAAAACGATCCGGGTTCGCGCCGCTGAGCCCGGATCGTCTCATGAACCTCAACCTCCGAGAATTCCTTCATGACGAATCCAGACCATCTCTCGCGTGGCCGGAAAGGCTGTGTCATCGCCCTGCACTGCTCGCTTGGCTCGGGCCGTCAGTGGAGCAAATTGAGCCAATTGCTCGGGCCCGACTATCAGGTGATCGCTCCCGATATTTCCGGCTATGGCGACAATCGCATCTCTACGACCTGCCGACGACGCTCGCGGAAGAAACCGCGTTTCTAGATAGCCGCATCGATCAGGCGATCGGCCCCATCCATCTCGTCGGCCATTCCTATGGCGGCGCGATCGCCTTCAAGATCGCAACCGCCTCGCGCTTCGACCGTCGCGTGCAGAGCCTGACCTTGATCGAGCCGGTGTTGCCGACGCTGCTCGACGACAATGCCGCCGACCGGCGACTGCATGACCGCTTCGCCAAACTGGCGCGTGAGATCTGTAACGACCTCGCGCTGTCGATGGGCATGGAGGCGACCGACAAGTTCATGTCGTTCTGGAAAGGATCGGAGCCCTCTGAACAATTGCCACCCGAGGTGCGGCTGCTCATGATCGAACGCATCGAGAAAATCGCCTTCGATTTCACCGCGGCCTTTCTGGAAAGAGACGTGGCGGGCGCCGCGGCCTCGCTGCGCGTGCCGACGCTGTTGCTCTCCGGCGGATTGTCGCCCTATCTCACCCAGCGCATCGTCGAGCGGCTCGCCTCGACCATCGCGGGCGCGGAGTTCCTATCATTTCCCGGAGGCCGGGCACATGCTGCCGATCACGCATGCCGCGCTGGTCAACCACAAAATCGCCGCGCACATCCTGCGCGCGGACGATCTCGCGGGCGTTCATGTGCCGGAGAGTTCGGCGCTCACAGCAGCTTGGCGTTGACGAACAGGGCGCGCACGGCGTTGGTCGCCTGCACCGCCAGCATGGCGTTGGCAGCCGCGCGCTCGAGCGAATTGACGGCATCGTCATGGAGCGCGCGGAACTCCATCCATTCGATCGAGCTCAGGGTGGTGAGGAATTGATAGGCTTGGCCGACGGTCGCGATAGCAACCGTCTTGCCGTTCAGGCGGATCCTGAACGTCGATCGCAGCGGCGTCTCCGAGCTCGACGCCGGGCTGGCAGGAGCAAAGAAAGTCACGATTGCGAGGTCGTGCGCTGCGCGGTCTGGCTTGCGGAAAGGCTCGGCACTACGACGAGGTGCGTGATCTCGCCGTTGTCGTAGGCCTTGCGGAAGCGCTCATAGTCGCGGATCGACACGCAACCGTTGGAATCCCCGTCGGGCCCAAGCATGAAGCTGTGCACAAGCAGGCCGGCGCGGCCGAGCGTGCTGCCGTCCACGGGCAGCATGCGCAGCGCGGGGACGCCGTGGAACAGACGTTCGCGCGGTTTCAGCTCGTAGGTCGCGGGCGGCGTGGCGCCGACCATGCGCTGGTCGACGTGCTCAGGATCGTCCCTCAGATTGCCCAGGCCCGAATGCGCTTCCAGGCGCGATCCGTTCGGCAGGTAAACCGCGTGCGCCGAGATGTCGTAGACCGCCGTCTGATTGTCGTAGCCGAGTGCGGCAAGGTCCGGTCCCCTCTGGAACAGTCCGCTATTCGGGGTGAGCGAAGCCAGCGTCATCTTTGCCGGCAACAGATCAGAAAGCTTTTGCAGCATGCTGCGGTCATCGGACCGCGGCGCTGGCGCCGGTACCGATACTGATGTCGGGTCAGCGGAAGCCAATTGAACGTCGGCTGTGACCGGGCGCGAGCGCGGCAGCGGAATATCGGACGCGGACGCAGTCTCAGGTTTGCTGTCACCGAGAAGCGTGGAGCGCCAATCGGAAGACGTCAGCTGCTGGGCCAGGACGCCCTTGGCATCGCGCAGCTTGCCCTCGAGCGCGGCCAGCGCGGAGCGATCCAGCGGCTGCAGGATGCGGCTGCTGTGAAATGATTTACTCGCCGACAGCGGAACGAAACGATCTTCAAAGGACATGACGTCGGCTGTGTTCGCAGAAGCGGAGGAGTTGACTTCGGTCAGCCACGCCGCAGCGCCGAGCGAAAGCGCGAGCGCGCCCGCAATCAGCGCGGCTCTTTCCGATCGCCCCACGCGGCGGCGCGACACATAGCTGTCCACCGTCGATCTGCCGGAAGCCATCACGTCCCCAATTCCAACCTTGTTGGGTACCCATCCCTGCCAAGGCTACTTCGACCAGCCGACCCGATTATGAGAACTAAAACTACGGCATAATCGAGACAGCCCAAGCCCTTATGCCCGGAGTTGCCGGCAGAACCAAGCATTAAGCAAGCGGCCGGCTGGCCTCCTAAAGGCGAAGCCGCCGGGCGCAAAATCACCACAATCACCCTCGGAAATGCCTCCGCTTTCACGGAAGGAAAACCCGAGATGCAGATCGCAAAGGTGATCTTTGCCGGTTCTGTGGCGGCATTGCTGACGGCAGCCCCGGCGCTTGCCAAGCATCCAGAAGCCCAGAAAACGGATGAAAACCAGTCGACCTCCTCATCCTGCCATGCCTACCAGCAGGCAGCCGACGGCTCATGGCAACAGCTGCCTTGCCAGGAGTTCGGCAATGGCCAGACCCAGCACAAGCAGGTCTCCAAGGGTGGAGGGGAAGAGCCGCGCTAGCGCAGGCCCTCAATCGCCAAAGCCGACATAACGGACAAAATCATCATTGTCCCGGCGGTCGGACCGCACGCCGTTGGCCGGAAAGGAATTGTCGGGATAGCCCATGGCGATGCAGGTCATGACGACCTGGTCCTCGGGGATGGCGGCAACCTCGCGCACGATGTCGGAGCGCGTGATCCCCTGCCCGTTGACGACGCTGCCGAGCCCGCGATCCCAGGCGGCGAGCACGATGCCATAGCAGAGCGCGCCGAGGTCGAAATGACAGGTCGCGCCGGGATCAAGCACGCGGTCATAGGTCAGCACCAGCGACACCGGCGCGTCGAACTGCCGGAAGCCGCGCAGCACCCAGTCCTGCCGCATCGGCTTGTCGTCGCGCGCGATCCCCATCGCGCCGAACAGTTTCTTGGCGATGTCGACCTGGCGCTGGCGATGCACGCCCTGATATTCGCCATGGGTGACGATGTCGCGCTTCGGCCTGGCGCCGGCGATCATCTCCTCCATATTGCGCCGGCGCACCTCTTCCAGAGGCTCTCCGGTCAGCACATGGACGTGCCAGGGCTGGGTGTTCATCGAGGACGGCGCGCGCTTGGCGACTTCGAGAATCTCCTCGATCACCGCGCGCGGCACCGGCTGCTTCTTGAAGCCGCGCACGCTGCGCCGGCTCTGCACCAGCTCCTCGAAGTCCATACGCCTGCTTCCTCGACCCACCACGGACCTCTTCGTCCTATCGGCTGCCGAAGCAGGCTGCAACGGCCTATTGCGGCGCGGCGAAGCGCGACAGACGGATCATGCGTTGCGTGACCTGGCCAGCGTCTGCGACGGGGATTTGCCGAATTGGAGGCGATAGCTACCGGAGAAGTCGCCAAGGTGCCAGAAGCCGAAGGCGAGCGCGGTCGCCTTGACGCTCTCGGCGCCGGCCAGCAGTTGCTGGCGCACGAGCCACAGCCGCCGCAGGCGCAGAAAGCGGTGCAGGCTCATGCCGCGGTAGCGCAGGATCGCGTCGTGCATCGAGCGAACCGAGATGCCGACCTGCTGGGCCAGCTCTTCGCTGTAGATCGGCTTGCTAAGGCTGCCCGCCAGAACCGCCCGGATGTCCTGAAAGATCTTGAACTGCCGGGTGGAATTGGCGTGCGACGCCCATTTGGTCGGGACGACGTCGGCAAACACGCTGTCGACGCAGGCAAGCAAAGATTCCCGGATGGCGGCCGCGGTTTCGATCACACTGGTGGACGCGTCCAATTGCGGTGCAGCCGAGAGAATCTGGATCACGAGCTCGCGCAACCGATGCTGCCCGGTCGGGCTGGTCTCGAACATGTTGAAGTTCGTAGTCGCGACCGGCCAGCCGCGATCCCTGATCGAGGGCGTGAAGACGATCGAGGCGTAGCGCCGCTCAACGCGTTCGACCGCGGTATAGGCGGCGCCGTCACTTCCGATCACCACGACCGACTTGTCTCTCTCGACCCCGTTGAAGCGGATTGGAATACCGTCATCCATCGTGAACCCGACGGCGGTGCAGTTTGGCATGAGCTGCGCGTCGATGATGCGCGGGAACGACCGCGTGACGTTGAGATCGCAGCCACCGAGATTGAGGATAATTTGCTCAGCCGCAATCTTCCGGACGAACGGCGTGAAATCCACATTGAGGCCGCGCACCGAACTACGAAAATGGTCAATATCGCTAAAGCGAAAGATTTTCGGCGTTAGGCTTGGTTCGAGCGCATTGTCGCTCATCCCGATCCTGTCAAAATGCTTTTGGTGCGGTGCAACCGCCCCGTGTCCCAATTCGATTTAGCGGCGATTCCCTCTCTCCGGAGGATGCGGCATCCTATCTGCCGAATTTCGATATCTTTTCAGTATGTTGATTAGGTATCGCGGTACCGAGAGCAATCATCGGTAGGTAAAATGTTAACAACCTGCGCGTGAACTTCCAACTGGGAAACAGGATGTTTTCACACGGAATTTACGCCGGCCATGAACGCCATCGCTCCAGCCGAACTGATTGCGGAGCTCGAGGCGGCCGCTCGAGACGGCACGCCTGAACGCCGGGCCAAAATGCTCCGCTGCACAGCGGAGCTTTATCTTGCTGCCGCCACGCGGCTTAGTCCTGGCCACATCGACGTTTTCGATGACGTGCTGCTGCGCTTGATGACGCGCATGGAGCCGCGCGCGTTGGCCGAACTCAGCACCGCGCTCGCCGACGCCAATCCGGCGCCGCCCGCAACGGTCCGCCGCCTCGCCCTCCATGAAAACCCGACGGTGGCGGCTCCGGTCTTGCTCAAATCGCCGGCGCTGGCCGATGAGGACCTCATCGAGATTGCAGGCCATGGCAGCCAGCAGCACTTGATCGCAATTTCAAGCCGGCAGAGCCTCAATGAGGCGCTCACCGAAGTCATCCTCAAGCATGCCGGCAAGGACGCCTCGCGCGTTCTGGCGAGAAACCCGGCTGCCCGCTTCAGTTCGCCAGGCTATGCCGCGCTGCTCGCTACCGCCGAGCGCGACGACAACGTCGCGGAAACCCTGGCATCTCGGCCGGACTTTCCGGCCGAGATGCTGGATAGCCTCCTCGCCCGGACGAGCGAGACTGTACGCGCCCGACTTTTGAAGTCGGCCCCTGCGCAGGTGCGGGAGAGAGTGCAGGCCGCACTGGCTAGCGCCCCGGCGCGAGCTGCTGGCCCGAAGGCAACGACGTCGGACGACTACACGGAAGCCAAGGCTGCCGTCGTTGTCTTGAACAAAGGAGGAAAGCTTAGCGACTCCTCCGTCAACCGCTTTGCCATACGACGCGAATATCCGAACGTCATCGCAGCATTGTCCCTGCTGTCAGGCGCCGACCTGGAGGTCATTGCACAGCTCATGGAAGAAGAGAGCGGCAGCGGCTTGATCATTGCCTGCCGCGGCTCTCGCCTGAACTGGCAGACCACTTTGGCCGTTCTCAACAATCGCCGTGTCACGCCGCTTCCGAAAGCGCAGCTCGAACAGCTCAAGGAAGTGTTCGAGATGCTTTACGTCTCGGCGGCCCAATACACCATTCGCTTCGAGCCTCCGGTGAGCGCGGCGGCCAAGCCGGGCTCGAAACGCACTGCGGTCGCAGCAACGGGAGGTGGCCGATGACGGGAGAGAGCCGAAGATCGTCGCGGGTTCAATTCGAACACCCCTATCCGGTCAACCTCATGGGCGTCGACGGGACATGGCGGCGAAGCTGCGTCCTTCTCGACGTTTCCCAGAGCGGTGCAAAGCTGGAAGTGGAGGGCTCGCCCGATGTGTTGCGGGCGCGCGAATTTTTCCTGCTCCTGTCCTCGACCGGTCTCGCGTTTCGGCGCTGCGAACTGGTGTGGGTCGACGGAACGCAAGTCGGCGTCAAGTTCACGACCGCCGACAAGAACAAGAAGGCGCGCGGCGCCAATCCGAAATGAACGAACATTCAAGCGTTCAGACCTCATCGACGAGGGACCTCATATGCAATTGATTTTTTCGCGGACCATCCCGTTTCTTGACGCCCATTCACTTGCGGCCGGTCAGGCGCGCGAGGCCTTGTTTCGCTGCGATAGCGGCGACTTTGTACTTTATCTCAGTGACGGCAAGACACTCTCCGCCAACGAAGAGCGCGTCATCTTCCTCGAGCCGCGCGAGGCACTGCTTTGGCTCAACGAACCGCTTGGGGATCAGGGATCGTTCTGGACGTAGTCATTCCGATCGCGTCCGGGACACGAGGCGACATCAATGCCGGTTCACGTCATAGCCGATACTTCTGCGAAGCTGGCCGGCGTCCGCGCTGTGATCGAGCGCAAGCATGCCGTGACGTCCAAATCGCTGCGCGGGCTGGGCGTCCAGCGCAGCAATATCGATGCCCTCGTCATCAAGGTGGATCTGCGCGCCATCGACAGTATCTGCGCCCTCAAGAAGATTCTGGCCGACTTGAACCACATCGAAAGGCGCATCTTCCTGGTGGAAGAGTCCGCACATCTGTCGATTTCACAGGCCTATGCGTTGGGCGCAACGACCGTGCTGACCGGTCCGCTCAATCAAGCCAAATTGCTGAAAGAGCTGGCCAACCTCCTTTCCGGCGATACCCCCTCCACCACAGACCACTTCAGTGCGGCGGCGGCGGCCGCGTCCGGCGAGGTCGCCCTGGCGTCGATGTTTACCGCCGTGGCAAGCAACACCGCAATCGATGTGGTTGCCACCAAGAACGCCGGCGCAAGGATCGCCGCCGCGGTCGAAGAACACGGATTGTCGGACTGGCTCACCGCCGTCCGGCGCCATCATGAGGGCACCTACCAGCATTGCCTCCTGGTGACCGGCGTGGCCGTCGATTTCGGCCTGAGCCTCGGCGTCCCCAAGGCCGATATCGAGCGGCTTTCTTCGTCGGCCATGTTTCACGACGTCGGCAAGGCGACGATCCCGCTCGCGGTCCTCGACAAGCCGGGTCGCCTCGATCCGGAGGAACGGGCACTCATCGAAACGCACCCGGGTGCGGGCTACGACGTGCTGAAGGACAATGAGAACATCTCCGCCGAGATTCTCGATGCGGTGCGGCATCATCACGAATATCTCGATGGCAGCGGGTACCCGGATGGACTTTGCGACGAAAACATCGCCGATCTCGTTCGCGTCCTGACGATCTCGGACATCTTCGCCGCCCTGATCGAACAGCGACCCTATAAGGCGACGAGATCCCGGGCGGAGGCCTACGATATTCTCTGTGACATGAACGGCAAGCTCGAAAAGCCGCTGGTGAATGCCTTCAAGGCGGTGGCGCTCACCCGGTAATTTCTGCGCGGTTGCGGGGACCAGGGGCAATATCTATGCTGATGCAAAATCAGCAAGAAAAAGGCCCAAGGAAAATTCCATGCCCGCCCCACTCGATCCCGTGATCGCCGAAATCATTCCACTGCTTCCCCTGCGCGACCCCAAGACCATGACCCCGCAGAGCTGCCGCGATGCACTTAGCGCCCTGGCCGCATCGCGCGCGGCCGTTCCGCCGCCGCCGGTCGACAGCGTCGAGGACATCAAGGTCAAGGGCGGCGCCGGCCCGCTCGCGGCGCGGGCCTACCGCAACGGCAAAGGCAAGGCGCCGACGGTGGTGTTCTTCCATGGCGGCGGCTGGGTCGCCGGCGATCTCGAAACCCACGACCGGCAGGCGCGCAACCTCGCGGTCGAGACTGGCGCGGTCGTGATCTCCGTCGATTACCGGCGGCCTCCGGAAACGCGTTTTCCCGGCGCCTTCGAGGACGCCTTTGCCGCGGTGCGCGACGTCGTCGAACGCATCGGCGAATTTGGCGGCGATGCCAATCGCCTCGGCGTTGCCGGCGACAGCGCCGGCGGCAATCTGGCGGCAGCGAGCGCGATCGCCTGCCGCGACGCCGGCATAGAGCTCGCCGCGCAGCTCCTGGTCTATCCCGTGATCGACGCGTTCGGAAACTATGCCGACGCCAGCGAGAACGCGCGCTTCCCCTCACGCACCGAGAACGCCGACGGCTATTTCCTGACGCGCGAGGTGATGGAATGGTTTTGCGGGCACTATCTGGTGGACAAGAGCCAGGGCGCCGATTGGCGCGTCTCGCCGCTCCGCGCCGCGGACCATGCGGGACTGGCGCCGGCGATCGTCTGCACGGCCTGGTTCGATCCGCTGCGTGATGAGGGGGCGGCCTATGCGGCGGCGCTGGACGGCGCCGATGTTCCCTCCAGGTACTATGCCGGCGAGGGCCTGATCCACGGCTTCTTCAGCATGGGCGACGCCTCGGAAATTGCGCGCGCCGAGGCGCAGCGGGCACGGGCCGATTTCAAGGCCTTGCTGAACCGGCAACTGTAATCCTGACTGGGCGATGAACGCGGCGAGCTTCCTGGCGGAATTTATTCCGCGAAATTTCCCGCCACAGAGCTTGATCGCGCCAGGATTTCAAGCTCCAATCCGCCTACTTTTCTCTTAGGGAGACACCCCATGAAGCGGATCATTCTGGCTGCCATCGTCGCTACCTTCGCTGCCGGCTCGGCGTTTGCGCAGGACACCTGCGAGACCAAGGCCGTCGGCAAGGACGGCAAGGCGCTGGCTGGCGCAGCGAAGACCTCGTTCATGAAGAAGTGCATGGCGGAATCCTGCGAGACCAAGGCCGTCGGCTCCGACGGCAAGAAGCTCGCGGGCGCGGCCAAGACCAGCTTCATGAAGAAGTGCGAAGCGGGTGGCTAAGCGCCCTGTCCCGATATCAAAGCAAAAGGCGGCCAGATCGGCCGCCTTTTGTTTTTTCTGGGGTCGTTCAACCCTTGCCGGTGTGGCCCCAGGCCTCGTCCCAGTCCTGGCCCGCGGCGTCGATGACGCGGCCGTCAGCCTCGAAGAATTTGTTCGGGACCTGGAAGATGGCAAGCATCAAACCGCCTTCGGGACACCAGGCCACATGGCGGCTGTGCGCCTCCCGCCATATGAACTCGCCGGCTTTGCATTCGATACCTTGCGCCGGACCTTCCTTGTCGACCAGCGAGCCTTCGAGCACGTAGGTCTGCTCGATATTGACGTGCTCGTGGTCCGGCAGCACCGCGCCGGGATCGAACCGCATCAGCGCCGTCATCAGACCCGTGCTGCGGTCGAACAGCAGCGTCTTGGCTTCACAGCCGGGAAAGCGCGTCTTCTGCCATTCCATCTTCTGCGGCTGGACGAGATGGGAATGCGTATCTGATGTGTCGTGGCCCTTCGGCGTCACGGCGTCCATGGCGGTCCTCCCTGATTTTGTGCCAGCATAGCAGCTTTGCCGGGATCCGTCAGCGGCCTACTCGATCACCTCATCGGCGCGCAGTTGAAACGCGGGCGAAACCGCGATGCCGAGTTGCGCAGCCACCTTCAGGTTGATCGCAAGCTCGATCCTTGTGGGCTGTTCGACCGGCACCGCGCCCGGATCCTCGCCATTGAGCACCCTTGCGACCGGATGGGCCAACTGCCTGAACACGGCGACCTGCCGCGGACCATAAGCGACGAACGCGCCGTCCCGCGCGCCTTCCGGCCAATGATGGGTCGCAGGCATACCGAGCGAGAGAGCTTTCGCAAAATTCGCTTTTCGGGCCGCGACCGAGAACAGCGGGCTCGCCAGGAAATTGACGGCTTCCGCGCCGGCGGCCTTGCGTCGAGCGCCGCCACGACATCCTCGGGCTTGCGTGCGGGATAGGAGAGGAGCTCGACGTTCTTGGCGCGCGTCGCATTCCTGAGTTCGTCCAGCTGTCCCGGAAATTCGAACGCGGCATCGTAGATGGCCGCCATGCGTCGCGCATTCGGCATCAGCTCCATCAGGATTTCCTGGCGCTTGCCGTCGAGCTGCGCGGCAAGCAGGCTTAATCCCGTGGTGTTGCCGCCATGGTTTGCGATCGACTTGACATGGCCCTCGAGCACCATGTCGTCGGCGATGCCGACGATCGGAATGGATGTGGTGGCTGCCTGCGCGACGCGGATCGCGAGCGCGCCGGACGAGGCAACGATGGCATCGACCCTGGCCGCGACAAATTCCTTTGCAACGGTCGCGAATTGATCGCGGTTCTTGCCAAATCCCTGCTCCATGATGACAAGGTTCTTGCCTTCGATGAAGCCGAGTTTGTTGAGCTCGTCGATGAACCCGACATTGATGTCGGTGGTGCGCGGCGACGTCACCAATACACCGATGCGGTAGACGCGCTCGGCCTGCTGGCTCAGCGCCCGCGCTGGCCAGACGGCGGAAGCGCCGAGAACAAGGCCGAGGAAATCCTGGCGCCGCATCCTCAGGTCCCGATGCGCAGGGGCGCGCGCAGCTTGCGAAGACAGGCGATGACGGAGAGCGCCGTAATACGGCCGGTCTTGGGATTTTCCGACGGGATGTTCTCGATTCCCATCGAGAACCGCGCGGAATCCAAATCCACCTCGATACGGTGTGTGTTGCGCGTCACCGTCGGGTCGGCCCAGATCTCCACGCGCGTGCGGTCCGCGCCGATGCCTGCAAGCGACAGCGCGACCGCGACGTTGAGGTTCGCCGGAAAGCCCTTGGCCGCTTCCCGGGCGCTGCCTTCGAAGATTTTCAGCGGCTCGGTAATCCCCTCAATGTCGATCTTGTGCTCGACGAGATGGGGCGCACCCAGAAGCCCCGCCACCGGCTTGCGCGTGACCATTCGCACCGAATGAATGGTGCCGACGGCCGCCGCCGTCATGGCATCGAGCCCGATCAGCGCGCCGGTCGGCACTACGATCTGGCCGCCATGGGCCTTGGCAAGCGCAATCAGGTCCTCGTTCTCGAGCAACGCGCCGACGCTGAGCACGACCGCGGTCTTGCCGCGCGACACCACGGGCGCGACGATGGAGCGGACAAGCTTGCTCGGCGCGCATTCGATGACGATGTCGGCGGCATCCGCCAGCCCTTCGATCGGCAATGTGGCCGGCATCTTCGCAAGCTTGTCGAGCCAGGGCCGGTGCTTCTCGATGTTCGCGGCAGATACCGCGGCCAGTTCCAGCCCGTCGATGCCCACATCGAGCGCTTTTGCGACCTCGGTGCCGATCGCCCCGAGGCCTGCGATCGCAACCTTCAATTTGGTGCTTGAGCCGTTCCTCATCGCTGCGCGCTGCCCTCATCTATTCCCGTTTGAAACGGTAATCGAAGCGATCGCCATCGGCCTTGATCAGACCCACCGTCGGACGCGGAAAATGAATCGGCAGTATCAGCGTATCGGTGTCGGCGACGGAGGCAAAGAACTTCCGCCGCGATACCGCCGACTGCTTTGGGTCCCAATCCGGCCGCGCCGACCAGTCGGGCTCACGACACTGGATCTGGTGATGCATGAGGTCGCCGGCGACCACCGCGCGTTGGCCCTTGGAGAAGATGTTGACGCAGCAATGGCAGGGCGAATGCCCCGGCGTCGGCGTCAGTGTGATGGTGTCGTCGAGCCCATAGTCGTCGTCGACCAGCAACGCCTGGCCTGCTTCCACGATCGGCAGGCAATTGTCGCGAAATACCGTGCCGGGCGGATTGGCGCCTTTCTTGTGCTGCTCTTCCCATGCCGCATATTCACGCTTGTGAAAGACGTATTTGGCATTCGGGAAGGTCGGCACCCAGCGGCCGTCGCGCAAGACCGTGTTCCAGCCGGTGTGATCGATGTGAAGGTGGGTGCAGAAGACATAATCGATCTTGTCGTAACTGACGCCGAGCGCGAACAGCTCGTCGCGCCAGCGCTCCTTGCCCGGGAAATCGAACGGCGGCGGATGGCCCTTGTCCTCGCCGGTGCAGGTATCGACCAGGATGGTATAGCGCGGCGTGCGCACGACAAAGGTCTGATAGGTAATGACCATCATGCCGAGCTTGGCATCGAACACTTCCGGCTCCATGCCGGGCAGATGATGCTTGAAGACGGCATCGTCATAGGTGGGGAAGAAGTCCTGCGGCCGGCGCCACGGTCCCTCGCGTTCGATCACCGCGTCGATGGTGATGTCGCCGATCCGAAGTTGCTTCATCGTTTTCTCCCGCTTTTTCACACACCGTAGCGGGAGGCGGATGCGCGTTCAAGCGAGCCTTGCCGCTCAGCTCCGCAGGCCCGGCGCTTCGTGACCGGTGCGCTCGACATATTCGGTGTAGCCGCCGCCATAGCGATGCACGCCTTCGGGCGTCAGCTCCAGCACACGGTTGGACAGCGCCGCCAGGAAATGACGGTCGTGCGACACGAACAGCATGGTGCCTTCGAACTCGGCCAGTGCGCCGATCAGCATCTCCTTGGTCGCGAGATCGAGATGGTTGGTGGGTTCGTCCAGCACCAGAAAGTTCGGAGGATCAAATAGCATCTTCGCCATCACGAGCCGCGCCTTCTCGCCGCCCGACAGCACCCGGCATCTCTTTTCGACATCGTCACCGGAGAAGCCGAAGCAGCCGGCGAGCGCCCGCAGCGAGCCTTGACCGGCCTGCGGGAACTGGTCTTCCAACGATTGAAATACCGTGCGCTCGCCGTCGAGCAGGTCCATCGCGTGCTGGGCGAAATAGCCCATCTTCACACTGCCGCCGACGGTCACCGACCCGTCATCCGGCTCGGTCGAACCTGCGACGAGTTTCAGTAGCGTCGACTTGCCGGCGCCGTTGATGCCCATCACGCACCAGCGCTCCCTGCGGCGGATCATGAAGTCAAAGCCTTCATAGATCGAGCGGCTGCCGTAGCGCTTATGAACGTTCTTCAGGCTCACAACATCCTCGCCGGAGCGTGGCGCCGGCAGGAAGTCGAACGCCACCGTCTGGCGCCGGCGCGGCGGCTCGACCCGCTCGATCTTTTCCAGCTTCTTGACCCGGCTCTGCACCTGCGCGGCATGCGAGGCGCGCGCCTTGAAGCGCTCGATGAATTTGATCTCTTTGGCGAGCATCGCCTGCTGCCGCTCGAATTGCGCCTGCTGCTGTTTCTCGTTGAGCGCCCGCTGCTGCTCGTAGAATTCGTAGTTGCCCGAATAGGTCGTGAGCGAGCCCCCGTCGATCTCGACCACCTTGGTGATGATGCGGTTGATGAACTCGCGGTCATGCGAGGTCATCATCAGCGCGCCGTCATAGCCCTGCAGGAACTGCTCCAGCCAGATCAGGCTTTCGAGGTCGAGATGGTTGCTCGGCTCGTCCAGCAGCATCACATCGGGGCGCATCAGCAGGATGCGCGCGAGCGCCACGCGCATCTTCCAGCCGCCGGAGAGTTTTCCGACATCGCCGTCCATCATCTCCTGGCTGAAGCTCAAGCCCGCCAGAACTTCCCTCGCCCGCGTCTCCAGCGCGTAGCCGTCGAGCTCCTCGAAGCGCGCCTGCACCTCGCCATAGCGCGCGATGATCTCGTCCATGTCATCGGCGCGATCGGGATCGGCCATCGCGGCTTCCAGCTCTCTCAACTCGCTGGCCACGGCGGCGACGGGACCGGCGCCATCCATCACCTCGGCGACCGCGCTGCGGCCCGACATCTGGCCGACATCCTGGCTGAAATAGCCGATGGTCACGCCGCGATCGACCGCCACCTGTCCTTCGTCGGGCTGCTCCTGTCCGGTGATCATCCGGAACAGCGTGGTCTTGCCGGCGCCGTTCGGGCCGACCAGGCCGGCCTTCTCGCCCTTCTGAAGCGCCGCGGAAGCTTCGATGAACAGAATCTGGTGGCCTTGCTGCTTGCTGATATTGTCGAGGCGGATCATGGGCACGCGAGAAAAGAGAAATCGTCGCGGCCGCTCTTAGGGCATCTGGCGCAGCAAAGGAAGCGTATTTCCCGCCCTCAATGCCGCTTGAAATATTGCACGGCGCGTTCGTGCTTTTCGGCCGCCGCGCGCGACTTGAACGTGCCGAGATTGCGGCGTTTGCCGGTCTTCGAATTGACCTTGCGGGAATAGAGTCGATATTGACCCGATGATAGCTTGCGGATCATGGGGCGCTCCCTTGGTATCGCTAAAGGGAACCACCTGCGCCGACCACTGTTCCAACGGATATTCGCCAGCCACACCGCCCGATATCGGCTCGATGCGTTACCAGCACAGATCCGTCACAAAATTTCCGCGCTTGTCCTTGATCGCGATCGGGCATTCCAGCCGTTTCAAAGCCACCTTCGCCTGCTCGTCGCCGAGGTCGGCGGCGCGCTTGTAATAGGCCTTGGCGGCCGCCTTGTCCTGCGGCCCGCCGCGGCCCTCCTGCGTGAACGCGCCCATCCGCTCCAGCGCGCCGGGATGGTTCTGCGCCGCCGCTTTCTCAAATAGCGTGCGTGCGCCGGCGTCGTCCTTCGCGCCGCCGGTGCCATCGGCCAGCATCAGGCCGAGCTGATATTGCGCTTCCGCATTGGTCTCGGCGGCCTTGCCGAGCAGCTCGCGCGCCCGCGCCGGATCGGAGGGCGCCGCACTGCCGCCGAGCGCCGCGAGATTGGTGACGCCGCGCGGATTGCCGGCTTCGGCGGCGCGCTCGAACAATTTTCGCGCGGCCTCCTCGTCCTTGGCAACGCCGGCGCCGGTGCCATAGAGCACGCCGAGCTCGACCATGGCCGAGGTCGAGCCCTTGTCGGCGGCCTTGCGCCAGGCGGCCATGGCGTCGGCCGCCTGGTTGTCGGCGGCATAGGCCCGCCCAAGCTCGTACATCGCGCGGCGCGAGCTTCCCGCCACCTTCTTGCAGAATTTGATGGCGGTGGCGACGTCCGCCGCCGCGACATCGGGGACGCCCCTGACGTCCGCAGGCTTGTCGGGATCGGAGGGATCGGCCGCCAGCCGGTCGCACAGCACGAGATCGGCCGATTGCGCGTGCGCGAAGGAAGGCGCAAGCGCGAGGATCATCGCAGCGAAGGCAAGTCGGACCATCATGACGGGGAGAGGTTGCGTCGCCGTGCCGGCAAATTCAAGCCTCTAATCCCGTCTCGCGCAACACCGGCGCCGCCTCGGGCGAAGCAAGATATTTCAGGAGCGCATCGACCTCCGCCGCCTTCGCCGACGACGCCATGCGGCCGGCGGTGAACACGGCGGCGGTCTGCAGCTCGCGCGGAATTGGCCCCACCACTTCGATATCAGCGACCTGCTTCAATTCGCTGAGTTGTTGCACGGCGAGATCGGCCTCGCCGGTGACGAGGCGCTCGGCAGTGAAGCCCGCGGTGATGGTGGCCTTCGCGTTTATTTCCGGCGCAATGCCCATCCGCTGGATCAGCTCGGCGAAATAGATGCCACTGGCGCCAATCTTTGAATAGGCCACCGATCGCGCCGCAAGCAGCGTCGCGCGAAGCGCGGCCTCAGTCGCAATATCCGGATGAGCGTGGCCTGCCTTGACGGCGATGCCGACCCAGGAACGCGCGAGATCGATCTGGCTTGCTTCGACTACCGCGCCTTCGGCAACGAGTTCCTCCAACCCCTCGCGTGTGAGGATCACCACATCGGCCTTCTCGCCCCCACGCAGCCGCTTCAACAGCCCAACGGTCGGCGCAAAATCCGCATCGAGCCGGACGCCCGTTGCCGTCCGATATTGCCCGGCAAGCCGCTCGACCGCGCCCTTGAGCGCCAGCGTCGAAAGCAGGCGAAGCACATTGTCCATCGGCACTCCCGCCCTACGCCTGGCGCATCAGTTTCAAGGCTGCGGTCAGCCGCAGGCTGCGCTTACCGGCAAGTGCCGTCGCTTCCAGCAGCGCGCCCTGCTCGTCGCAGGTGCCGGAAAATCCGATGCCGACCTCGTGGCCGCCGAACACGGAGTTTTCGCCTCTGGCCGGTGTGTGCTCCCGGTTGAGGATCTGGCCTTTCCAGCGGCCGTGCTCGCTGGTGTAGCTGCCGACATAATAGAAGAACGCGTCACCGCCGAGGATGCGGCCGCCGTTCAGCAGCATCACCCCGGTGAGGCCGCCATCGATGCCGTCTAGCATCCGCAGGTGGATGGAATAGAGACCGTTGATGACACCGCCCTCGCCGACCCCGCCGGCGATCGGCAGCGGCTGCTCCTCGATTGGCGTCATCACCGATTTGAACACCGCGCCCGGCAACACGTCGAGGGTGCCCTCGAAGCGATAGAGCTTGCCGTCCGCCTTGCCGCGCGCGCTCAGGGTCGCGTCGTCATTGCCGGCCATCGCAGGGTAATTGGGGTCCGGGTTGTGACGGACGGTCTTGATCTCGATCGTGATCTCGCCGTCATCTTCCTGATAGGTGCCGATATGGGCAAAGGCCGAGTTGCCGCCCAGCATCCTGCCGCCATGCGCGTACATCACGCTGCGGCCGACCGCCTCGTTGACCTGGAACCTGACGGTGTAAAAGCCTCCAAACACATGAAGTCCCCGGAGCAGGCAGATGCTCGGCGTTATCTAGCGCGGTTCATAACGCCGGGAAAAGGATTGGAAACGCATGTCATAAAGCAATGATCCGCCAGAGCGGCAACGCTCTGGCGGATCATGTTCAGCCCCGGGGCCCCTGCCCCCGGTCTCTTGTCCTATACGGCAGCCTCTTGGCTTGCGCGGCAGCCGTTTGGCTTAAGCCGCGGCCTTGGCGCCGGTCGGCACCACGGAAACCGTCTTCAGTATCTGCGAAGCGATCTGGTAGGGGTCGCCTTGCGAGTTCGGACGGCGGTCTTCGAGATAGCCCTTGTAGCCGTTGTTGACGAAGGAATGCGGAACTCGGATCGAGGCGCCACGGTCGGCAACGCCATAGCTGAACTTGTTCCAGGGCGCGGTCTCGTGCTTGCCGGTCAGGCGCTTGTCGTTGTCCGGCCCGTAGACCGCGATGTGGTCCATGATATTCTTCTCGAAGGCGGCCATCAGCGCCTCGAAGTACTCCTTGCCGCCGACTTCGCGCATGTACTTGGTCGAGAAGTTGGCGTGCATGCCGGAGCCGTTCCAGTCGGTATCGCCGAGCGGCTTGCAGTGGAATTCGATATCGACGCCGTGCTTCTCGGTGAGACGCAGCATCAGATAGCGGGCCATCCACATTTCGTCAGCGGCCTTCTTGGAGCCTTTGCCGAAGATCTGGAATTCCCACTGGCCCTTGGCGACTTCCGCGTTGATGCCTTCGTGGTTGATGCCGGCATGGAGACAGAGGTCGAGATGCTCTTCCACCATCTTGCGGGCGATGTCGCCGACGTTGCTGTAGCCGACGCCGGTGTAATACGGGCCCTGCGGCGCCGGATAACCGGACGTCGGGAAGCCGAGCGGACGTCCGTCCTTGTAGAAGAAATATTCCTGCTCGAAGCCGAACCAGGCGCCTTCGTCGTCGAGGATGGTCGCGCGCTTGTTGGTAGAGTGCGGAGTCTTGCCGTCGGGCATCATGACTTCGCACATCACCAGCACGCCATTGGTGCGCGCGCCGTCGGGATAGACGGCAACCGGCTTCAGCACGCAGTCGGAGCTGTGGCCTTCGGCCTGCATGGTCGAGGAGCCGTCAAATCCCCACAGCGGAAGCTGTTCCAGCGTTGGGAACGAGGCAAATTCCTTGATCTGTGTTTTGCCGCGCAAATTCGGTGTCGGCGTGTAACCGTCGAGCCAGATGTACTCGAGCTTATATTTCGTCATTGAGCCTCTCTATTGATGATCTTTCTAAAGGTGGGAGACCGAAAGGAAGGGGTTCCCCACGCATTACCCGGCCAAATTCAGCCAACTGTCATAAAGCATGTAGCGTGCCAGTCGCTGCACTGCGGTGGCGTCGCCTAGCTGTGGAAAACCGCTCCGCGGCCTCGCCTCCAATGGCCAAAATGGGGTGCGGCAAAGCAGCGCGGTTCGGGCAGCCGGAGCCCGCTGAAATGACAGCGTTATTGCCCGATTTCCGCTCGATTTGGCGGCAGTCGCCTCATCGGTCTTCCTGGGCGATTAAAGCGGCGGCAGTCCGCGACGGTAACCGGGGCAGTGGTCGGTCACCTCTGGCAACCTTTGCTTCCGCCCAAGCGTTAGCCAGCGCCGGACTGCCTCACGAAAGGCAATGACCGAAATGCCCGCAAAATATGCAGAGAGTGATTTTCTTTTAATCACATTGCGTTGGCACCGGCGTGAACGATATCGAGTTTGGTAACCACAAGAGAACGAGTCGGGCGCACCATCAAGGCAAGTGCCGCGGCTGAGAGGAGCTACTGATGAGCACAAATCTGAATCAGGGATCTGCCAGGATCTATCAATTCCCGGCCGGGGGCCGTGCGGCTCTCGGCGGTCGCCGCTACGGCGAAACCAAGTCGGCGATCGAGCAGCCGCGTGTGAACGAAGTGGTCTGCAGCGGCAGCTGGTACCATGAAGAGGCGATCCGGGAGTCCGTGCCTGGGTTCAAGCCGACGCGGGATCACTGATGCCGCACCAACATCCGAAGGCGGGGCAACGAAGCCGCGACTTTGCAGATTTCGACTTGGTCGAGTTCGAGAATTGAAAAAGGGTCGAAACGAAATCGTTTCGGCCCTTTTTGATGCGCGTCTCAAGCGAGATCGCACGTCGTTTCTGGCCGCCTGGGGCGCTTGACCGCGATGCGCCCGGCCTTGCTGATCTTCAGGGTAACCCCACCCCCCGAATAGCGCACGCCCGATATCGCAAGCCGCCGCTGCAGCGTGATTGGCGCGCCATCGATCTGCAGATAGGCGCGCGAATCGTAGGGGTAAAAGCCAACGATGAATGCGCTGCCGTCGGCGCAATGATAGTTCCGGAACGTGGTGTTCTGCGCCAAAACCGGCGTCAGGCCGGCAACAAACGCGACAATTGCCGCGCCGAGAACAATATTCCTGTACCGATTCACGTTCCTCCCCCCGAAGACCGCAGTATAGACCGGCGCGGAACCGCACTGCCAATCAGCTCAACGTCATTTCTCTGCCGCACCAGATGGCTTAAACTCTGCCGATGACAGACCTCCCTCCCCGTCACCTCAATCTCCAGGGCGCCAGCAATTTCCGCGATCTCGGCGGCTACCCCGCCGGCGACGGCCGCAGTATCCGCTGGCGGCGGATTTTCCGCTCCAACCATCTCGGCCATCTCACGGAAGACGACGTCAAGGTCGTGCGCGGGCTCGGCGTCAAAAGCGCCTTCGATTTCCGCGGCGTGCAGGAGCGCGCCGCCGCAGCGTGCGTGGTCGAGGAGATCGCGGTGCATTCGCTGCCGATCGAGCCGACCGTGGTCGCAGCCCTCAGGGCGAAGCTGCAGGCACGCGCGCTGTCGTCAGGCGATGCGCTCGAAATCATGCGCGAAGTCCTATCGCGGCTACGTCCGCCTCAACACCCACAGTTTCCGCGAGCTGTTCGCGCATCTGCTCGACGATGCCGCGCCGCTCGTGGTCCATTGCACCGCGGGCAAGGATCGCACCGGATTTGCCTGCGCGCTGATCCTGCATGCGCTTGGCGTGCCGGATCAGGTGATCTCCGAGGACTATCTCCTCACCAATCGCTTCTACCAGCGCGACCCCAATTCCTCGCCCGATTTGCCCGCCGATGTCCGGCAAGCCATCGGCTCGGTCGAAGCCTCCTTCCTCGCGGCCGGGTTCGACGCGGTCAACGCGCAATATGGCGATCTCGAAGGCTATTTCAGGGATGGCCTGGGTCTCGGCACGCCGGAGCGCACCGAGCTGAAAGCGCGTTACCTGCAGGCGTAGGCTAAAGCCTTGGGTCGACCTTCGTGCGGAAGACCTAAGCCGCCGCTTCCATTTCCATTTCGGCATCGAGGTCAGCGATGACCTCCTCGAAGGCCTGAATCGCCTGCTGGATCGCGGCGATCTGCATCAGCTCCCAGCCGCTGACAGGGCCAGTGCGGTTTTGCAGGGCGACAACCAGGTCGCGCCGCTGTTCCTTGAGCTGAACCAGCGGCAGGCCATGATCAGGCAGATTTCCCATCGTGAAATCTCCGGTCCCCTTAACTTCGGAGCATCAGCCTAGCGGGACCGTTCTGCCATCCGCTTACAAGGAAGCCGAAAATTTTAGGAATCGTTCGATCAGCACCAGTCCATCTTCGTAAAAACCTCGTTAATCGTGTCAAACAGGGTTTTCGAGACCAGCATGGTGCTCCAGTCGTTTTGATGAGGCTTGTCCGGATCGATCTTGTCCGCGAGAGAGTAGGTCATCGCGCTCACCATCTGACGTTGTGCTTACACTTCGCCGTCAAAATCCCCACCATTGCAAGTCATTTTGCCCTGGAGCTAGTGTGCACGTGTCTCGCGGAGAAGCTTTCATGAACGGAAAAGTCATTGTCATCACTGGCGCGCTGGGCGCGCTTGGCAGGGTGGTCGCGGAGACGGCACAACAGCGCGGCGCGCGCGTGGCGGGCGTCGATCATGCGCCCTCTCCGATGGCGGCGGCCACGCCTGAGAGGATCGAGTTCGGTGGCGTCGATCTGTCCGACGCCAAGCAGGCCAAGCACGCCATCGACGCGGCGGCGGCACATTTCGGCAGGCTCGACGCACTGGTCAACATCGCCGGCGGATTCACCTTCGAGACAGTGGCCGACGGCGACATCACAAGCTGGCAGCGCATGTATGCGCTGAACGTGCTGACCGCGCTCAACTCCACCAAAGCCGCGATCCCGCATCTCATCGCTTCCTCGGCCGGACGCATCGTCAATATCGGCGCGATCGGCGCGCTGCAGGCAGGCGCCGGCATGGGCCCTTACGCGGCCTCCAAGGCCGGCGTGCATCGCCTGACCGAGGCGCTCGCCGCCGAGCACAAGGGCAAGATCACCGTCAATGCGGTGCTGCCCTCGACCATCGACACATCAGCCAACCGCGCCAGCATGCCGAAAGCGGATTTCTCCAAATGGGTCACGCCGCTGGAGCTCGCCGACGTGATCCTGTTTCTGGTCAGCGATGCCGCGAGCGCCGTGACCGGCGCGCTGATTCCGGTAAGCGGCAGGGTTTAGGTCGGGCTCGTGGGCATCCAGGAATTCTACGCCGGGCAGGATGCCCTCACCGATCCCGGTGAGTTCGCCGGTCTTTACGATGACCTGCCCAAATCTCCCATCGAGCTGCGCGATATCGTTTCGCAGTTGATCATTCACGTCGCTTGGGCGGCGCGATACGGCATTCCACCGAATGTTCCGATGTCGCGCGAGACGCAGCCAGCAAGCGAACGGCTCAAGCTGAGCATGTCCCTGTGCCCAGGATCGCTTTGCAAGAACCGGCTTCCAGACCATCGGTCGTTTGGCACGTGCCGCGATTACTCGATCATGCTTTGCAGCATGCTGAGACATTGTTCGATTCCGGCGCGAATCCGTTGTGGATTCGCCACCTACTTCACCACCTGTCCCTTCGAGGACCACTGGATCTGCGAGTGCTGGTCGGCACAGGACGGGCGCTGGGTGCGTGCGGATGCCCAACTGGACGATATGCATCGAGAACAGCTCGGCATTGGCTTCGATGCCGCAGACCTTCCGGGCGCCGTCTTCCTGACCGCGGGTCAGGCGTGGCGGCTGGCGAGAAACGGCGGCGCAGACAGCGGGGCGTTCGGGCATGGCGAAGCCAAAGGCCTCTGGTTCATCCGGCTCAATGTCTACCGCGACCTGTTTGCGCTGACGAACCAGTATATTTCTGCTTGGGACACGTGGCGAAACGCGAGCGCGGCAAGCAAAGTTCTCAGCGGCGCAGTTCTCGCGGGAGTCGATTCCCTTGCTGGCGTCATCGGAGACTTCGAGGCCGGTGCGAACAGGTTCGACCTACTCCATGATATCGCGTCGCGGAGCCAACGACCGCCTTGGCAGGATTGAAGCAGCTCGCTGGACCTTTCATGCTTCCGCCGGGGGATTCCCTCATATGTCTTGGCTTTGGCAGGGCGGCAGAATTGCCGCCTGGAGGCGATGCAATCAAACGCTTGGCGGAAATTCGGCTAGAATCACGACATTGAGTCGCGGCCGGGATGCCGCCGGAACTGGTGTCCATTGGAAACCGCGCTTTACCTGCCCGTCAAACGCTTCCTTGAAAAGCTCGGCTTCACGGTCAAGGGCGAGGTCGGCGGCTGTGACCTCGTTGCGCTCAGCGGCGATGAGCCGCCGATCGTCGTGATCGGCGAGCTGAAACTGTCGTTCAATCTCGAGCTGGTCCTGCAGGCGGTCGACCGTGCCGGCGCGGCCGACGAGGTCTGGCTCGCCGCCAAAATGTCTGTCAACGGCAAGGGCCGCGAGAGCGACGCGCGCTATCGCAACCTCTGCCGCCGCCTCGGCTTCGGCATGCTTGGTGTCACGGCCCGCGGCGATGTCGAGGTGCTGGTGAGGCCGCCGACCACGGCGCCCCGTCGCGATCCCAAGAAACGCTCGCGGCTGGTGGCGGAGCACCGGCGCCGCATCGGCGATCCCGCCATGGGCGGCTCGACCAGCGCGCCGATCATGACCGCCTATCGGCAGCAGGCGCTTGCGTGTGCGTCTGCGCTGTCAGGTGGACCGCAACGGGTCCGCGATTTGCGCAAGGATATTCCCGACGCCGGGAAGATCCTGCTGCATAATGTCTATGGCTGGTTCGACCGCGCCGACCGCGGCGTCTACGAATTGACAGATGCCGGTCGTGCGGCGCTCAAACGCTGGCCGCAACAACCGCTCCAGGCAGCCGCGCCATGAGATCAGGGAGTTTTGGCAAATGATCGTGGTGACCGGCAGCGTGACCGCACGGCCTGACTCGCTTGAAGAGGTGAAGAAGCTGAGCCTCGAACATGTGCGTCGCTCGCGCATCGAGCCCGGATGCATCTCGCACGCCGTTCATGTTGATTGCGAGAACCCGCTGCGTCTCGTGTTCGTCGAGCAATGGGCCGATCGCGCGGCGTTGGCGACGCATTTCGCCGTGCCGGCGTCTCGCGACTTCGTGCGAGCATTGCGAACGCTTGCGATTGGCGCGACCGACATTCAGATTTATGATGCCCAAATGCTGCAAGGCCTGTGAAATCTGTGTGTGCATAGCTGACCTGCCACATCAAATTCATATTGCAATGCAACATACTCGCTCTTAGGTATCCCGGGCGAAATGAGAGGCCCCAATGAGCGAAGACTGGAATACCAAATATGGTCCGCGGCGCGTCCGGCGCGATCCGCCGACCCTGGATGAGGCGATCTTCGCCGCCGTGGGGATCACCGACGATCAGGAGCAGCAGGCCGAGATCGCGGCCTCGCTGATGGGCATGCCGTACGAGACCGTGCTCGCCGAGGTGAAGAAGCAAAGCCGCGTCAATGCGCGCGCCACTTCGACGCGGGTCATCGCGGGCGAGCAAGGCGCGCAGCGCTCGATCGTGGTCGAGCGCCGCGTGGTGCGGAAGTTCGGCAACGACAAGCGCACCGGCACCTGACCCGCCTTCCGGCAGGCCTTCATCGAAACGCTTCGAATTCAAGCCGGCGCGCGGCTTAAGCCGCGCGCCCGCCTTCGTACATTTTGGCGAACAGCTTCCAGCAGGCGCGGTTGAAATTCATCACCGCGCGCGCGGCGTTCAGCGGCGCGTCGATCGCGAGTTTGGCGAGTTCGTCCTGCGGCTGCGGCGACAGATCGATCGTGCCGCTGGATTCGCCGTGCCGGAATTCCAGGTGCGCGCCGAATTTGTTCGCTAGCGCCCGCATCGCTTCATTGCCGGCGCCGGTGGTGACGCGCAGCGTGCGATATCCCTTCCAGCGCGCTTCCGAGATCAGCCGGCGAAACAACAGGCTGCCGACGCCCTGGCGGCGCACGCATTTCTCCACGCTGAAGGCGATCTCCGGCAGGCCGTCCTCTGACTGCTCCGGCAGATGCAGTTCCGCCGCGCCGCGGACGATGCCGTTCTCCATGTAGGCGACGATGACCGTGCCGTCGTCGGCGCATTTCGCTGCATAGCGCTCGATGAAGCTGTCATCGAGATAGCCGTTGAAGCGATCGTGGCGGCTTTCCGGGTCAAGCCGCAGCAGGTGATCGCGCAACAGCGGCAATTCTTCCTGCTGGCTCAGGGTCCGCACATAGCCAAAGCCCGGCCGCGGCCGGTGGGTATAGTCGTGTGACACTTCAAATCTCCTCTCAGCATCCCTCGAGGAGGCGTCGAATCCCTAGACCCCAGATATTGTGCATTGCAGCACGAAATTCAAGGCCGAGATTTAACCGTTCACAACCAGTTGGTTAACAGCGCACGAACGTTACAAAGACCATCTGGGTTTGCGTCACGATCGCAACCAGCTTGCCGTCTTCCGTCTCAAGCCGGGTAGTCCAGACCTGGGTGCGGCGGCCGCGATGCACAGGCGTGGCGGTGGCAATCACCGTGGTTCCCTCCTTTGCGCCGCCGATGAAGTTGGTCTTGCTCTCGAGCGTGGTCGTGCCTTTGGCATCCTCAGGAAGATTGATGATGGTCGCGGCTGCGCCAACCGAATCCGCAAAGGCCATGACCGCGCCGCCATGGATGGTGTGGTGAAGCGTGCAGAGGTCCGGCCTGACCTGCATCGTTGCTACCACGCGGTCCTTGTCCGCTTCGACGAAGGTTACGCCCTTCAATTCGGCGAAGGGCATCTTCAACGACTGGATTTTCTCGAGCGGCGTCATGGTTCCTCCCTGCGATTTCGCTTCCGAGAATGGATCGGTCGGGTAAGGGAGGCAATGACTTCCGAGGTAATGCCCGCGGTGACAAGGCGTGACCCATCCGGCATATGCTGAAAGCCATGCGCCACTTCCCGCCCCGCCGCATCGTCTGCCTCACCGAGGAAACCGTGGAGACGCTGTATCTGCTCGGCGAGCAGGACCGCATCGTCGGCGTCTCCGGCTACGCCGTGCGCCCGCCAAGGGTCCGACGCGAGAAGCCGCGGGTGTCGGCCTTCATTTCCGCCGACATTCCGAAGATCCTGGCGCACGAGCCCGAGCTTGTACTGGCATTTTCAGACTTGCAGGCCGACATCGCCGCCGAACTCGTTCGCGCCGGCGTCGCGGTTCACGTTTTCAACCAGCGCGATGTCGCCGGCATTCTGGCAATGATCCGCACGCTTGGGGCCATGGTCGGCGCCGCCGGCCGGGCGGATCAGCTTGCCGCCAGTTTCGAAGAACGAATCGCCGACATTGCTTGCCTCCAGCGGGCCGCGCCAAGGCCACGAGTTTACTTCGAGGAGTGGGATGATCCCTTGATCAGCGGTATCGGCTGGGTGTCGGAACTGATCGAGATCGCCGGCGGCGAAGACATTTTGCCAGGGCTGCGATCGAAGAAGTCAGCAAAGGACAGGATCATCTCGCCGGACGTCGTGCGCGATCTGGCGCCCGACATCATCCTCGCGTCCTGGTGCGGCAAGAAGGTCGTCGCCGACAGGATCAGGCAGCGGCCCGGCTGGAGCGAGATTCCGGCAGTGCGAAACAATCGCATCGTCGAGATCAAGTCGCCGCTGATCCTGCAGCCGGGACCGGCGGCTTTGACCGACGGACTGGACGCGATCGTCGCGGCGCTGTGGCCCTAGCTACGCTTTCTCCACCCCGCACCACGCGGCAATGAACAACGCCGTCGCTTTCGTCGACTTCTTCAGCAACTCCAGATCGACATATTCGTTGAAGCCATGCATCGCCGCACCGCTGGCGCCGAAGCAGAGGCTCGGGATGTTGTAGTTGAGCCCATAGAAACGGGTGTCGGTCAGCGCCGTGAAGGCGCGATCCTCGACCACGCCGCCATAGACGGCGCCAAACGCCTTGGCGAATGCGGCTTCGGGCGCCGCCGAGTTCACCAGCTCATAGCCCTCCGACAGAAACCCGGACCATTCCACATTGGGCGGATCGTTGGAGAGGAAGCGGTGGCCGCGGGACGCCGCCGACACGCAGGCCAGAATCTCCTCCTGGCACTCGGCAATCGACCAGCCCGGCAGGATCGCGATGCGGCAATCGACATCGCACCAGGCCGGCACGCTGGAGGCCCAGTCGCCGCCCTTGATGATGCCCGGGTTGAAATTGAGCGGATGCGTGACCTCCTTGAAATGCCGATCGGCCTTGGCGCGTTCGTTCCATTCGGTCTCGAGCTTCTCCAGCGCATGGATCAGATGATAGGCCGCCATGATCGCATTCGAGCCGGAGCCCGCATGCGACACATGCACGGGGAAACCGCGCACCTTCAGCCGAAACCAGATCACGCCGACCTGCGAGCGGATCATGGTGCCGCCGGTCGGCTCCGGGATGAAGCAGGCATCGGCGCGGTAGCCGCGCTGTAGCGTCGAGAGCGCGCCGACGCCAGTGCTCTCCTCCTCGATCACGGACTGGAAGTGGATGCGCGCGGTCGGCTTGAGGCCGGCCTGCTTGATCGCGTCGAGCGCGTAGAGCGCGCCGATCGTGCCCGACTTCATGTCGCAGGCGCCGCGGCCATACATCCGGCCGTCCTTGATGGTCGGCGTGAACGGCGGCGTCTCCCACATGTCGAGTGGACCGGCCGGCACAACATCGCAATGGCCCTGCAGGATCAGCGACTTTCCGGCACTCGTCGCGGGCCGATAGGTGCCGACCACCGTGCGCGCCCTGGAGAAATCGTGCTCGATCGGGCCAAAGCCGCGTAAATCCTTGAGGTCGTCCAGATCGATATGCCAGTCATCGACCTCGTAGCCGCGCTCGCGCAGGAGATCGCCGATCATGTCCTGGCATGGCCCTTCGGCGCCGCGGGTCGAGGGGATGGCGACAAAATCGCGCGTGGTCTTGAGCTGGGCATCGAAGCCGGCATCGACGGCATCAAGGATTTTTTGGCTATCGCTTGCGTTCATGATCCTGATCGTTCCTGTTTGAGGCCGATCAAATCACACTTCGCGGGAGCTGTGCAGGCGATCCGCCTTTCAGAATCGCAACCGTGCCCCTACAGTCGCCGCCATGACTTCCTCACGCACTCTGCTCTGCTGCCTACTGTTGCTCGGCTGGGCGCCCGCCGCGCTCGCGATGAACGACCAGGTCGCGCGCGAGCAGGAAATCACGGGATTGCGGCTCGGCCAGCGCGTGATGGTCGATGACGGCACCTGCGCGGCCGGCATGATCAAGGAAGTGTCGGGCGCGAAGATGACGCCGACCGGCGTGTTGGCCGCGCGAAAATGCGTTCCGCGCGCGCCGAAGAAGAAATAACGCCGCGCGCAGCCGAGCTGCGCAGCAAGATGGCTGATATTTTGGAAGGGCCGGTCGACCGGGTCAACGAGATGCGCGAACTGATCGTTCGCGACTTGAACGGCTACGTGCGCGCCTTCGGTCAGGAATAGCTACGGCTCACTTCGCCGGCTCGAACATGCATTGCAGGGTCGGCTTGGCGATCTTGGTGAAGGTCGGGCCGATCTCGGCTTGTTTTGAAGCCGGCACCCACTCGTTCTCGATGGTCGGCACGCCGGTTTCGCTGATGCCGCGCAGCAGCGCGTGGCGGAGATCAATGTCCTCGACGACGGCGGCGGCATGGTCATGCAGGCAGCCGCACACTTCTTCCGGATGCGCCCAGCGGCCGAGCATGTGGGGTGCGCACTGACGCACGAAATCCGCGCGCGGATCGGGCAGATGCATCGCGGCGCGGATCTGCAGCGAGGCCTGGGCCTGCGCGGTCTGGTTCAGGGCGAAGGTTGCGAGAAGCGCCGCGGCGCAAAGGCGAAGGTGCATGATGACCTTACCGGAAACATTCACTGTCTGGTTCGACTAGCTTAGCGCGCAGCGAACACAAGGGAATGCGAGGCGACTACCGGGGAACCATTATAGGAGAAAGTTCCGATCCCGGGCAGACCGTTATCAGCGGAACCCGCCATCGACGAACCGGCAACAACAAAGGCGAAAGCAAGGATAAAGCTAATGGTCCTCATTTGGCTGTCTCCGGTTTATTCCTGTGGGGCGCTTGGCGCCGTCTTTTGTTGGCTGGCTTGATAACCATGAGGCGTTTCCGGAGTTCTGCGCCAAAAGCCCAAAATGGTTTCGTGGCATGGAGAATTGTTTCGTCGTCTGCAGTTCCGACGAAATAATTGCCGACGACAACAATGATTTCAGCAGGTTACAGGCATGGTTCAAAGGCCGAACAGGCCGCGACCAATGGCTCATCGGCGCAAAATGGCCGGATATGAGCGACTTTTTTACGTTTCTCTGGTGGATAACTACGGCCGCGATAGCCCTTTATGTGAACTGCGGCCGTGCGGCCGCCGACTTACCCTCAATCCCGAGAAACTTCGGGAGCGGTTGCGCGTTGTCCCTTTTCCTCCACAAAGGATGGCAGTCATGCGCAGTGGCGACATCATTGCTGGCAGCAATCCCTCCACCCGAAAACCCAAAGTAAAACTCAACGTAAAACCCGAGCCAGTGATCGTAAAAAGCCTCGACAAAGGCGCCAAACCGCCCGCGCGACGGGCCGAAGCCACCGCCGGCAACGGCGAGCGGCGTTGTGGCGCCATGTCGCAACAGCGCACCGACAGCGGCGCGACATCGACGCCGCAGAAATTCCTGCAGCTGGTCGGCTGCCGTGAACCCAAGGCGCGCCCGCCGGGCGGGCGCTAGCCTCCTCCTCTACTGAATGAAATCACCGCATTTCTGGATGGCGGCGTCGGCCGCGCCCCAGGGCATGACCGGCACCGTCGAGGTCGAATTCTTCGGCGAACCCTCGATCAGCTTGTCGGAATAGACCATGTAGACTAGCGTGTTGCGCTTGGCGTCGCAGCCGCGGACGATCTGCATCTTCTTGAAGAACAACGAGCGCCGCTGCCGGAACATGTCGTCGCCCTGGCTCATCTTGTCCTTGAAGCGGATCGGGCCGATCTGACGGCAGGCGAGCGAAATATCCGAGACCTCCTCGGCGAGGCCGAGCCAACCTGTATAGCCGCCCTTTTCCGGCACCGTGAAATGGCAGGCGACACCCTCGACCTCGGGATCGTCGACACCATAGGTTGCGAGTTTGTCGTTCGGGCCAAGCAGCTTGAACACGGTCGAGCGGCGGAAGATCAAATCTGGTTCATCTGCGGCAAAGGCAGACTGCGAAACCCACCAGAACAGGACGGCGAATAGCAGCAAAAATACGGCTTTCGGCCGCGTGTTACACGGCCTTACGGCTTGGGATATCATAAGATTCTCCGTTGGCGGGTTTCCGCCATGTAGTCGTGCGAGAATACCTTGGGAAGGCCATCGGTACGCCACTGCCGTTTAACGAGATGTGAGGCTTTTTTGCTACGCTCGCGGCGAAAACCTCTGGAATCAGAAGTGCTACGCTGGTTAACGCGCTTCGCGTCTGCGAAAATGAAGAAAAGCGAATGATCGAGGACTTGAAAATGCCAAGCGCAATCGCGCTGCGCTCGTCCGTTGCCGTCGGGACGTTGCTGCGCGTCGCTGTTTTTGCCGTCGCCGGTGGCCTCGGCGCCGTCTGTCTTGCCAGCTCCGCCAGCGCACAATCCTACTACTGGCGCGAGATGCAGCCGGGCGACAGCTACTACCCGCAGCGCCAGGTCATTCAGCCGCCGCGTCAGCAGCGCGCGCGCCGCGCGGCGCCGAAAAAGGAAGTGGTGAAGGACACGGCGGTGCATCCGCAGATGCCGCTGATCATCAACGTCTCGATCGCCAGGCAAAGGGTAACGGTGTACGACGCCAACGGCCTGTTCGCCGAAGCGCCGGTCTCCACCGGCATGCCCGGGCATCCGACGCCGATGGGCGTGTTCAGCGTCATCCAGAAGGATCGCTACCACCACTCGAATATCTATAGCGGCGCCCCAATGCCGTTCATGCAGCGCATCACCTGGGGCGGCGTGGCCCTGCATGCCGGCGTGCTGCCCGGCTATCCGGCCTCGCATGGCTGCATCCGCATGCCGGAATCCTTTGCGATAAGGATGTGGGGCTGGACCAAGATGGGCGCGCGGGTCATCGTCACACCCGGCGAATTGTCGCCATCGAATTTCTCGCATCCGCTGCTGCCGGCCATGAAGGTCGTGCCGCAGCCGGCGGTCGCCGAGCAGCCTGAACCCAACGAGCCGCCGGCGGCGAAGGCCGACAAGGGCGCGCCGGAACCGAAGCCGGTCGAAGCCATCCTGGAACTGCGCTCCTCCGTCGGTCACGACGACGCAGCATTGCTGCGCGACCAGACCCGTACGGCGGATGCGAGCGGCGGTGCGCGCGCGAATACGGCTTCGGATGCGTCTTCGGGCAGCAACTCGCCCGATCCCAACGCGCCAGCGGCGAAAGCCGACGAAGCCAAGCCACAGGCTGCCAACGCTGATAATGAGAAGGTCGAGACAGCTAAGACCGACAACGCGCCGCAAGCGGCGTCGACCGATACCGTCGGCAAGGACACCAAGATCTCCGACAGCAGCGATGCGGCAAAGAGCAACACCGGCGCCGATGCGAAGGCGGTTGGTGTCACCGGTGCAGACAAGGCCGCTTCCGCCGACAAGCCTGCGGATGCCAAGCCGACTGCGATCACCGACGCAAAGGCGACCGATGTCGCCGCCAAGCCTGCCGAGGCCAAGCCGGTCAAGGCGGTGGACGCGGTCACCCCGCCGGCGTCGGCTGCGGATGCCAGGAAGGATCAGACCCGGCTGACCGAGATCAAGCCGGCCGCGAAGCCGGAGAAGCGCCGCGAGGGCCAGGTCGCGGTGTTCATCAGCCGCAAGGATTCCAAGCTCTATGTGCGCCAGAACTTTGCGCCGTGGTTCGAGGTGCCCGTGACGATTGCACCGAGTGACCGTCCGCTCGGCACGCACATCTTCACGGCCACCGTCGACAAGAACGATTCCAACATCCTGCACTGGTCCGCGGTCACCGTGCCGATGTCGGCTCGTGCCGCCATGCGCGACAGCGACATGCCGCGTGCTTCCCGCCGGAAGGGCAAGAACGCGCCTGCTCCGGTCGAGGCCAAGCCCGCGCCGCTGCCAGATAGCGCGGCGGAAGCGCTCGACCGCATCACCATTCCAGCCGATGTGATGGCGCGTGTTGGTGAAGCGCTTGCCACAGGCAGTTCGATCGTCGTCTCCGACCAGGGCATCAACCAGGGCGAAACCGGCGAATACACCGACTTCATCATCCGCACCTACTGATCCACGGTGCGGAGCTTGCTTGAGCAAGCTCCTCCGGGAGGCGTGGCGCCTCCGGGACGGGTCGGCTAAAAGCCGCTGATATGTCAGAGGTCTCCGCCCCAATTGCCCAAAAATCCGGCGCGTCGTGTGACGTCTTCGAGCGCCTCACCTTTCTCGGCTGGTCCGGAGGGCTCGCCGCGATCGTCATTGGACTGGCGGTCTCGTTCCTGTTGTTCGGCTATTTCGTCACCTATTGGCGCAACGCCGACATGGATTTCATGGTGATCTACAGCGCGCTCGCCATGAATGCCGGCAAGCCGCAGCAGTTCATGGATCACACCGCCTATCTGACCATCCTCTCGCTCAAATCCTGGTTCGCGCTGCTCCACGATCTCGGTCTCCTGGACGCTTGGACCTTGCCGGCGATACCGACAGATGCCGCGGCGTTCGATATGGCGATGACCCATGCCGTGCGCGCCGGGCGCGTGCTCGCCTTCCTGATCGCAATCGGCAGCGTGCTGATTTTCGCAGGCCTTGGCCGCCTGATCTTTCGCGACTGGCGCGTTGCGCTGCTCGCGACGCTGGCCTTCGCGCTGTCCGGCGGTATTGCCGTGCATTCGCGGATCCTGCGCAGCGAGCTCGTGGCCGCCTGCCCCGTGATCTTTGCGCTGATGATCCTGATCGCGATCGGACGTCGCGCGCATCTGGCCCGCCCGCTGGGACTTGCCGCTGCGGCCGCGCTCTGCGCGATCGGGCTGGAAAACAAGGTGCAGGCGATCCTCCTGATCGGCGTGCTGCCGCTGGTGATCCTGCCGTTCGGCAGCGAACAAAGCGCAAGCGTCAAATTCTGGCGCGCGCCGGCAAGCTGGCTCGCCGCCGCGATTGCAGCCATCGCAGCCCTCGCCGCAGCCTTGGTGGCATGGCCGCTGATCGCCACCGGCCTCGACCGCGCCCTGCTCGATGCCGCGCAGTTTCATCCGCTGCTGCTCGGCCGTTTCGGCGTCTATCAGATCGTATTGCTGGCGCTGATCGTCCTTTGCATGATCGCCTACGCCGCGATCTGGCAGGTCAGCATCACCGAGACACTCGCATCGATCTTTGCGGCTGCCGCGGGCGCTGCGATCGCCCTGCTCCTGCTCGACGTCGACTACAACACCAGCGATGTGATCGCGGTGGTCAATCCGCTGGAGAAAATGCTGGTCTTTGCCGACGCCGGCACAACCAACGCGGCAAATGGATCGAACCCGTTCGCCCTTCTCCTGCTGCTGCTCGAAGGGCTCGCCTCGGTGTTCGCACGCTACGCCTTCGTGCTGCATTCTTCCGCACGGCCGACGGTGTTCCTGACCTGGCTGATCCTGCCCGGCATCGCGTACGCCTGGCGGCGCGACGAGCGGCTGGCCGCGCTGCAGGCGCTGGCGCTGATGCTGGCTGCGATCGGGATCGATACTCTTGGCGTGCGGCGCGGACTGAAGATCGAATATTTCATCTTCACCGATCCGCTGATCATCCTTGCCGGCGCGGTGCTGCTCGAGGCGCTGCCAACCGTCCGATGGCACAAATGGGCCTTTCCGATCGCGGCCACGCTGTTTGGCCTGCATATCGCGATCGGCCAGGCCGAGCCGATCAAATACGCCTTCAAGCGCTCCGGTCACGAATCGATCTGCGGGTGGAATCGCTATTACATGCCGCTGATGCCGGTGCCGTGGTGTCCTTCATAACGGCTTGTTGAGCCAGTGTTCGCCCTCGTCTGCGCTAGGATGGCACCGTACATCGGGGGACAGCCATGATCGACCGCAGGATTTTAATCGGAAGCGCACTCGCCGCGGTGTCGACCCGCGCCTTCGCGCAAGCTCCCATCAGCCGAATCACGGCCTACGCCTTCTCCTTTCCGGGACTGTCCAGCGGCGACATCAGGCTTGCCGAATACACCGGGCGGCCGTTCCTGGTGGTCAACACGGCCTCGCTCTGCGGCTACACCCCGCAATATGCGGGACTCCAGGAGATCTGGACCGAATTCGCCGGCCGCGGCTTTGGCATGATCGGCGTACCCTCCAACGATTTCGGCGGACAGGAACCCGGGGGTGCGGCCGAAATCGCCGAGACCGCGCAGCATCAATATGCCGTTACCTTTCCGATCTCGGCCAAGGCTGTGGTGGCCGGACCCGGCGCCCATCCCTTCTACAAATGGGCCGCCGAGGCGCGTCCGAAGGACGTGCCGAAGTGGAACTTCCACAAATATCTGGTCGGCCGCGACGGCTATATCGCGGAAGTCTTCCCATCCGCGGTCGAACCAACGGACACAAGGGTCAAGACGGCGATCGCGCGGGCACTCGCCGACACTTAAAGCCACAGTTCCCCGAATTAACCGAAGTAACCACAATTCAGACCCTTCCACAGGGTGCCGTTGCCTTGGCGCGGCCGGTCTGGCTAGGCTAGTATCCGCTTTGGGGGAACGATGGCTCGGACGACGGCGGCAAAACCGCGCGCGAGCCGCAAGATCTGGGAAAACCGAGATGCGTGTTGCGGCAGGAATTTTCGTTGCGGTTGCGCTTTGGGCGCCCACTCTCGCTTGGTCGCAGACCGCGGCCCAGAAGCCGGCAGCGGCCGCTGCAGCCCCCGCTCCGGCGGCCGCAGCGCCGGCCCAGCCTCTGCAGCCCGCTCGGGCGGCCTGCAACAATCCCAATGCGCTGGGGGTGGCCCGAACCGTCGAGATCGACACCACCGGCGGCCCGGGCTTCGGCTTCGAGCACTTCAAGGAGCTGGACTTCCTGAAGGACCACGAGGTCGTCCTGACCTTCGACGATGGTCCGTGGACGGAGAACACGCCGGCGATCCTGAAGGCGCTGGCAGATGAATGCACCACCGGAATCTTCTTCGAGATCGGCAAGCACGCGACCTACTACCCTGAGATCGCCAAGCAGGTTTATGCGGCCGGCCACACCATCGGCACTCACACCTGGTCGCATGCAACTCTCGTCAACAAGAAGCTGAACGACGACCAGCGCAAGGAAGAGATCGAGAAGGGCATCAGCGCCGTGAAGTGGGCGCTCGGCGGCATCTCGCCGGCGCCGTTCTTCCGCTTCCCGGCGCTGCAGCATCCGCCGGAGATGGTCACCTATCTCGGCACTCGCAACATCGGAATCTTTTCCTGTGACCTCAATTCCTTCGACTTCAAGGCGCGCAACGCCAAACAGGTCATCGATGTCACCTTCAAGAAGCTCGACAAGCTCGGCAAGGGCATCATCCTGATGCACGACTTCCACAAGCACACCGCGGAAGCCCTGCCCGATATGTTGAAGCGGCTGAAGGCCGAGGGATACAAAGTGGTTGCGATGCGCGCGAAGGCGCCGGTGCAGTCGCTGCCGCAATATGACGAAGCGGTGCTGAAGGATTCCAAGCTGCCGACGCTGACCCAGCGCCCGGTGTCGAGCGTCGTCACCGATGTGACGCAGTAAGTCCGCCGGGTCGCGTGCCGGCGTTCCGCTTCGAGGGCTATGTCATCGTTTCCGCTGACGGGATGCTGGCCCATGCCCCGCACGTCATGCCGGATGAATTGAAATTCGAGGGCGACAAGAAGTTCTTCACCGATGCCCTCGACCGTGCCGACCTCATCGTGCACGGCCGCCATTCCGGAGAAGGCCAGCCGAGCTCGCCTAGGCGCAAGCGGATCATCGTGACCCGCCGTGTCGCCGCGATCTCTCCCGATCCATCCAATTCCAAGGCGACGCTGTGGAATCCCTCTGGAGCCGCTTTCGAAGCGGCGGCCGGGTTCGCCGGCGTGCCCTCGGGCACCGTCGCCATCATCGGCGGCCCCGAAATCTTCGCCATGTTCATGGACCGCTACGACACGTTTTGGCTGTCGCTGGCGCCGCACGTGCGGATTCCCGGCGGCGAAGGCTGTTTTCCCGGTGTGCCCGAGCGATCGCCGCAGCAAATCCTCGGCTCGCACGGCCTCAAGGCTGGCGAAAGCCGGATGCTGGATCCGACTGAAGAGGTCAGCGTCACGCCCTGGCGGCGCGCCGTCTAAAGTGGCCCGCTGCTACACGTCCCCATAGGCAGGTTCGGCCATCCGCGGCCCCCTGCCGTAGCCTGCGAGGATGAACAGCGCACCGATCAGCGACAGGTTCTTCAGCGCATCCACCAGCGTCTTGCCGTTGTCGGGCGGGGTCTGATTCCAGAAATCGTGGAAATAAAACGTGACCAGCCCGATGTAGATGATCAGCAGGACCGCGAAGAACCGCACGCCAAAATTGAGCGCGATCATCAGCCCGGCGATGACCTCGAATGCGCCGGATGCGATCGCCAGCACCTGCGGCAGCGCCATGCCCGTGGCGGTCTCGAGCTGGGCGGTATAGGGCGCGATCATGGCGGGAACGATCACCTTGGCGGCGATGGCGTCGGCGGCCGCCTGGATCCCGAACAATTTTGTCGCGCCGGAATAGATGAAAAGCACGGCGAACAGAACTCGCCCGAAAACTATGAATGCTGGCATCGTCGGCCTCACCGAGAGTTTGGGGCAGAGTCGCAGTGCAATGGATTATGGAGGGTCCGCCCGCGCTTTTCAAACGCTCAATCGCCGGTCGCGTCAGCCCGAATCGGGAACTCACCGCCCGCCATCTAGGTGAACAGGCTCGGCTGTTGCCGGGTGGCTCGTTCTTGAGCCTCGACAGCCGCGACCGCGGTCATGTTCAAGACGCCGCGCGCCGTCACAGAGGGGGTGAGGATGTGTGCCGGACGCGCCGGCCCGATCAGGATCGGCCCGACCGGGACGGCATCCGCCAGCACCTTGACCATCTGATAGGCGATATTCGCGGCGTCGAGATTCGGCATCATCAGGATGTTCGCCTCACCTGCGAGATTGGAGCTCGGCAGGATCAGCTTCCGTGTGGCTTCGGAGAGCGCGGTGTCGGTCTGCATCTCGCCGTCGGCCTCCAGCTCCGGATGGTGCCTCTTCAAGAGCGCGGTCGCCTGCCGCATCTTGCGCGAGGAGTTGGTGTCGTAGCTGCCGAAATCGGAATGTGACAGGAAGGCGATCCTCGGCTTCAAATTGAAACGCTGCACATGCTTGGCGGCAAGTGCAGCCACTTCACACAGCTCATCCGCGCTCGGATTCGACCGCACCTCGGTATCGGCGATGAAATAGGCGCCCTTGCGTGTGATCATCAGCGCCAACGCGGCGAAATCGCTGACTTCAGGCAAATGCCCGATGATGTCGCGGACGTGGCGCAGATGGCTCATATAGCGGCCTTCGACACCGCAGATCATGGCATCCGCTTCGCCGCGCATCACCGCAAGCGCGGCGATCACGGTGTTGTTGGTCCGCACCACCGTGCGCGCCGCATCGGGGGTGACGCCGCGGCGGCCGGCGACCTCGATATAGGACTGCACATAGGAGCGGTAACGCGGATCGTCCTCGGGGTTGACAAGATCGAAATCGCGGCCGGCCTTGATGCCGAGGCCGAACCGCTTGATCCGCGCCTCCACCACCGAGGGACGGCCGACCAAGATCGGTTTTGCGAGGCTCTCCTCCAGCACTTGCTGGATCGCGCGCAGCACCCGCTCATCCTCACCTTCGGCATAGATGACGCGGACCGGCTGGGTCTTGGCTTTCGCAAAGACCGGTTTCATGACGAGGCCGGAGCGGAAGGCAAAGCGCTCGAGCAGCGCGGTGTACTCGTCAAAATTCTTGATCGGCCGCGTCGCCACGCCGGAATCCATCGCGGCTTTCGCTACCGCCGGCGCGATACGTTGAATAAGCCTGGGGTCAAAGGGACTCGGAATCAGCGAGCCCGGTCCAAAGCCCTGCGTCTCGCCGCTGTCGTAACCGCGCACCACCACGTCCGACGGCGGATCGCGCGCGAGCTGGGCGATGGCATCCACAGCCGCGTGCTTCATCTCTTCGTTGATCGCGGTGGCGCCGACATCGAGCGCGCCGCGGAAGATGAAGGGGAAGCACAGCACGTTGTTGACCTGGTTCGGGAAGTCGGAACGGCCCGTGCAGATCATGGCGTCGGGCCGTGCCGCGCGCGCCTCGTCCGGCATGATCTCGGGATCCGGATTGGCGAGCGCCATCACCAGGGGCTTGTCCGCCATCTGCTTGACCATGTCCTGCGTGAGGACGCGCGGGGCAGAAAGCCCGAGGAAGATGTCGGCGCCGCTGATGACATCGCCGAGCTTCCGCTTGTCGGACTTCTGCGCATAAGCGCCCTTCCAGCGGTCCATCAGCTTTTCGCGGCCTTCATAGACCAGGCCTTCGATGTCGCAGACCCAGATGTTCTCGCGCTTGGCGCCCAATGAGACCAGAAGATTGAGGCAGGCGATCGCGGCAGCGCCCGCACCGGAACAGACGATCTTCACGTCCGGCAGCTTCTTGCCGTTCAACCGCAACGCGTTGGTGATGGCGGCGGTGACGATGATGGCGGTGCCATGCTGGTCGTCATGGAACACCGGGATCTTCATGCGCTCCCTCAGGCGCGTCTCGATCTCGAAGCATTCCGGTCCCTTGATGTCCTCGAGATTGATTCCACCGAAGGTCGGCTCAAGCGCGGCGACAGTTTCTACCACCCGGTCGATGGTGTCGGCGGCGATCTCGATGTCGAACACGTCGATGCCAGCGAATTTCTTGAACAGCACCGCCTTGCCTTCCATGACGGGTTTTGAGGCGAGCGGGCCGATATTGCCCAAGCCAAGCACGGCGGTGCCGTTACTGACCACCGCGACCAGATTGGCGCGCGCGGTGAGCGTGGCGGCCTCGGCCGGATTGCCGGCGATCTCGGTGCAAGCTGCGGCCACACCTGGCGAATAGGCCAGCGCCAGGTCGCGCTGGTTGGCAAGCGGCTTGATCGCCTGGATTTCGAGTTTCCCGGGACGTGGCAACCGGTGGTAGGCTAGTGCCGCATTGTGCAGATCTTCGGAATTGGACGACATGCATGCTCCCAGCGTTTCCGGTCCCGGACTTTCGTTTCTTTGTCACATCCAGGAGCCAGTTTTCCTGCAAATTGAGCCGGATGTGAAGCACGTGCAACGGCTTCGATGCAACAGCCGACCACAAAAGCCACCAACAGCCACCACCTGCCCGCCTCGTCCCCTCTAACTCGCCCGTTTCCCCGCCATTCCGACCAAGATTTTGGCAACCGCCCGGCAAGCCCTGCCGAATGGAGCTGATCGAATGAAGAAAATCCTGTTGGGCCTCGTTGCCGCGCTTGTCATCGCGGTTGGAGGTTTTTTCGGCTTCCAGTTTTATGTGCAGCAGAAAATAACGTCCGAGATTGACACCGCCTTCGATCAAATCCGCAGCGCCGGCGGCAAGGCCAGCCACGGCAAGGTCAGCTTCGACCCGCTGAAGCACACCGTCACGATCACCGAGATCGAAGTCCAATCGGCCTCACAGCCCTCGGTGCACTGCAAGATCGCAAACATCACCGCCACCGGTGTCAACCAGCCGGACACAACGCATTTCGCAGCCGACATGATCGAAGTCGCCGACATGGACGTCGACGCCGACATGGCCGCTCCCGCGGAATTTCATCTCGCCTACAAGATGCCTCGGGTCACGGTGAAGGACTTTTCCGGCCCGGCGAGCTTGCCGCAGCGGCCGGCTTCATCCTCAGCCCTCGATCTTTATCGGTTCGCCCTCGAACAGTTCGCGGGCATCAGCGCATCATCGATATCGCTGCCTGACCTCGCCGGGACCTTCGACCTCAACTCGACCACCAGGATTGGAGCCGACTTCTCCTATTCGGACCTCCGCACCGAGGGCATCAAGGATGGCAAGATTGCCGTCATGAGGCTCGCCAGCCTCGCCTATAACGTGAACACGCAGCAGGCGGGGAAGGCCGACAAACTGTCCGGCAGGGTCGAAAAACTCGCCTCATTTGACATCGACATGCGCGCGATGGCTGCGATCCTTGATCCGCAGAATGCCAGCGATGACCGCTATCATAGCGTCTACCGCCAAGCCACCGCCGGCGCCTACGCGATCACGACCGGACAAAATCAGCATATCCTGATCGAGGGGCTCACGATCGACGACGTCGCACTGCGACCCTCCCGGCTGCAAATCCCGGCGCTTCTGGCCATGCTCCAGAACCGCCCGCCCACGCCGGAGCAAATGCGCGAGATGATCGAGAAGATCGCCGGCTTGTATGAGGGCCTCCACGTCGGCAACTACGAGCTTCGGGGGATGTCGACGGAGACGCCGCAAGGCCCGTTCAAGATGTCGGCGATACGCTTCAATCTCGATGGCGGCAGGGGCGATCTGGTGCTCGAAGGCCTGGATGTCACCACACCCAGCGGGCCGTTCAAGGTCGGGCGCTTCGCGCTCAAATCGCTCAACGCTGCCAACCTCATGCGCGTGTCGGCGCTGTTCGCAAACCCGGCGCAACGGCCTCCGCCCGAGCAGGCGCTCCAGCTGTTCCAGGTGCTGGAAGGCGCCGAGGTCAAGGGCGTGGTCGCGCCGTTCAAGGACGGCAAGAAAACCGTCAAGATCGATGCGATCAACCTGAATTGGGGGCAATTTGTCGGATCGATTCCGACCAAGGCGCATCTCGATGCCAGGCTGGCGAGCCCCGTCGACCCGACCAATCCCGCCATGCAGCCGCTGGCCATCGCCGGCGTCGACACGATGGCGATTGACGCCAATCTCTCCGCTGCCTGGGACGAAACATCGGGCGGATTTCGTGCTGGACGCGGCGAATTTCGAGGTCGGCTCCCTGCTCAAGGCATCAGCCCGCGTCGCGCTCGCCAAGGTGCCCCGCGGGGCATTCACGCTCGATCCGCAGCAGGCGACCGCTGCTGCGGCGCAAATCGAGGCCGGCGCGCTGGAGCTCACCTTGCGTGACCTTGGCGCGGTCGATCTGTTTGTCGCGCAATACGCCCGAACGCACGGTATGAGCCGCGACGCCGCGCGCAGCGCGACCGTTGACGGCATCAGGACCGGCAGCGAGAAAGCGGTGACGGCCAATCCGGATACACAGGCAGCGGTCGACGCGCTGGTCCGCTTTGTCGAGACCCCGCGGCAGACGCTGGTCGTCAAGCTGACGCCGCTCGGCCATGTGCCGGTGATGCAGCTTGGCCAGCTCTTGAATACCGATCCGACGGTCGCATTGGCGCAATTCCGGATCGAGGTCTCGACCGGTTTGTAACTACGCCTTGTCCGGAAGATTGAGCCTGATGTGCAGTTCGCGCAGCTGCTTCGGCGTGACGTCGCTCGGCGCCCATGATTCCTGTCCGCGGGCGGCCAAGATTTTGGCAATGGCCATGACTCCACAGCAATCCGAGCCGGCCTGCAAATAGCTATCCAGGCATCCGAATGAGACATCAAGTCATACCACCTCGAGATGAGCACATCTACGCGATCCCGCGACGCGTTCGCGCCCGGGTGTTGCCAATAACTTGGCCCTCGGGAAACGAAGAGGGCGCAGGGAATGCCGGGTGATGGCCTCACCCATGGCCCGCCTGCAACAAAAAAGCAGGCGGCAGCACCACAGGTTCAGCCGGATCAACCGGCATTCCCTGCGCGATGGGTTACGGCTTATACGCACTCTCCCCGGTGTCCGGGCTTGTTAGCCACCGTCGCTCGCAGATCATCGCCTGCAAGCTTGATCCCAGCGTCGGGAAATCAGCGTCGGGGGATCAGGACCATACGACTTCGCCGTCCGCGTCCGCCACGTCCGTCGCACGTGCCATCCGCGTCCATCGCATCCCCGCCCCACGTGTCGTGACGATCGGCCGAAACGTCCCTCTTCATCGAGGCGGGATGCGCGAGAGCATCGTTGTGATTTGCCCGACGCCACAAGCGTGAAGGCATGCGGCAGATTGGCACGACGGGCAATTTGTGCATGGCCTGCATGCCGGATTTGCCGGTTTGACGGCCCACGCACTACTTTCGGTCTACATCGCGAGACCGGCCCAAGTGGTCCGTTTAGTGCCCACTAGCGGACATCAGGTCGGGCACTGCACAACCACCATGTGACGTTCTGGGATTGCCGCCGCTCACTGAGCGGCAAGAAACCTGCCGCTTCGCACCATGATCGGATTTTATGGGGGCGCTAATCGGTGCTCACACGGTGGTCCCCGCTTTATCCGGGCTACGGTATCACGGCGTCAGCTCGCCATAGCCGCGTGCCATGGCGGCGGCGAACACCGGGAGCAAGAGGAACAGGGCCGCTTCCGCCCAGAGGTAGCCGCGGACGCGACGGATGGCGTCCGCCGGCGGAGCAAAAGCGGCATCGCTTTTCAGCGCACTGCGCCAGCGAATTATCGCGAACGTTGGGAAAATGGAGAGCAGGCCGACGACGACGAAGGTGACGATCTTCGCCCAGAAGAATACGTTGACCTCGTAATAGGCCCAGCCCTTGGCCGCGACGGTAGCCCGGATGAAGCCAACGACGACAATTACGAGGGCAAGGATGCCGTACCAGTTGTCGACACGGCCGACGCCAAGGAGTTCGTCGCGCTTCATGGTCAGGGTCACGGTGCCGATCTCGAAGGCGAGAACGCCGGCAAGCATGAACACCAGCAGGTGATGCACGATCGCCAGCACTAGATCGGTCGTAGCGTAGTCCATTGAAATATCCCCCCCTGTCGTTCGCTTCCGCCGAGTTCGGCCCAAAGCAGGCGTCTCTCGTGTCAGGCAGCCCTTTTATTGCGCCCTTCCTCGGCGCCCCACTTATCGCGGAAACGCGTCGACGCATCGCGGGCGATAGGCGGGCCATGGCCAAACCCGGCAGCATCGAATGAAAGACTGGCAAGTCTGCGCTGGCTTGCACGACCGTCGGTCAAATTCTCGAAGCCGACGGGATCACCGAGGCCCATGACGTTCGTGCACACATCGCCCGCGAACAGCATGCGTCCCGGAAGCCACAGCAGGGCTACCTGTCCCGCGCAATGCCCGGGAACATGGATGACTTCGATGCCGCCGGCGATGGGCAGTATTTCTCCATCGGTCAAAGGCTGGTCGATGGCAACCGGCTCCAATCGCTCGTCGGGATGGAAGAACAGCTTGCATATCACCGCCCCCAACAGACCAGGTGCTTCCCTCATAGGCCGAAAAGGACCTCCACTCTCGGCCATAGGGATATCGAGCGAGTGCATGTAGGTCCTCGCACCGGTTTCCCGCACGATCGCAGCGGCGCTGCCGATATGATCAGGGTGGCCGTGAGTGAAAATCAGGTGCTTGAGCTGGTCTGGCGAACGGCCAAGCCCGCGGATCGCTCCGAAGACGGCTGCCTCTTTACCCGGGTAACCGGCGTCGATCAGTGTCAACCCGTCGTTGCGCTCGATCAGGAAGGCGTTTGCCAACCCCATCGGGACGACGTGCACGCCATCGATCACACGCTTCGCAGCCATAGGCAGAATCTCCCCGAAAGACTTCCACTGCAAAACGCAAACTGGCAGGGCCGATGGAGCGTTCCAGTTTTGAGAACACAAAACTGTGAGCGCAGTGATCGTAACGGCGTTGGTTAGGAGTAGAGAGCTGCTCAGGGGGTCGGGCACAAGCCTATGACCGTTCTGGTCAAACTCGGACCTCGGGACGTATTCGAACCAGTGGGCGTCTTGGCCACAATTGGGTACCGTGTCATGAGTTTAGCGCCGCCCGAATCGCCATCGCACGCTGCTGCTTTGGGGCAGGTCGGTCCTCAGAACGGCGATCGCGGCCGCGCCCCGGTCAATCCGTCATCAGATCATATTCGCGGCGCAAAACAGATTGGACGTGCAGTGCGGCGCGAGCCGCGTTGTTGGCATCCGCAGCACCCGCGGACAAAACACATAGAGACCAATTATTTTCGGCGCGCTCATCTGCAACGCGATTGATAGCGATGTCCTGAACGTTATGACAACCGGGTTGCTGTCGGATTTCTGCCAGGGCTCGCCGACGCAAATCCGGCATGGAAAGTAGGGTCTTTGTCATTCAATTTCGCTGTCTTACTTCGAAGCCTTGGCGATCTTGTGCTCCAAGTGGCCGGTCTCATGATCGCGGCGAAGCTGGCTGAGCGACGTCTCGTTCAGCTTAAGCAAAACCTCGCCCAGCTTCTCGGTTTCGGGATAGCCGGCTGCGAAACTCTGTCCATAGATCTTTCGCAACGTGCGGATGAGGGTGTTCCCGTGTTTGCTGCTGATTTCGCCATCCTTGTTGCGGTGGCGATTGTCGAGACCTGCCTTGCTCATGCTGCTCTCCCTTGTTCCCCCCGCCGACAGCATCGTCCCGGCGGGACCAAATGACAACTAACACGGGCCTGAAATTACGCTTCGTCTGGTCTAAAGCAATTGGTCCAGATGACAGGGAAGATGGAACTTAACGCTGGCATCATCGGGACGGTGGCCGCTGCGCCCAACCACCACAATCTGTGATGCTCACAAAGATCACCCAGATCATCGAATGGATCCTGAGGAAGCGAAGCACATTGCGAAATGCCTCATCGAGGCGCTCATCAACGCCGCCCTTGAAATCGCTCCCGTCAGCGGGGATTGATCTGGCTGGGCTAGAGCGTGAACCTATAAACTAAAAATCGTCGACGGACGTCCGCTTTGGTGCGCATTCCGGAACTCAAGTCCGACATTGCGGCACTTCCGAAAAGTGCCACAGCACTAAATCGCTGCGCGATAGCCCGCTGCGCGGGGAGCCCGACCGCGAGCACGGTAGCCGGGGTCAAGATCGTCGATAGCGCGCGGGTCGCCCTGTCTTGAAGATCGAGGTGTCGTAAACCTCATTCAAGACAGGAGTTTCCTATGAGTACGGATGCTGTCAGCCCGCTGCGCCAGCGCATGATCGAGGACATGAATGCGCGCAAGCTCTGTGCGGGCACGCAGAGAGGCCATATCAGCAGCTGCAAGCGGTTCGCGGCGTTTGTGAAGCGGTCCCCCGACACGGCCACACTCGAGGACATCCGCCGCTTCCAGCTGCACCTGGCCGAGATTGGCGTGAGCATCTGCAATCGCAACCGCATCATGACCGGGCTGCGGTTCTTGTTCCGCGTGACGCTGCGGCGACTGGATCTTGCCGCCGAGATCTATCACATCCGCGAGCCGCAGAAGATCCCGCTGGTGATGAGCCAGGACGAGACGCGGCGGCTGCTGGCCGTCGCCAGCAGCCTCAAGGCTCGCACACTGCTCAGTCTCGGCTATGGCTGCGGGTTGCGCGCCGGCGAGGTGGTCCGGCTCAAGATCAAGCATATCGACAGCGCGCAGAAGATCATTCGCATCGAGCAGTCCAAGGGCCGCAAGGACCGCAATGTCATGCTGTCGTCCGAGACGCTCGCTCTGTTGCGGCAATGGTGGAAGGCGCGCCCGTCTTGGCACGATGCGGGAACGCCCCTGGAAGAACGTTGGCTGTTTCCCGGCCTCCGGCGCGGCAAGCCGATGACGACCCGCCAACTCAACCGCCTGTTCCATGAGGCGGCCGATGCGGCCGGGATCAGGAAGGGCGTGACGCTGCACGCGCTGCGCCACAGCTTCGCGACCCACCTGCTTGAGGATGGCACCGATATCAAATTCATCCAGGCGCTGCTGGGTCACGACAAATTGGACACGACGGCGCGCTATACCCGTGTCGCCACCGGCATGATCGCCGGCATCGAGAGCCCGCTCGACCGGCTGTCGCAGCCTCGCAAAAGACCCAGGAAGAGCAGGAAGGACCAGCCGCCGGCGTAACGGCTGGGAGCTGTGTCGCGTCCAGCGCTGGAGGTCGCGGATATCTTCCGCGACCACGGGGCGGCGTGGCGGCGCGCCAATGCGGGCCACGTCAGTCTCGGCCAGTTGAAGGTCATGAGTGCGATCGAGCGCTGCCGCACGGCGGCGCTCGGCGGCCATGTCGCGCGCTGCGAGAAGTGCGCGCACACCCAGATCTCGTACAACAGTTGCCGCAACCGGCACTGCCCGAAGTGCCAAGGCGCAGCCGCCAGGGAGTGGCTGGCCGCGCGCGAGGCCGATCTCCTCCCGGTGCCGTACTTTCATGTGGTGTACACACTGCCGGCGCAGATCGCCGACATCGCCTATCAGAACAAGACGGTGATCTACGACCTGCTGTTCAAAGCCTCGGCCGAGACCACGCTCACGATCGCGGCCGATCCCAAGCATCTCGGCGCTCGCATCGGCTTCATCTCGGTGCTCCACACCTGGGGCTCCGCGCTCACCCACCACCCGCATGTCCACATGGTCGTACCGGGTGGCGGCCTGTCGCCGGATGGATCGAGGTGGATCGCGTGCCGCCCACGCTATTTTCTGACCGTGGAGGTTCTCTCGGCGTTATTCCGCCGGCTGTTGCTGCAGATGCTGGTCGCGGCCCACGACGCCGGCCGCCTGCAGTTCTTCGGCGAGCATGCGCGGCTCGCCGACAAGGCTGCATTCAAGGCCTATCTGGCGCCGCTGCGCGAGATCGATTGGGTGGTCTACGCCAAGCAGCCGTTCGCCGGGCCCAGGCAAGTGCTGCGCTATCTGTCGCGCTACACCCACCGCATCGCGATCTCCAATCGCCGGCTGGTCGCCGCCGACCACAAGGGCGTTACCTTCAAGTACAAGGATTATCGCATCGAGGGGCCCGCCCGCTACAAGACCATGACGCTGGCGACCGATGAGTTCATCCGGCGCTTTCTGATCCACGTGCTGCCGAAGGGCTTCCATCGCATCCGGCACTATGGCCTGCTCGCCACCGGCGCCCGAGCCGCAAACATTGCCCACGCGCGCGAGCTGCTCGCCGTGCCGTCCCGCCCAAAACAACCAGAGACGCCCGAAGCAGCGATCGACGAGCCCCGCGTGCTGCCGCGTCCATGCCCGTGCTGCGGCGCCCGCATGATCGTCATCGAGACTTTTGAGCGCGGCTGCGAGCCGAAGCACCGCCCCACACCGGCACCGGCGGCGATCAGGATCGACACATCATGAGACCATCGCCGCCGATCGACGACCGCAGTGACGAGCGCCATTCTGGCCGGCTCTCAGCCGGCAGCGCCCACGCTCGCATCGCTGTGCTGGATTCACCAGCAGTCGCGCGACCAATCTTGTCGCGCGACGCCCAGAACGCTCGTTCATACCGACGCACACCCCTACGCGTGGCAGAAACCCGATCATCGCAACCGCTCCGGTCCAGTCTTCTCAAGCCCGAGCCCGCGGCAAAATCCCCATAGCGCCCGCTGCACCGTCGGTGCCCCACCTCCCGCGATTTCGTGCCTTGGCGCTTTTCGGACGCCGGCCGTCGGTGCCCGGGGATAGCTTCGTCATCCCGGCGTCCGAAAACCTTGTATGGGGCGATTGGTGTCAAGGAGAGAGTGGTGGTGCTGTTGAGTCATTTTGTCACGTCACCAGATTGCATTTGCGGCATGGCTGCCCCCTTGCCCGGGTGCGCTGAGCGGTCAAGCCCCAAAGCCGCTTGCGGCGCGCCGGAGGCGCGGGGCTTGACGGCGAACGCGCAGCCCGAGCCATCATAATTGTCGCCGCGACGTACAAAGGTCATTCGGCGCTGTTCGAGGCACCGTGGATTGCTATTGTGGGGTTCTCCTTTCACCGACATGAGTCGTCTTGGCAGCCTGAAGATCGGCACGACCTGATCCGAGGGGAGCTCGCCATCGGGGCGCGGAAAGTCGCGCCACAGCCTTGTATTCGGTCGATCCGTGTGCGGATCGCAACCATGATGCAGTCATGCGCATCGTCGGCGAAGCTCCGGGGCGGCGGGCCCATTCTGCACAGCGGCGTTTTGAAGCCATGGTTTTACGTCGGGGCACCGCCACCTCGGATTCATCGGCAGACCCCTAGCACGGGCTGCCAAGCCGTTTGTCCTGTCGTTGCTCTCTTTCCATGCTGTCGCTCATGACGCTGGACGTAACACGACGCCCTGCGGAACCTCGCCCCTCGTAACGAGACGCCAGAGGGCGATGAGCAGCTTACGCGCCAGCGCCACGATCATCGTCTTGCGTGTGCTGGCGCGTCCGTCGGCGGTTCGCGCCGCGAACCATTGGGCTCAGGGCGCTGTTCTTTTGGAACCTGACAAAACGCCAAGCCAGCTGGATCATGCCGCTGCGGACGCGGACATTGCCGGCGCGCGCAAGACCCCGTTCGCGTCGACGGCTGCCGCTCTCGTCGGGCGAGCCGGTAAGGCCGGCGTAGCGGGCGACGGCCTTGCGATCGCGCCATTGGCGCGAGAAGATCTCGTTGACCAGCATGTCCGCCGTTTCGACACCAACGCCAAAGACACGGGCAATCAGGCGGACCATCGCGTGCGGGCTTTTCTTCTCCGCAGCAGGCGCCACCGCGAGCTTGCGCAGGCGTTCCTGTTCGACCGCGCGGATCTGGTCGCGTACGAAGCGTAGCCGCGCGAGATGGCGGCGCAGTTCCGCAAGCGTGTTCTGTGGCAACGGCGTGCCTTCCGCCGTGCGCAGATCTTCGAGCTTTTCCGCAACCTTGCGCATGGTCGGCCGCAAAGTGCGAATGCCGAAGCGGGTAAATATCGCCTTCATCTGGTTGATAATCCGCGTTTGCTCAGTGACCAGATTCTGGCGCTCGCGGTTCGGTCGCCTCGCGTCCTCCTCCTCGATCGTCGGGATCGCCACCATGCTGCAATGGCGCTTCTCGCCGCGCAACCAGCCGAGAAAGACGCGCATCAGAAGTTCCGTATCGAGACGATCGGTCTTCGCGCGCCGGTGTTCGCGCGACACCGCGATGCTGGTGGGATGGATGACGTAAGCCTCGACATCGCGCGCCCGCAGCCAGCGCGCGAGCCAGAACCCGTCGCGGCCAGCCTCAAAGGCGACGACGATACGCTTGATGTTGCGCCCAGCCTGGCCGGCTTCGTGGCGCCAACGATGCAAGAGCTTCAGCAGCGTTTCCTCGTGGGCATCGAACTTCTTAAGAGGTTGGCGTTCGACGCCGGGAACGAGCGCCGCAACCAGCCACTTCGTTTGGCTCATCTCGATCACGGCGATGATTGTGCTATCCTGCTCGAGAGCGGTGAGGGACCTGCTCGCGTCAAAACGAAAATGTTGCGACATGGGGGGCTCCATCGGTAGCCGTTGAACAGCGCCCATGGTGCCATGCTCTCGCCGCTCGCCCCATAGCATCTGCACAATAGGCGACATGACTTCGCAGTCGAGGGATTATAATTGATCGCAGTTCCGCGACGGTGATGCCGAGGTTTGTCTTAATGAGGCCAGGCGCGCAATGCGACGAGGCCGCCGTCGATCGGCGGCAGGATGCCCGTCGCCCAGCGTAACTCGTCGGAGGCGAGATCGGCCCCGCCGTGGGCGATGTCCCAGGCGGTGCCTTCGGTTTGCGTCGGAACCATCTTCCGGCGGCGCTCGCGGGCCTCCGGGCCCATATGGCTGACCATTGGCGTGTGCACCGAGCCGACAATGATGCAGTTGGCGCGAATATTCTGGGTGGCGTAGTCGGCGGCGACGGAAATCGTGAAGCCGTGTAACCCGGCCTTGGCGGTCGAATAAGCCACCACGCCCGGACTGCCCATCAGGCCGAGCGCGCCGGCAATCGACGACACCATGATGATCGAACCGCCGCCACTTTCCTTCATCCGCGGAAGGCAAGCTTTGGTGCACAGCATCGTGGTCGTGAGATTGGCTTCAAGCACGTTGTTCCAATTCTCCAGCGTTACGGTCTCCGTGTCTCCCGGGCGCCGATTCCGACGTTGTTGTGCAGGATATCGAGGCGGCCATATGTCTTGACCGTGAAGGCAGCCATCTCCTCGGTGACATCGGCCTTGGTGACGTCTCCCGCGAAGACTGCGGCTTCGCCGCCTTCGTCCCTGATCTGCCTCAAAAGCTTCTCGGCCCGCTCGGCGCTGCGGTTCACCAGCACCACCTTGGCACCTTCGCGGGCAAACAGAATTGCAGTCGCCATACCGTTGCCAACGCCTTCGCCGCGTGGCGCAGCACCCGTCACCACCGCGACCTTTCCATTGAGCCGTCCGGCCATGTTCGTTCCTCTGATGAGACGCGTGTGGGCTTCGACAACCGCTTCAATTTTTCCGAGCCAACCATACAAACCGGGATTTCCCAAAATGGCTCCCGAGCTGGACTTCGACGAGGGCAGCCAGAATGTCCGTCTACCCTCAGGAGCAGACATCGTCAGCCTACACGCTCAGGTCCGTTTCGTGCCAAAGCACAAAGTCGCTGCGCTCCAGCCCGCTGCGCGGGAGAAAGAGCCGAGAGGCCGGTAGCCGGTTGAGGAAGGCGATAGCCGGAGTGGCAAGGTCGACACGATCAACCAGCGTAGTGTTGGCGTGCAACGCATGATCGCGCGCGGATCAGCATCCTCGTGCCAGCCACATCATCGGCCGCACCGATAACGCGATGATAAAAAAATCCTTGACGAAAGCACCAACCAGTTTGCTTGAATGTGCCGTCTATATTGCGGCTCGCAAGAAATTGATTCACGCCATGTCGCTGGACATCGATCGACCGGTTAATCGCGCAGTGGTTGTCGGATGTGCTATTTCTGCCACGCGCAACCATTTGAAATTACACGTGTCGCAAACATTAAAAGTACTCTTGTGCAACACTCATGCCAAAACGCGGAAGTTGTGGAAGCGTTCTGCCGGGTTGCCGCCTCTCGAAGCATACCCGTCGATCAATTCACTAGCCGTCTATTGCTGCACTTCACGCGCCTGCCGAGATGACCACAAGCGGCGCCTGCATTAAATCCTCATAGCGCCCGCTGCTTATCCGGTGCCCAACTTCCCGCGACTTCGTGCCTTGGCGCTTTTCGGCCGCCGGCTACCTCGTCGTGTGGAGGCTCCGTGATCCCGGCGTCCGAAAACCAGCACAGAAGCGGTCATTCCTGAACCGCTCTGGGCGAGAAACGGTCATTCCAGGGTAGGCGAGCGGAATGCAGGCGAACCAATCCATCTCTGGTCCGGGCGCCGCCTTTCGAAGAGCGCCCGTTTGTGCGCGAGCGGAACGGACACCGAAGCTTCATCGACCGGCCCGTCGAGGTCGGAGAACAACCGATGATAGCGACGCCCGACGGGCGTGCGGGCCCCCGGCGCGTCGCCGCGACCCATCTCAGCCGTGTTTCACCATCGGGCACGCGCTCTCGCTCAGCGGGCGCGCCGCTTCCTCGGCCGGCACCGTGGCGAGCAGCTTGAGATAATCGAAGGGATATTTGGATTCCGAGGGCTTCTTCACCTGCAGCAGATAATAAGGCCGCATCACACGGCCGTCCTCGCGCACCGTGCCCTTGGTGTAGAAGTCATCGATCGGCAGTTCCTTCATCTTGGCGACGACCTTGGTGGCGTCGGTCGTGCCGGCTGCCGCCACCGCCTTGAGGTAGTGCAACGTCGCGCCGTAGGTCCCGGCATGGATCATGCTTGGCGGCTTTCCGCCGTTGCGGGCGAGGAAGCGTTTGGTCCAGGCGCGGGTCGCGTCGTCGAGGTCCCAGAAGAAAGTCTCGCTCGCGGTCAGGCCCTGCGCCGCTTCGAGGCCAAGCGCGTGGGTGTCGGGAAACTGCAGCAGCAGCGCCGCTAGGCGCTGGTCGCCGCTGCGGCCCAGGCCAAATTCCGCGGCCTGTTTGATCGCGTTGATGGTGTCGCCGCCGGCGTTCGAGAGAGCGACGATCTTCGCCTTCGAGGCTTGCGCCTGCAGCAGAAAGGACGAGAAGTCGGCGGTATTGAGCGGATGGCGCACAGCCCCCACCACCTTGCCGCCGCCGGCCGCGACGAACGCCGTGGTGTCGCGCTCGAGGGCATGCCCGAATGCGTAGTCGGCGGTGATGAAAAACCAGGTATCCCCACCCTGCTTCACCAATGCCCGGCCGATCGTCGCCGCAAGGCCGTAGGTGTCGAAGCTCCAGTGCACGCCGTGCGGCGAACAGGCTTTTCCAGTGAGATCCGAGGTGGCAGCGCCGGTGTTGATGTCGACGGCGTCGTGTGTGCGCGTCACCTCGCGCACGGCGAGCCCCACGGCCGAATTGGGAAGGTCGAGGATGACGTTGACGCCCTCGGTCTCGATCCACTGCCGCGCGATATTGGCGCCGATGTCGGGCTTGTTCTGGTGGTCGGCGAAGATGACTTCGATCGGCCGGCCCAGCACCTTGCCGCCGTAATCCTCGACCGCCATCCGCGCGGCGTAGACCGAGCCCATGCCGGTCAGATCCGCGTACAGTCCCGTCTGGTCGTTGAGGACACCGAGCTTCACCGGTTGCTGCGCGACCGCGGCGGTGGTGAGCCCCGCTCCCCACAACAGGAGCGCGAGCGCGGCGATAATGTTGCGACGCATGAAAATCCTCCCCTTGCCGTAACGACCGTTGAATGCCGGTCGTCTTGGCGTGATCGTACAGGGGAAGCGCATCACTGCAAAGCGGGGCGCTGGCTTTTGCTTCCGCGCCGTGCATCAGCGCGACATGGCAGCGACAGGGCGCGATGTTCGGTGTGGGTCAAACTGAGAAGTCCGGGCGTCCAACCAGGAAGTCGGCTTCGCCCCCAACACCGGACATCGTCAACGCCGGTCCGCATGTCTCAAAAGTGCCAATAAGTAGCCGCCGATCAGATCGAGATAGTCTGACCAAGTGTAGAATGTGTCCGTGGCCGAATGAACACCGAGAAAGCCACGGCCCGAACGCACAAAGTTAAGCATTTACGATCTTGCCACTTTGGCAATGGGCGCGACGCGGGACGCGGCCGAAATTGCCATCAACCGCGGGCTGCGTGCGGCCCGGCTGCGTGAGATCAAGTCCGACATAGCTGCAAACTTGGCGCGGGATGACCTCTCGGTAGGCGAAATCGCGATACGGCAGCGCGTCACGCCGCGCTATGTTCAGATACTGTTCGAGGAAGAAGGCACGACGTTTACGGAATTCGTGCTCGAGGCACGCGGGGTCGGCATCGGCCCCGTTCCGTTTCCGCAAGAATGTCACCAGGGCATGTAGCGGGGGATCGTCGCCGGCGATACTGTGACAAGCCGTCAAAATTACAGTCAGGAGCGGTCATGAAAGTAAACGTTGAAATAGATTTCACGCCCCTCGAGGCCCGGCAGTTCATCGGACTTCCGGATGTGCAGCCGATGCAGACGGCGGTGATGGACAAGCTGCAGAAGCAGCTGATGACCAACATCGGAAAGGTTTCTCCGGAAGCGCTGATGCAGAGCTGGTTCACATTCGATCCCAAGATCGCCGGACGGCTTCAGGACATGTTCGTGACGATGGCGGGTTGCGGTGGGCGACGCCAGTGACAAGAAATGATGAAGCCGATTGACGCAGGCGTCTTTTTTAAGTCAGAGGCGTGGATACGTATCTAGGGCTCACGGGCCTGTCCGAGTGGGGCAACTGAGGCGGCCTTATTCTGTCGCTAGCTTCTTTTCGATATAGGCGTTCACGGCATCGGCAAAGTTGCGCCGATCTCCTAACACCGCGTCGCGCTGAGCCAGAATGTCTTGTTGGAGGAGTCGCAGGCCGCTCTTTCTAGCTGAGGCGAGGGTGGCGTCCCAGTATTCGTTGATCGCCCTTTCGGCCAAGGAGATGCCGTTTATATCCCCCTTGGCTATCAACCGGCGCAAGATATCACGGCAAGTGTCCAAATGAGGCATGACGCCAGTATGCGTCGAAAATCGAAATTAGGACACATCGAAGGACAGTACCCGCCAGCCCGGATCGTCTGTGATGCCGGTCCTGGCGAGCCAGTTAGTGACCCCTCAATCCCAAATGTTGGGCCTTTGCTGCCATGCGCAGGTTTCGCTCGGTCCGCCGTTGATCCCGTTCAAGGATAAGGCGGATGGTTTCCCTGCTCAGGCCGTACTTCACCCCAAGCGCGGTGCGCGTGACTTCAGGGTGCTGGTTCGCATAGGCGACGATTTCTTCGTTGCGCTGGCGAACCTCTTCAAACGAGAGAGTGGGGTGTCCCATGGTTCCCTCCGAGAGGTGATCGATTCGAAGCGCGATCATAACACCCTCGGCGGCGTCCTGAAGGTCCAGGGCGGGATTCAGGTTCAAGCCAAATCGTCCGGCTCTTCGAGCCATTCGAGCATCTGCGATGAGGCGATCGTGCGTTTAGGCCTATGAGGATTGATCGTCCCCGCGCTGACATTTGGGGTTTCGGCCAACTTCGCTCTCGCGAATTTCCTGGCTTCTGTCTCGTTCAGGAATGTTTCGGTCACCCTTGTGTACGGTCGCGTTCCTGATGGAAGTTCAAATGAGACGTACCATGTGCTTTTGGCCATGAGAATCCTCGCGAATACTTCCCGGGCCGTTAAATCTCGATCGTCTTATCATACTGCCACCTCTCACTGTGCTCTTCGTTCGAAATAGGCCCGGCGGCGCTCTCTGTTGTACCGCTCGTTTACGATATCAGCCTCCCTGTCGCTCCACGCGAACCAAACTTCCGGCCAGTCTGTCGAATATGTGCGCTGAGAGATATTGAAATCCCTAAATTGCTCGAACATGCGCTGGATCTTCTCTGGCTCGAAATCCAGCCGCGAGGGCATAGGCTCGCATCTCTTTGCTCAGACGCATGGCGGTCGGGAACCGCGTCTTCAACTGTCGGCCGGGGCTACCAACGATTGCTGCGCAATCGACCCTTGACCGGGAAATTGTTTTTGAAGGGGTGCCGGCGTCAGCCGGCTTGGTTGCAGCGATTTCGTTGGGAACGAGTGGCACTGAAATTCCGTCACGCTTCCTATTCTTACTTATGTTGCGGCGCCAGGCGGCCTACACTTCCCTAGGCGCCATCTTCTTGGACGAGGGGTTAGTCATGTTCCGCAAAGTCACGATCGCGTTGTTGGCGACTGCAGCACTTGCAATGCTTGCACCCGACGTTGTGTCGGCGCGCGGTGGCGGTGGTGGCGGCATGCACGGCGGAGGCGGCTTCGGCGGCATGCGCGGCGGCTTCGGCGGCGGTGTTTTCCACGGAGGTGGCGGCTTTAGTAGAGGCGGTTCTCACGCCGCCCGATTTAATGTCGGTCGTCTTCGCGGCGCGGCGATTGGCGGGCGCGGATTTCGGGCCGGATTCCGGGCCGGCCTGATCGCCGGAACCAGCCGCTTGGCGCAGCGCACGACCACCAGAAATGGGCAAAGAACCAGGGTGCAGTGTTTCACGTCAGACTGCAGCTTAGGGCATAGTTGGACGGAATAGCTCGACCGCCCGGTAGGCGTCACGGTCGTTACGCTTGCCCGCGCAGATCGCCGGCCTCGCCAACTGCGCGCCCCGTCGGCTGGCCGGACCAACCGACCGGACCAGCACTTAGCCCACTGCCCCGCTCGCTCCCCGTTAGCGGGGCTCTCTTTGTCCGCGTTGGCTCGGACTGGGGATTAGCCTGCCGGCCACCCCAACCGTACGCATCTCTTGGCCACGGCACTTCGGACACTTGAATATCAGCCTTCCGGTCGAGAACCTGCTATCGCTCGGAGCGAGTGACATCGGCCAAGCTCCGCACAGCGAGCATTTCACCAGCACTTCCTCTGGCAACAGATTCCGCATGTTCATAAAACAAGGGACGGCTCGCGATGTTCCCAGCGCTTAGCCGCCCGGGCGAGGCGCTAGGGGCGCGTTTTTCCAGCTGCGGCCCTACCGGTCGACCGCGCCACTCTCAGTGAATGCACACGGCCACAAGGGCGCAGACAAAACCACCCAGCAACATGAAGGAAGCCGCTTCCACGACGAGGTCAACCGACCAAGGATCGGCGCCTCCGCCGACCAGGTCGAAATGTCGGGAACGGCTCTTGTCACGATATGTCTTTATCCGCATGGGGTGGGCTCCTCCTGCCAGGCCGTCGGACGCGGGCCCGCAGGCCAATACGGCGCCCCGCCGCTCGTCACTGTCAACCGTCGACAGTGAGGCGCGTTGTTGCCGCACGAACTCGTGACTTGCGGCGCGGGCAAAAAAGACCGCCAAAAAGGTCAAGCGGACAACGAAATCGTCAGCCGCTCGAAAGGCAGTCGACAAGAACAAGAGGGCCAAGAAGGAGGCGAAGAAGACGATAAGGCGTCGCCGCTGATGCCGCCCCGGTGGGTCTGTCAGCCGAGGCCGCAACAAAATGCGTTGGCCCGCCGCTACGGCGCGGCGCTGGATCCTGGCTCATTCTGCTTTCGCCTAGCCGCACCACACGCTAGCGCCCGCGCAGACGAAGCTCAACATGAGAAGCAACAGGCCAGCGCGCTGAAGGAGCTGCCGCGCTTGTTGCGCTTCACTTGCGCGTCGATCATTTCCCGATTCTGATAAGGCTGAAAACCCTCATAGGAGAAGCTACCGAAGAACAGCAATCGCGTGCCGATGGCATCCAAGTCGATCTGCGACTGCCTTAAGAAGTCTTGCGCGTTCAGAAAGCGCGAGGCGCCAGCCTGCGCCGAGTCGGTTTCGGCCGTTCGCCCAGACCTGAATTTGGCTTCGCGGAAGGCGCCTTTTGTTTCCTCGCACTGGGCTGCTGACGAAACACAGCGGGCCGCGTCCGTCTGCGGGCCTCACAGCGCGGTTCCGAGTGCCTGGGTAGCAGGCCGTTTCTGGCCGCCTGGCGCGGCCCAACGATCGGAACGCCCAACAGCCAAAGCAAAAGTCCCTCTTCCATCGCTGTTCTCTTCGGTGCGATACTTTGGGAACAACAGGTGGCGGCAAGTGTTCCGTTCCTGCGATGACAACGCAACGGCATGATCTGCGCTGGTTGGCTAGTAGCAAGCTTTACGAATGGCAGCAGAACGCGGTCTATGGACCATACATCGGTCGAAATGATCCTCGTCAGATGATCGGCTGACGGGCTCCCGCCGGGCGAGCCCTTTGTCCTTCATGAGACGTTCCCCTCGAGCCCCGCGGCGCCCTCGTGCACGGGCCTAATCGGCCAGTTCGTAAAACTGGCACAACTCGGTGACGATTGTATCCGCGATTACTTGGCAGCGATGAACCTCAGCCGGCTGGCGTCCATAAATCGTGGCGTGCCATCCCGTCTCGGGATTGCGATGGACGGTCACTTTGAAATCGCCGGCGCCTATTCGCTGTTTGACGATCTCTTCTAGTTCAGCCGTCGTTTTGGTCTGCTTGTCCACACCAACCGTCCAGGGAGGGCTAAGCGGGCGCCACGACGGCGTAGCCGCACCGCTCCTGAGCATCGCGCCGGTAGTTGTACCCACCGCCGCCGCCAAATTGCTCTGAACCCAAGATTAAGCATACGGAGGCTCGCTCAATGAAACGGCCTTGGCAAGTTAGGAGACTTGCCGAGGCCGTTGAAGCGCTTATTCCACCGAGCGTCAGCACCGGCAGATCACCATCTAGCCTGCCGTCGAGATCGGGTTCCCGCACTAACATAGGTTAGGAGACGCGTCATTTCGCAACTGCCGGCAGCGCGCCGCTACTATGCCGCGTGCCCTAATCGTCCTCATCGACAAAGCCAGCCGACAGCCGCGGCGCCGCGTAGTAATCTGAGGGCGGCGGCTCCGGCCGCCACCCCAGCTTCGTGTGAGCTTTCGAAAATGCGCCCGTACAAGCGAGCGAGGACGATCGCCAGATCAATTATCAAGATGATCGAGGATAGCGGAGGCGCATCTCCGCACATCCATGCCGCGGTTGTTCGTTTGCCTGCGGCGGCTTTTGATCAGCTTCGAGATGACGCCGAACAGTCGGAGGCCGCCACCGAATTGCGAGTGCAGGGCATCTTATTCAAACGCGACGGCGACAGTCGAAAAAGGAGGCAAAGCGATAAGTGAAGGAACTCGGCCGGATCGCCTATCGCTTGATGCTCGGCGCGGAGGACCATCCCGGTCGTCCCTCAGTGCCCAAGTTTAGAACGCAGCGGCCGTGGAACCGGGTTCTCCGTTGGCCTTTCGCGGTTAATTAAGAAACACCGAGCACGATCAAGCTTGTTTCGTTAGTCGCTGCAACGAAGCAGACGCGAAGTCCGTTTAATAAGCCGTGCGCTCGCCAACATAAGAGGACAAACATGTTGCGAGATGGAAATTACATCGCGTGGTTCCGAACGGCGCAGGGTTCGGGGACCGGCAGAGTGTTGTTCAAAGACGGCATATTATCGGGTTCGGACAGCATAATCAGCTACAGCGGATCATATATAGTCGATGGCGATCGCTTCACAGTGACGCTGGTGACCCGACGCCACACCGCTGGACACGGGAGCTTGGTCGGAGCTGATGAAGTCGAACTCACTCTCAAGGGTATCTCGAAAGCGGATTTTGCATGTTGCTCCGGACCGGTTGCCGGATCACCGGAGATGATGGTCGACGTGACGCTAATCCCTGTGAGGCCGGACGAGGTGAAGGCGCCGATCGCTTATACCGCCGAAGATTTTCATCTAGAGAGACTTCCTCAGAACAAGACGCGCTGAGGAAGTTTAAATTCGCTCTTAACCGGTCAGATTTACCGTAAGCCGTCCTGCCTTCTGGACGTGTGAACCGTGCAGAGCCGTCGCTGTTCTTCAGCGATGGCTTTTGGCGCTCACAATCCTCTGCGCAGTAGTTAAAATTCGGCGTCACGCCAACCCGCAAGGATCAGGTCACCCTCTTTTTCCCAAAGATGGGCAATCTCCTCTTGATGGCCTTCCAATCGAAGAAATCAAAGCAGCCAGACCATGAATGAACCTCGGTCTCGCAAACTCTGCATTTGAAGCTGCCATAGTGCTTGTCTTGGTGTTCTTCTCTGGTCGCGACGTAATTCATCCCGCAACTGGGGCAATTGAATTCCTCGGTACTCCAAACGCTATTGGCCATCCCAGGATCGTTCTTCTGGTCATGCGAATTTGCGGAAGCAAACGACGTTTGCCTCGGTGTCATCCATAATGGATGTTTCTGTCTCCGCATCAAGATCAATGATTACTTCTTCAAATGCCGAGATTGCTTGCTGCACGGTTGCGATCTGCAGCAGTTGCCAGCCGCTAATTGGGCCCGCGTGCCGCTGCAGCGCGACTACCAACTCGCGTCGCTGCTCTTTAAGCTGGACAAGCGGTAGACCGTGATCGGGGATATAGCTCATCGAAAAATCTCCTGAATAGCCAGCTTAGTCCGATAGCCATTTCGAGAAGGCTTCGATGGTTCGGAGAATTTTAGCCGATATCTTTTTGCATGCGGCGCGAGCCTAAAATTGGGAACGCGCCTCGCGGGTAACCTTAATTCTTCCTTTCGATTGTCGATAAAATTTTATCGATTATCCTGATGACAGTTGAGCGGCGTGACGAACCGCTCGATGAGAGGCAGCGAAGCCAGCGCGTAGCTTCACGGCCTCGCCGAAATTCGATAGTGGACCGGCTCAGAGCCGGACACGCTTTGTTAGTCGAGCCGTCCGGCGGTGACCGGACGGCCCTTCACTCTCCTGAACTGCTTGCGTTGATTGCCGGAACGACGCTGCGCGCATGCTCCTCTATTGGGATGTGCCAGGATGGCGTTCGCGTATTGTCTGATCGCGGCCGGTGCGTTGTTGTTGTTTGCCGGCTTCGCTGTATTCGCTTCTCAAAGAAATGTGCTGCATTCGACGGCGCGTATCTAACTAACAGCAACAGGGCTTTAGTTCCGACATTTCTCGCTCATCATGCCGATCTGGTTGAGCGCAGATGTCAAATGCAGCCATACGAACGGCCGCTCCGTCGGGCGGCCTGACAGCCGAGCACTCCCGCCTTTTCCACCTACCCCAGGGCGGCGCGTGCTCGGCTGTTCCTATTGACGGAAGGCTGTCTTGTTCGCCGCATGAGCGTGGTAGAAGCCACTCGTTCGGATGGCAGCGAGCGCGCTGCAAGCGGAATTTTTTTGAGCGCGCTCACGCGGGCGTAAACGGCGCCGATGGATCGGTTGAGCTTGCGAGCGATTGCCGCTGCTTTAATGCCCAATGCGAGAAGCTCGCGAAGCTGTTTGTCCTCAGCCGTCGTCCAAGGACGACCTGCTGGTCTCGGTCCGGTCACCAATGCCCCCTTAGAAAGTTGAGGCATCCAAGCCCATCTCTGCCGCCCTGGCAACCTTTTGTTAACCATCTAACTCCATGCTCTGCCTCGGGAATGCGGCGGAACCGGACAGCCGGGCCGGCAGTCGCAAGACAAGGCCGGCGGCGTAACGCCCGCCGGCCTTCTCCCTTTTTGGGAAAGATATTTTTGGCCTTCATACTTTGCCAGGTGCGCGAATGGCAGAAACTCTAGATCAAGATTTACGTGCGCTGAAGGAGTGGGTACGCGGCGCTTGGGGTCAACTCGCTGATCCCGTAGAGCCAAAATATTGATCCGGGGCTCCGATCTGTTCGATCGAGGAATAGAACCGCGTTGACTATTGTCCCAGCCCTTCATCGCTCTACCGACCGGTCGCGCAGGCGAAGTTCGGCGATAATCCGCTTGTGCATTTGCCAGCAATCATAGTTGTCATTGCGCAGGCGCAACTCGACCACCAACCTCACAGGGCTCATCCAGGACTTGCCTGCCATCTCACGCCGCTTCTTGATGGTAATAACGCAAGAGCCCGCCCAGCCTCTCGCGACATTGCACAGCTCCCTCGCGGTGGATGTCTGTATTGCGAGGGAACAACAGGACGTTATCCTTCCCCTGATGATTGCGCTCAGCATGGTAATGCTCGACGTATTCGCATAGCGCCCGCCGTAAGGAGCGCTCACCAAAGAGAATGATCTTCGACAAACACTCCTCCTTCACCGATCTCACCCAGCGCTCCGCATAGGCATTCAGGTTCGGACTACGCGCTGGCAGCGCGAGCGGTTCAACCCGACCTGACGCAATGATCGTCCGGAATGACTGGGTGTATTTTGTGTCCCGATCATGCAGGAGATAACGACAGTCCCGCAGCACGCCGCATCCCTCCATCGTTACGTTGCGGGCGATTTGCTTCATCCACAGTTCGCCCGGGTGAATGGTGATGCCGGCGATATCCACCCGGCGGCTCTCAAGGTGGATGAAAAACAGCACGTAGTAGGTCACCAGCCCGCGCAGCGTCAGCACCTCCGCAGTAAAGAAGTCGGTCCCCGCCAACAGCGCCAGGTGGGTTCGGATGAAGACCGGCCACGTGGTCGTGCGCTTGCGCTCCGGCGCGGGCGGCAGAGCATGGCGTTGCAGAACATTGCCAACCGTTTGATCGGAAATCATATACCCGAGATTGGCCAAGGCGCCCGCAATCCGGTCATAGCCCCAGTCCCGGTTCTCGCCCGCCATGCGAACGATCAGTTGCTCCACCTCGCGCTTGATCCGCGGTCTACCCGGGCCATGACGAACCTGCGAGCCATCGAATTTGCAGGCGACCAGCTTGCGGTACCAGGCCAGGATAGTGTCCGGCCGGGCGACGGCTGCTACCTCGGCGAGAACCTTGCGGCCCACGCGATGACCAATTTCGCCGAGCGTGGCTCGCTCGGCATCCGACAGCTTCAGCCGACCTTTCAACTGGGCCTTCAGGATGCGGTTTTCGGCAGCCAGATATTCGTTTCGCGCCAGCAACTCTTGGTCCACCGTCCCCGTGACGTAGGCCAGGATGCGCGCCAAATCCATGAGTCTCCCCCTCCCGTCCAATCCGCGATGGGCGCAATTGATCGTCGCAAAAGAGTAGCGCACGACAGGCGGCGAGGCTACGCCGAACGCGGATACTGCCCACGCTTCCTGCCGTTTCAATTTTTTGACCATACGGGGTCATGGGACACTCACTGTGCGCCATTGGATTTGACGATCGATTCGAAACGCAAGTTGTTGGATCATTTCAATCAATCGGCTTGGCCCACTCGCCTACTACGCAAACGACCGCTTTGCGCGGCGGGTTCAACTGATCGCCGCAACACATTCTGCGAACTTCTCAGCTGGGGTCTGATAGAGCAAGGTCTTTCGCGGCCTTTCATTGAGCTGCCTTGCGATCGCGCTGAGCTTGGCCTGGCTATACAGGGACAGATCGGTGCCACGCGGAAGATACTGGCGCAGCAATCTGTTGGTGTTTTCGTTTGACCCGCGCTGCCAGGGACAGCGAGGATCACAGAAGTAGACGTCGACCTCGGTGGCCAATGTCAGGCGCTGATGATCGGCGAGCTCTTTGCCTCTGTCCCGGGTCAACGACCGGTAAAGTTCGCTGGGCAGTCGCTGCGATTGCTTGATGAGCGCCGAGACGACGCTTTCGGTATCCTTGTTCGCGACCTTGACCAGCATCACGTAGCGCGAATGGCGCTCGACAAGTGTTGCGACACAGCTGTTCCTCGATCCGCCAATCAGGTCGCCCTCCCAGTGGCCTGGGACTGCACGTCTTCAACAGATGCCGGTCGTTCTCTAATGGATACGGCGTCCTTGATCTGGCCGAGCCCGTTCCGTTTCAGGCTGGCGTGCCTGGAGCGGCGGATCGTGCGTTTCGCTCTCAGGTGCTCAAGCAGCTCTTTTTTCAGCACGCCGCGCGCCTGAATGAACAGGCTGCGATAGATCGTCTCGTGTGACACCTGATTTTGTGGCTCCCTCGGATATGTGCGCTTGAGCCAGCCAGCTATTTGTTCCGGCGACCACTGTCGCCGCAGCCCAATCGACACTGTCCGCCTCAAGAACGGGTGGCAAGCCAGCTTGCAAAGCTTGGGACGCCGCGCCCGATCCCAGGCGGCGTGATCTGACCCGGCAGCCCGGTAGCGGTCCGCTCCTCCATTGTGGCTGACTTCGCGGCTGACGGTCGATGCAGATCGTCCCAAGTGGCGCGCGATCGACCGCAACGAGCGGCGCATGCTGAGCCATCGAGAAATCTCCTCTCGTTCAGAGAGAGTGAGCGCCTGCTTGGCACGGTGCCGATCCGGTGGACGAATGCCACCGGTTGGCGAAATCACTGAAAAGATTGACGAAGACTCCCGGTCAAACCGACGTCCGATTGAACTCATCAACTCGCCAGCCTGCCAGCGATCCCAGATCTCAGACCGCTGAACCGCAGATAATAGATGCGACGTCGCTGCTTCATGTCCACACTCCATCTTTGCTAAAAGATTAGAGTGTTGCGCCGACCGGTTGAACCCGCCTCCAAAAGCTGCCTTTCAGAATGTCAGCACATTACACTGCGTCCTTCCGCGGCTGAGAGCGATTAAGCACCATCTCACTATTTGACCACAAACTGGTGGGCATCGGCCGACGTTTCGAAGATATGCGGCGCGACATTGCGGCGGGACAGAGCGTCGCCAAGCTTAAGGCGCATGAATGCGCTGGTGGTGTAGCGCGAGGCATGATCGTAGCAAGTCCGCTCGACCTCGGCGGCCATTGAAAACCACTTGTCCGCCATGTCAGGCGCAATGTAAGACGAATTCGTAATTGATGACCGCAGAAAACCGGTGTCCGACCCGATGGAAAGATCGCGAACGACGCCTCACGGATCGCCTCGACGTCGGCGCCGGTTTGAACCCGATAGCCGTCGAGACCGAGAAACAGCGTGTTGCGATCTTTATCGTACGACAAGCCGTTCGGCCAATGGACGGTTGAGAAGCCGGTCGTCAAGCTGCATCAAGCGCTTCGCTGAACAGCGAGGCATCCATGGATTTCGGCGCGCGGATAATCGGCCGAAAGCCCATCAGCGCCAGAATGTCGCGCTCCATGTCGATACCTGGCGCGATCTCGATCAGTTCGAGACCTTCCGGGGTCAGCCTGAACACGCATCGCTCGGTCACATAGAGAACCGGCTGCATGTTGCTTGCGGCCAGCTTGCCCGAAAACGTGATCTGATCGACCTTGTCGATGAATTTGGACGATTTTCCTTCGCTGAGTATCTTGAGCTGACCATCCACGACCGATGGTCTTGAGGCCGCCGGTGGTGAAGGTGCCTGCGAAGATCAGCTCGGCGCGCGTTCTGCGAGATGTTGATGAAGCCGCCGGCGCCCGCCAGGCGGCCATTGAACAGGCTGACATTGACGTCACCACGGCCATTGACCTGCGCCATGCCGAGGCAGGCCAGATCCAGCCCGCCGCCGTCGTAGAAATCGAACATCTGGTTCTGGTCGATGATCGAACTCGGCATTGATCGCAGCGCCAAAATCGAGGCCGCCCTGCGGAATGCCGCCGATGATGCCGGGCTCGGCGGTCAGCGTCACGAAGTCGAACAGCTTTTCTTCGGCCGCAACCGACGCAACGCCTTCGGGCATGCCGATGCCGAGATTGACGACGCCGCCCATCGGCAATTCCAGCGCGCAGCGGCGCGCGATGATCTTGCGGTTATCCAGCGCCATCGGAACGTTGCGATCGGCCGGCGCGCGCAATTCGCCCGAGAACGCCCCGTTGTAGCCGGTGGCATATGTCTGGACATGGTTTTCCGGCTGCGCGACGACGACGCAGTCGATCAGGACGCTGGGAATCTTGACGTGACGCGGATTGAGCGAACCGGAGGCCGCGATGCGTTCGACCTGCGCGATGACGAATCCCTTGCAGTTCTTGGCGGCCGTCGCCAGCGCCAGATTGTCGAGCGTCAGCGCCTCCTTTTCCATCGAGATGTTACCGTTATGATCGGCAGTGGTGCCACGGATGATCGCGACGTTGATCGGAAACGCCTTGTAGAACAGCCATTGCTCGCCATCGATTTCCATCAGCCGCACCAGCTCTTCCGTAGTGCGCGCATTCAGCTTCCCGCCGCCGTTGGCCGGATCGACGAAGGTCCCCAGTCCGACCTTGGAGAGCAGACCGGCCTTGCGTCCCGCAATCTCGCGAAACAGATGCGAAACGCATCCGAGCGGCAGATTGTAAGCCTCGACATGATTATCGACCGCCATCCGGGCCAGCTTCGGCACCAGACCGAAATGTCCGCCGACCAGACGCTTGATCAGGCCGGGATGCGCCAGGCGATTGAGGCCGCGATCAGCACCATCCCCCGGCGCCGCCGCAAACACCAGCGAGAGATCCCGTGGCTCGCCGGTCTGGACGAAGCGGCGCTCCAGCGCCTTGATGATTTCGTCGGGCGTTCCCACGCCGACAAAGCCGGACGAGGCAACGGTGTCGCCGGAGCGGATGATGGCCACCGCCTCGGCGGCGTCGACGATCTTGTTGCGCATCAGGCTTCACTTCCAGGATTGGCATCGCGGGCGACTAGCCAATCGGCAATGCTCTGGCTGAGCTTGCCCTGCGATTTGCTCGAGACGAACAGGCCGACATGGCCTCCCGGCAAGGGAATTTCGGTATAGTCCTGTGCTGCCGATCTTCGCGCCGAGCGCACGTGAGCAGTCCGGCGGAATGATATGGTCGTCCAGCGCAAAGACATTAAGCACGGGAGCCGTGATCGACTTCAGATCGACCCGACGGCCGGACAGTTCAAAGCTGCCGTCGACCAGACGGTTGTCCTGGTAGAGATCCTTTAGCCACTGCTTGGCCGCCTCGCCGGGATGATGCGGCCGGTCCGCCAGCCACTTTTCCATGCGCAGGAAGTTCATGAACTTCGCTTCGTCATCGACGACGTCGATGAGGTCGACATTGTATTTCGTCAGCGAGCGCATCGGCGTCATCATCGAGAACACCGAACTCATGAACTCGCCGGGCAGAACGCCGTAGGTATCGACCAGTTTGTCGATGTCTTCCGGATCGAGGCTGCGGGTCCAGATGTTCAGGAAGCCGTGGTGGGCGGCCTTGTCCTTGACGTCGGCGTGGAAGTCGATCGGGGTGATCGTAAGGACCAGGTTCTTCACCTTCTCCGGATGCAGCGCGGCGTAACAGGTCGTAAAGACGCCGCCTTCGCAGATGCCGAGCAGCGTGATCTTGTCGTGGCCGGTTTCCTGCGCGATCCGGTCGACGGCGGCGTCGATGTAATCTTCGACGTAATCGTCGATGGTCAGCCATCGCTCGGTTCGGCCCGGCTGGCCCCAGTCGATCAGCCAGAGATCGAGCCCTTTCGAAAGCAGGCTGCGCACCAGCGAACGGTCGGGCTGCAGATCGGCCATGGTGTATCGTCCGATCAGGCCATAGGCCAGAAGCACAGGCGTCCTTGCCGTCGCCTTCGCCATCGGCTCGTAATGGAACAACTCGACCTTGTCGCGGCGCATGACGAGATGCTTCGGCGTCGTACCGATGTTGACGTCTTCATCCCGCGTGTTCGCGATCAGCTGCGTCGCCTTGAACATTTTTTCGGCGTTGGCCGCCATGTCGCGGGCAAAGCTCAACGCCTGGTTCTCCTGTCGCTCATCGTGCGCCTTCGATCTTCTGGTCGCGCACCTGACGGGTCAGCGTGCGGACTTCACGACGCAGCTCGGTCAATTGCCGCGTCACATCGTCGAAATCCTTGCGGGTCGGCAAGCCGAACATCGCCGACGCCGCCTCCGCGACATCATCCTGCCGGCTGCGCAGCTGAAGTCCCGCCTGCAGCAATTCCTTCTGGGCCTGGAGAAAGCCGTCGGTGCGCTGGTTTCGGATCAGTTCCTCGTTGGAGATTTCGCTCCATTTGGCAAACGCCTCGCGCCAGTCCGGATTGAGGTCCCGCTCGTGCCGGTCGCGGACATCGTCTCGAAAAACCGCTTCGACGCTTCCGTCCACGGCGCGGCGGCGACCGCATTGTAGCTCGCAAGCCGCTGACGCATTTCGATCCAGGCGCCAAACGCCAGCGCCATTTTCCGGTCGATATCCCAGACATCGGCAAGCCGCGGCCCCTGCGCCATCCGCTCGATCGCCGCGGACAGTTCGTTACCATCGCCGAAACCGCCCGGCTTCTCCGACAGACGCGCCAGCATGAACGGGGCCATCGACCCGACCACGCCTCGACCATACGGTTCGAGGATTCGGCCATCGCCTGCCACAGCTTCGCCCATTCAAGCGCTGGGATCGGAATCCGTGGCAGCCGATTTGTCTTTCTCGATCATCTTGCTTCTCGCACTGGAACTCACCACGGCCGATTCATCCTCTCTCCGATCAGGCCGCCGCGCGGTTGCCGAACGCTTCGGTGTAGATCGCCAGTGCATCGTCGAAGCTGACTTCGCGCGGATTGTTGACCAGAAGCCGCGTCTGCTTCATCGCGTCCTCGGCGAGCTTCTTCAGATCGCTCCTCGCGATACCGACATCCGCCAGTGACGCCGGCACGTTGCAATCCCGGCAGATCGCGGCGATCGCATCGACAAAGAGCCGCGCCCTCTGGCTGACGCTCATTCCTTCCGATTTGGGATCGACGATCGGCGCCAGTTCGGCATAGAGCCCCTCGGCCTCCGGCAAATTGAACCGCAGCACCTGGGTCAGGACCAGCGCGTTCGACAGGCCATGCGGCACGTGGAAGATCGCGCCGATCGGATAGGCCAGCGCATGGACCGCGGCGACCGGCGAATTGGCGAATGCCATGCCGGCCAGCATCGAGCCCAGCAGCATCTGCGATCGCGCTTCGAGATTCGAACCGTCGGCGCAGACCGTGCGCACATTCGCCGACAGCAAGGCAAGCGCCTGCCGCGCCAGTTGATCCGACATCGGGTTCTTCCTGTGCTTGCTGGTATAGGCTTCGATCGCATGCACCATGGCGTCGATGCCGGTCGCCGCCGTGACGTGGGCGGGCAAACCGAGGGTCAGTTCCGGATCGAGGATCGCCCAGTCCGGCAGCAGGCGGGGCGAAACCACGCCCTTCTTCTCAGTTGTCGGTGTCGTGACGATCGCGATCGGCGTTACCTCCGAGCCGGTCCCGGCGGTTGTCGGCACCAGCAGCAGCGGAAGGCGTTCGCCCTTGGCAAGGCCGACGCCGTAGATATCGTCGAGGCGATCAGGCGTCTTGGCGAGATAGGCCACGAGCTTCGCAGTATCGAGCGCGCTGCCGCCGCCAATCGAGGCGACCAGTTCGATCCCCTTGTCGCGGCAAAGCGCGACCGCCCGCTCGATGATATGCGACGGCGGATCCGCCTCCACGTCCTCGAATACGGTGAGTTCGCAGCCGCCGCGACCAGGCCCGCCTCGGCATTTTTCGTCAGCCCCGCGTTGCGTACGCCCTTGTCAGTGACCAGCAGGACACGCTTGGCGCCGTATCCCGAACCAGTTCGGCCAGCTT
>CAVUCB010000062.1:0-29621 GCA_963739755.1 uncultured Alphaproteobacteria bacterium | reverse complement strand
GGGCGCCGGCGGCTTCTCACTTTCTCGCTTCGCGCGCCTGCGGCGCGGTGCGTTCAGACCCTCCAGGGGGCTCTCGATCTTGGCAATCAGTCCGATCGCCACGCGACAGTAGCGGGCCGTCGTCTCAGGCTTGGAATGTCCGAGCAACGCTTGGATCACGCGAAGGTCCCTGCCGCGCTCGAGCAGGTGGGTCGCAAAGCTATGGCGAAGCGAATGCAGCGGGACTGTCTTGCGCAGCCCCGCGGCTTTGGCGGCCTCCTTGAACAACCGGCTGAACTGACGCGTGGTCAGTGGCTGACGTTCACTGCGGCCTGGAAACAGCCAGCGGTGTTCGGGCGCGACGCCGTTGTTGTGCGCGGTCAGCCCCGCCTTCCACCATTGCCGCAACAGCTTCAGGACCTCCGGCGGCAGCATCACGTGCCGGTCCTTGCGGCCCTTCGACTGCACAATGCGGATGATCTTCTGCTCGCTGTCGATGTCACCCGCCCGCAGCCGCACCACCTCGCCGGCCCGCAGCCCGCAACCATAGGCCAGCGTTAGCATAGCTCGCGCCCTCAGGCTCGTCCCCATGGTCAGGACACGCTTAACCTCCTCAGGGCTCAGCACCGGCGGCAGCCTCTCGGGCTCCTTGATGTGCCAGACCTCGGCCGCCAGATCGTGGCGACGTAGCGTGACGCGGAACAAGAACCGCACCCCGGTCATGATCCGATTGCGGTTGCAGATGCTCGTCCCGCTCTCATCAAATACAGCTGAAATCCGCGCACCTCATCGGGGGTTGCCGTATCGGGCGAGCGTTTGAGCCAGGCGGCGAACCGCTTGCAACTGGAAATGTGGCCACGCTGAGTGTGCGGGTTGAGCTTGCGCGCAGCCATGTCTTCGATCATACGCTGACGCAGCGGACTGACGGCGTTAGTCTCGCTCATGGAGAGCTCCTTCCTGATTGAGGTTGACAACACCTCCATTCTCAGGACGGGGCTCTCCACTGCTACCACTATCCTCTCAACCGGCTACCGGCCCCTCGGCTCTTGCTCCCGCGCAGCGGGCTGGAGCGCAGCGACTTTGTGCTTTGGCACAACCCGGACATGCCGCGGTGGTCCGACGACGTCTGCTGTTGGCGGTAGAACGGACTTGCCGCTCAAGCGGACCGACTTCCGAGTTTGACCGATGCTGTCGAAAAAGTCTTTTGAGGGTAACAAACGAAATTTTCTAAAGCTGCTGATGCGTTTCGTGCGCAGCGACGCGAGGGACCAAATCGCTTCTCAGAAAAACGACCGCGGGCCTTGGTATCGACGCCAGCGAGCATCGCAGCGGCGGAGTAGTCCAAAAATGAGCATTTGCGAGATTTTTCGCCTCGTTCGATTTTCGACTTTTTCGACAGTATCGACCCAAAGGCCAACCACGATTGTGGAAAGTTCATCCGTCCGATTTCACTATTTGCTCTAAAGGCCACACCCGCCGCTACGGCTAATGCGCTGGCGCCATCTTCCTCTGTATGGCGGGCGGCTTCATCGCGGCGGCATGCGCTGGGAGATATTTTGCCACGATGGCGGAATCGATCTGGGCGATGGTGCTGTCAGGCAGGCGGGTCCATGTCTCGTCCCGGCCGAGCAGCGAAATGCCGATAAAGCCGCGCAGGGTCAGGGTCTGCCCATCCGGGCTCAAGGTCATCATGGCGCTGTAGATCTTGCCGTCGCGGGGATCGAGCACGTTGCCGTTCTCATATTTCAGACCATTGCGCTTCATGTCACGGACGAAGGAGATACCGAGCCAGGGCGCGTTCTTGCGGTCGTCGGTACACTCCGAACAGATCCGCGGGCCTGTACTGCCCGGCTTGGGGAAAAGTTTCGCCATCACGCCTTCGAAGACGCCGTTGTGATCGACGACCAACACGTAAAGCCGGGGCTCGCCGTTCTCGATCTTCTGCCACAGGCCCGCGGCGGAGGGCTCCGCCGCAGCCGGCCAAGCGGCGGCCGCCCAGAGGGTAAGGCCCGCGATAAAGGACAGCAATCGCCGAAGTCCGAAAGACGAATTCCGCATCGTTGTCACCTCGACCAATCCGTCGAATTTAGTGGCGGCCTTCAATTGCTGCAGACTACGGCCATTTTGCGAGCAGGTCGGGAAAGCTGCGGTCGCGGCCCGGATAGTGGTTGGTCGCGACTCCTGCAGCACGTTGGCATAATTCACCTGGGAACCTCGAAGAGAGCTAAAAGCCGCGGCTCGGTGTCGGCCAACATCTCGACGGATGATGGGGACAGCCAAAAGGGCCGAAATCCGGCGCAGGCGGCGCTCGCCTGAGTTCGCCATGTGGATGGCGATCCAGCAGCGCGGAGTTTGCCAGCGCTGGAAATCATTCGGGGTTTTCTATGCCGATGTCGGCAAGAAACCGAGTTGGAGGCATCTGCTGCTCCGCGCCGATACCAGCCGCGAGTTCGGGCCGGGCAACGCCGGATGGCGAGTTGCAAGGTGGTATCGACGGCGGCGGGCGAGGAGCCGGTCGGGATGCGGAACGGCATGATCCAGATCAAGATGGGCGCTCGACAGCCACCCAAGGAATTCGCCTTGGGCTGGACGCTCCTCGGCTGGGCCACCGCGCTCACAAACCGCCACCGCTTGTGGAGTACGTCAACAATGAAACGCCGCCTCGCTGCTTTTGCAATCGCCGCCAGCCTGTTCGTACCAGTTACGCACGCCAACGATGCCTTGGAAGCGAAGGTGCGGGCCTACGTTCCGGTCGTCTCCCTCGCCAAAGTATGTGACATCACGATCAATGACGCCGCCTCAGATGACCACCGCGCCATGCTCGAAGCGGTGAAATCCGACCCGAACGCCAGCAAACTCGCCTACCGCGTCCATTACGAAACGCAGACGGCCTACATCAAGGCCCGCGACGGAGGTCAACGGGTCGCCTTCTGCAGGGACTTCATCGCAGCCAACAGCCAATACGCCAAGGCGCGCGTCACCGCCGTGGTCGAGGGCCACATGAGCGACGTCAGCACTAGTGTGCAGAAAGCGATTGCCTACAGCGTCTGCGGAGCGAACACCCCCGCCAAGCTGTCCAAGGCCGACTGGAAGCCGTACGCGCTCATCAAAAAGATGCTTCAGATCGAGCAAAAGTTGGCCAAGGAAAACGCCGAGACGAACGGCTGGAACGTCACCGAGGAAACGGCGGCAGTCACGGAACAGTTCTGCGCAGCGGTAAAAACCCGATGAGCATCTGTCCCCGTCAATTTTCTACCGGGACCCGCAGTAGCCGCGTGGTTCAACCGCGCTCGTGGGGGACAGCGCGCTCGCCCGCCTCGTTTGACCTAGATTAATGCTGCTACTCGACTGTCGCCACCGATTGGCGCATGGCATTCAACCCAGGACGAGTTTCCATCATCGAAATAGCCGGGATCGCCACGATCATCTCGAGCGTGGTTCTGATCGCACCGCCGCGCTCTTCGACTTATTCGGTTCGCGGGGGCGTTTAGGATGGCTATTGGGACGCTTTGGCAGAACCGTGAGGCGGATAGGCACTTCGACGGAGCCATCGAAAACGTCAAGGACGTGATCACAGGTCAAGCAACGATACTCGCCCTTGGTCCCCGCCCTTGGTCCCCTTGCAGGAAACTAAGGTGATGCGACGATAGCCTGCTCCGCATTCGGGGCAGATAATGTCGGATTTCCACATGGGTGGAAGATGCGCTCTGACCCGGGCGTTTTCCAGTCAGAAATCTAGCCACAGTCAAACTGACGCACTATCTGGCCCGCGCCGCCTTCGACGGCAGGCAAGGTTCGATGAAGTTGACGGGAAAGATTATGCTCGGAGGACAGGGCACCGGCTTCAACCTCGCTCCCGCCACACCGTCCTTTTCGGTTAGTATTGAACAGCAAATGTAGCAAACATAGCCATGCCACGGGGATCGAGACCAGGTGAACGGCGGGGTGGCCGTAAGAAGGGCACGCCCAACAAGAGCACGGCCATGAAGAAGGCTGCCCTTGCCGCGGCTTCGGCGGACCCGACTATTTCCCCGCTCCAATTCTTGCTCGGCGTGATGAGGGATCCGCAAGCTCCCACGGATTTGCGAATAAGGGTTGCTCGGGCGGCGGCGCCGCTGGTGCACGGGAAACCGGGAATTGCCCCGCCGGAGGTCGGCAAGGCGGGCGCGATCGACGGCTTTACTATCGACATTGAAGAAGCAAAGGCGCTACGCGACATCGAACGTCGTCTCTCAGTCTTGAAAACGGTGCGCGCCGAGCGAGAACGGTGGTCCCTTAACGGATGCTGAAATTGTCGAGGAATCCGAACTCGACGCAATGTTCCACAAAAGGGCAGCGGCTTGCGAGAGTCCGCCAGGTTACGCAGAAAGCGATGCCGCGAAAGATAGCAATCGACTTCACCAATTGAATTGCAAACGCTCACCGCCTCCTTCCTGCGGCGGCGAGGCTCACGCAGACAACAAAGCTATTCGACTTCCTGATAAACATTTCTCGTTCTGCGCCAGTCCGCGCCGCTCATTTCCACGTACCAGCTTCGCAGCGACAAGATGTTGACCCGATCTCCGTGCGACGTTCGGAGGTCAAAAAGGGACCGTGTTCAGTCTCTCCCGATTTTGATTTTACTACCCTCCGTCCCCGGCAGATGTGGCGCGGGGCCACGGATACCCCTGAATTTTGCAATCAGCCATCCCTAGCGCCAATCAGCTGCGCGCTCGCACGCCGGTATCGCCTGAGCGTGAAACCCTTCATTGAAACCGAATTTAATGGGATCGGCGGGTCTGCGCACCTACGTCAGGCTTGCAATTGCGCCGATCTGCCCACCTTCCAGAATGGAAAACGGAGCATGCAAGAGACCGCTGCCTTTCAAGAGACCGCTGCCTTTACGGCCGTTTTAGGCGCAGCAATTGCGCTTATTGCAGCCTATTCACTCTGGACGCTAAGGGGACGCAAATGAGGTGCCGTCTCGGCGGGGGCGATGAATGACTTATGGGGAACTCCTGATCAGGCAGGAGCAGTGCCGCAGGCGCCTGCACGCCTTCCGGTTCTACGCCGACAATCAAAACCTGCCGTCGCAGGATCGTTACTTCGCCGTCGTCATGGCCGAGCAGGAGCAGGAGAATATCGACGACCTGAGACTGTTCCTCGAACGAGCGGAGGCGAACTCCTATCGGCAGAAGTCCTTGAAACGATCCGGTGACAGCTCGGTGTAGCGCACCGTGTGTTGGATATTCTTATGGCCAAGGTAAGCCTGCAGCGACCTTGTGTCGCGTCCCTTGTTGGCCTGCGCCAAGCCGCAGGCATGGCGCAGCATATGCGGGTGAGCCTTGAAGCCCAGCTTGGCGGCGACGCCAGCCCGCTCAACCATGCGGGCAAAGCCGGCCGTGGTGAACGGCGCGCCGCGCTCCGATGTGAACACGAACGGGGACTTGGGATCCTGCTCGCGCTGGGGCCGGCGGAACGCACGGAGTGTGAATAAGCGCCCGAGAGTGACCCTCCACCGCAAATTGAATCAATAGCTCAACGTGCCGATCGGCGTCGGGACGCCGCGCCGATTCACACGATGAGTTTATAGCCGGCGTTCCACTATTGGCCTCGCCTGGGCATGATGCTCGGGATGATCAACACGTCCGACATTTTCTCAATTCGCGAAAACTCAAGTGCGTGTACCTCATCGAGTCGCAGGGTGACCTGAGCGCGAGCGCCGATGACAACTCGGACTATGCTCGACGAAGACGAAGGTGAACAACACACGGCTGCAAGAGATTCGGCCAATGCTGAGCATAAAGCAGGTGCTCGCCTTGATCCCATTCTCGCGGGCGACGCTTTACCGCGAAATGGAAGCCGGCCGTTTTCCCGCCGCTCCCGAGATCGCGCCTCGCAGGATCGCGTGGTTCAAGGATGAGGTTGTCGCGTGGCAGCGCGGCACCAAGAAGGTCGCTTAAGATTTCCTTCCCCCGGCCTTCCCCCGAGCGATTTCCATCAAGAAAGATGCTCGGCTAAGTTATTGTTTTTATTGGTCGGAGCGAGAGGATTTGAACCTCCGACCCCTAGTCTCCCAGACTAGTGCGCTAACCGGGCTGCGCCACGCTCCGATGCCGTTCCCTTAGCTTTGATCCCACTTTGGCGCAAGGCGCGGATTGGCCCCTCTTTCCACGAAAACCGCTTAAAAACCTGATGGTGAGGAGGCGCGCATGCGCCGTCTCCGGACGATGCTTCGCATCGCCGGGAGAACCATGAGGCCCCGACCTCGGCCGCATCCTTCGACACGCGCTTAGCACTCCTCAGGATGAGGGGGGTAGAGCCGTTCCGTGAGGCAATAACGTTCAACCGTCCTTCAACGCCTGGTCGAGCATCTGCCGGCAGGCAAGCAGGTCCTGCAGCGCGCTTTCCAGCCGCTCGCGGTCGATGGCGTTGGGCTCGGTCTTGTGGCCGTGCCCGGCACGGTAGGTGTCGAGGATGCCGCCCTCGGCATCGACGAAACGGAAATCGATGCCGTCCTCTTCCGAGCCTTCGTATTCCTCGTCCTCGCCGTTGAGGCTGGCGCTGGCGCCGGCCTCTTCCTTGTCTTCCTCGGCGAGGCTCTGGCCGATCGCTTCCTCGATCGCGCCGAAGGAGACGGCAGCGGTTCCATCCGCCAGGCCCTGCACGGATTTGATGCCGTGCTCTTTCAGGATCCGCTGCACGCCGCGGATGGTATAGCCCTCGCCGTACAGCAAGCGGCGAATGCCCTTGAGCAGATCGACGTCGTCGGGGCGGTAGTAGCGCCGCCCGCCGCTCCGCTTCATCGGCTTGATTTGCGCGAAGCGCGTTTCCCAAAACCGCAGCACATGCTGGGGGATATCGAGATCGTCAGCGACCTCGCTGATGGTTCGGAACGCATCCGGCGCCTTGTCCAAATGCAAGCTTCCCTTGGGTCAGATACTCATTGTCTGCGCAGTCTGCGCATGATCTTTTCGGAAAATCGGTGACCACTTTTCCGGATCATGCGGTCTGCGCATGATCTCTTCGGAAAACCGGTGCCCAATTTTCCGAATCATGCGCTATTCGGCCTTTTCGCCGGCGTCGCTGGCAACACTATGACCGTTGATCCGCTGCTTCAGGATCGCCGACGGCTTGAACACCATCACACGCCGCGGCGAGATCGGCACTTCGGTACCGGTCTTCGGATTGCGACCGATACGCTGCCCCTTCTTGCGGACCATGAAAGAGCCGAAGGAAGAAAGCTTTACGGTCTCGCCCTTCTCAAGGCAGTCGGTGATTTCCTTCAGCACCAGCTCCACAAAGGCGGAAGACTCGGTACGTGACAATCCGACCTTCTGATAGACGGCCTCGCACAAATCCACGCGTGTAACTGTTTTTCCGGTTCCGGTCATCTCGCCTGCCCCAACTCACGGCGAATAATTTGTGCCTGAAATTAAGAGGTTACGGGTCGACGGTCAACAGCACCGTGAACAATAAGAGCTAACTGAGGCTTTCAGCGCACAGCATTTTAAGCAAATTTTACCAGCGCAGCAGCGCGGAACCCCAGGTAAAACCGCCGCCCATCGCCTCCAGCAGCACCAAATCGCCCTTCTTCACGCGTCCATCCTTCACCGCGACCGAGATCGCAAGCGGAATCGAGGCGGCCGAGGTATTGCCGTGCAGGTCGACCGTCAGCACCACTTTCTGCGGTGCAATATGAAGCTTGTGCGCGGAAGCATCGATGATTCGCTTGTTGGCCTGGTGCGGAATGAACCAGTCGATGTCGTCGGCCGTGAGCCCCGAGGCGTTGAAGGCGTCCACGATCACATCGGTGATCATGCCAACCGCGTGCTTGAACACCTCGCGGCCTTCCATGCGGAGATAGCCGACGGTTTTGGTCGAGGACGGACCGCCATCGACATAGAGCTTTGTCTTGTGCCGGCCGTCGGAGCGCAGGTGAGTCGTCAGCACGCCGCGATCGGATGGCTTGCCGGGCTGCTCCTGCGCTTCGAGCACGAGCGCGCCGGCGCCGTCGCCGAACAGCACGCAAGTGCCGCGGTCATTCCAGTCGAGGATTTGCGAAAAGGTTTCGGAGCCGATCACCAGCGCGCGCTTGAAGGCGCCGGTGCGCAGGAAATTGTCGGCGGTCGCGAGCCCAAAGACAAAGCCCGAGCACACCGCCTGCAGGTCGAAGGCCGCGCCATGGTTGATGCCGAGCCCGTGCTGAACCGCGACGGCGGTCGCGGGGAACGTGTTGTCGGGCGTTGAGGTCGCGAGCACGATGAGATCGATCGACTGCGCATCGATGCCGGCGTTGGCGAGCGCAGCCTTTGCGGCGTTGATCGCGAGATGCGAGGTGAACTCGCCTTCGGCCGCGATATGGCGCTGCCTGATGCCGGTGCGCTGCACGATCCACTCATCGGAAGTGTCGATGCGCGCCGCCAGTTCGGCATTGGTCAATATCTGCTGCGGCAGATAGGAACCGCAGCCGAGTACCACCGAACGTAAAGTCACGAGACAGCCTCCGGCGTGGGCGGGTCGGGTACGAGGCCGCCGCCATCGCGATTAAGCATTTGATTGATCTTGGTCAGGAGATCGTAGTGGACCATCTCATAGCCAACATCCACCGCATAGGCAAAGCCCTCGGCGTCTGTTCCGCCATGGCTTTTGACCACGACGCCCCGCAGTCCCAGCAGCACGCCGCCATTGGACTTTTTCGGATCGAGCTTGTCGCGCAGCGCCCGGAACGCGCTTCCTGCAAAGAGGTAGCCGATCTTCGAGAAAAAGCTCCGCGAGATCGCCTCGCGCAGGAAATCGTTGATCTGGCGCGCCGCGCCCTCGGTGGCCTTCAGCGCGATGTTGCCGCTGAAACCCTCGGTCACCACCACGTCGGCGGCACCCTTGCCGATGCCGTCGCCCTCGACAAAGCCGACATATTCGAGCTGGGGAAGGTTCATCGCGCGCAGCATCTCGCCGGCCTCGCGGATCTCTTCGTGGCCCTTGATCTCCTCGGTTCCGATGTTGAGCAGCCCCACCGTCGGCCGCTCCAGATTGAGCAGCACGCTCGCCATAGCGCTGCCCATCACTGCGAGCGCCACCAGATGCCGGGCATCGCCGCCGATGGTGGCGCCGAGATCGAGCACCACCGAATCTCCCCGCAGCGTCGGCCAGACGGCTGCGATCGCCGGCCGGTCGATGCCCTGCAGCATATGCAAATGAAACCGCGCCATCGCCATCAGCGCGCCGGTGTTGCCGGCGGACACCGCGACATCGGCCTCGCCTTTTTTCACCGCATCGATCGCCAGCCACATCGACGAGGTCTTGCGGCCGCGCCGCAGCGCCTGGCTCGGCTTGTCCTCATTGCTGACGGCGACCTCGGTATGAATCACGCGCGAGGCGGCTTTCAGCTTTGGATATTTCGCGAGTTGCTCCTCGATCAGGTCGCGCTTGCCCACCAGCAGAAACTCGGTGTTGGGATGCCGGGAAAGCGAGGCCGCGGCGCCGGGAACGACGACGGACGCGCCGACATCGCCACCCATGGCGTCAAGCGCGATTCGAACCTTTTGAGGCATGAATGTCCCGGAAACCTGATTATCTGGTCGCCACGTCCTGCGGCTATCGGCCGGATACTATGTCGCAGGGCCGGCCGGGCCGCGACAATAGCGTGTCGGCGCCCCGACACAACCTCTTGACCCCCGCCTTTTGCTCATGGGCCGGCTGCAACGGGGGATCAACATATAGGTCTAACCCCATGAGATTCAATAGTTTATTTTGCATCCCGTCACCGGTCATCTGCTTTCGGCTTACCCCCCGGCGTTCCCTCCGACTTTCCCTTGGGCTTGTCGGGATCAAGCTGCAGCGATTTGAGCGCGGCAAAGGGATGATCCTCGGGATCGGGGGCGGCGACCTCGTGCTCGAACACGGCGCCCTCCTTCCGCGGATAGGGATCGATCGCGAGATAGAGCACGTCGGTGGCAAGCCGGCCGAGATCGATCATGCCGTTCTCGATCGGCTCCGGCGCGTCCGTCATCTCGGTCGGTCCTTCATCTCCATCATCTGCGGGCTCGGCGATTTCAGGGATCTGCTCCACTGGTGCGAAGATCAGATCAACCTCTTCATCGATGTCGTTCTCGATCGGATCGAGCGTCACCACACAGTTCTGCCCGACCTTGGCCTGCACCCGCCCCGCGACATGAACGCGGCCGCCACTGCGCGGCGTCAGATCGAAAGACGCGCGTGCAAAGGAGATGTCGCGCAAGCTCGCGGCCTCCGCTATCGCCGTGCGCGTGGCCGCATCGGCTTCGATATCGCGATGCAGTCCGGTGTCGGGAATCTGCACGACCGGGACGAACACGCGCCAGGGATCTCGTGAACGATCCCGTGAAGGATCTCGGGTAGAATCGTGTGCGTCTTTCCGGTTCATCACGATGCGCCTTCCAACAGCGGCATCGGAAATTTCCAGGTGACGCCGAGGCGCCCCGCATCGCTCTCGCGATCGAGCGAGGCGATCGCAGCCTGTGTATAGGCGGCGAGCCGCCGCGCGTTATCGATCTGCTCGCCGTCCAGGACGTTCCGGCCGATCGCCTGCGCCAGCGCCTCGACATTGTCTGCGAGCGCCATGTCATAGGCCGCCGATCGGCCATAAAAGGCCTCGCCGAGCACCTGCATCTTCTTCGGAACCGTCAGGTCGCCGACCGCCATTTCGCGCAGATTGGCGTCCATATCCGCGCAAAAATGGTCGAACAGCACCTGCGAAAGCTCCGCCCCGCCCGGCAGGCCGCGCAGGTGCCGCAACACCATCCACAAGTGCAGCAGAAGCAGGTCAAAACGGCCGTTAACCGTATCCGGCACGGCCAAGTCCCGGTAAAACAACGGTTCTCGCGCCTGCGTCACGATCATGCCATAGATGGCCTCAATGGTGCCGGGCGGGGCTAGCCGGGGTTTCCTGAAGTGATTGAACGGCCAAAGCATTGTGGGTTCCGCCTGCGGGCCCTGGTGTCAAAAAGGGCGCGCGCTGTTGTAAACGAGTCAGCCGCCCGGTACGTCAACGCCTCGCCGGATGCAAGGGGACGGGAAGCATTCCGCAATGATTGAGACGAGCATGACCCGAAAGCCCGCCGCAAGCGGCCTGTTCGCCCGTTGGCGCGACCTGCGCACGGCCGCGGCGGCGATGCTCGTCTGCGGCCTGCTCGCAGCCTGCACCGGCGAGCAGTTCCAGAAGGGCTACATCCTGCCGGCCGGCGCGCTCGAGCAGATCCCGATCGGCTCGAGCCAGGACCAGGTGCTGATCGTGATGGGTACGCCCTCCACCGTGGCGACCCTGAACGGCGAGGTCTTCTATTACATCTCCCAGCGCGCCGAGCGCCCGGTGATGTTCATGAACCAGAAGGTGGTCGACCAGCGCGTAATCGCGATCTATTTCGACAAGAACCGTCAGGTACAGCGCCTCGCCAATTATGGCCTGAAGGACGGCCATATCTTCGACTTCATCAGCCGCACCACGCCGACCTCCGGCCAGGAGCTCAGCTACCTGACGCCGCTGTTCAAGCTGCTGAGCTTCAACTAGGTCGCGGACTTACCGGCACGCGGGATCGGCCCACTTGTCGGTAGACACTGCGGATTGCCTGATCTAGCTTTTCGATTGTTTCAGCCGACCTCATCTTTGCATTTCGGGTCGTGCGAGGGATTAGGTTCGGAATACGCCGGCGACCTGGAATTGCACTCACCGGGCCTGGGGCGGGCAGATATCAAAATTCGGCACAAGGAGTTCGGCTATGTTCGACCTTGAACAGTTTGTCGCCGACTGCCGCGTCGCGTTGGCGGCCGACAAATCTCACAAGGGTGTACGCGAGGCCGTCGCTCGTGCGGTCTCGGACCCTGCCGCCGTACTGACGGGACTGGGCGAGCCGAAGCGGTCCGAGGTCAAGAAACTCTACCATTCAAACGATCTGACTATCCTGAACGTGATCTGGGCGCCACGCATGACGGTCATGCCCCACAATCATCAGATGTGGGCGATCATCGGCATCTATACCGGTCGCGAGGACAACATCTTCTGGCGCCGCATACCGGGCGCTGACGGCGGAAAGCTGGAAGCTGCGGGCGCGAGAGCTCTGTCGGTCAAAGACGCCGACCCTCTCGGTGAAAACATCATTCACTCCGTGACCAATCCGATCAACCGGCTGACCGGCGCCATCCACGTCTATGGCGGCGACTTCTTCGCCGCCGAGCGCAGCGAATGGGATCCCGAGAACCTTCAAGAGGGTCGCTACGATGTGGCGAAAAACATGAAGCTGTTCGAAGAGGCCAACGCCCTTTACCGAACCGGCTAGACCTTGGTTGCCTCGCCGGACCACTGGCCATCGCCTTCGCCATTCAAGCTTTTGAATTTCAACTAGCTCAGCTTGTCCCGGGCGCACTGCGGCGCGAAATGCTACCGTGCTGAACTGGGACCCATGTCTCCGCATTCGGCCGTGACGCTTGCGCTGCCTGCGCCAAGTCGTCCGCTTGCCCGGCGGCTCCCCACTCCCTACGCTCCCTGCAAAACAAAAGCAGGGAATGGAAATGACCAGGAAATTACTGACCCGCCGCCGCGTGCTGTCCGGAGCCGCGGCCCTGTCCGCCGCGACGATTTTGCCGCGCTCGAGTCTTGCCGACTGGCGGCCGACCGAAACCATCCGCGTGATTGTGCCGGCCGCGGCCGGCGGCTCGACCGACGTGATGGGCCGTCTGCTGGCAGCGCATTTGCAAAGCGTCTGGGGTCAATCCGCGGTCGTGGAGAACCGCTCGGGCGGTGGCGGCACCATCGGCACATCAGAAGTGATCCGGCAGAAGGGCGACGGCCACACCATCCTGATCGGCAATCCCGGCCCGAACGCCATTGCCTACAGCATCTTCAAGAACCTGACCTACAAGGCGGACCAGCTGCAGGCCGTTTCCAACATGATCCGGATTCCGAACATCGTGTCAGCCAATCCATCGACCGGCATCAAGTCGATCGCGGAATTGATCGCCTACCTCAAGGCCAATCCGGACAAGCTGAACTACGCCTCTTCCGGCGTCGGCCAGAGCCCTCACCTCACCGGCGCCTGGTTCCTGCAACTGACCGGGCTGAAGATGACCCACGTCCCGTTCCGCGGCGCCGGCCCCGCCCTGCAGGCGGCGCTTGCGGCCGACGTCCAGATTCTCTTCGACAATCTGTTTCCGTCGCTGCCGCAGGTGCAGGACGGCAAGCTCAACGGTCTCTGCGTGACCACGACCGAGCGCAGCGCATCCGCGCCCGATCTTCCGACCATGCGCGAATGCGCGCCGGAGCTCGCGCGATTCGACGTCTCCTCCTGGTTCGGCGTGCTGGTGCCGAAGGCAACTCCGCCTGAAATCCTCAATGCGCTCAATCTGCAGGTGAAGGCGATGCTCGAGCGCGAGGAGATCAGGAAGAACATCGCGGCCATGGGCGCGCGCGCCGATTACGGAACGCCGCAACAGTTTTCCGATTTCATCGACGGCGAGACGAAGAAGTTTGCTTCCATCATCGAGAAGGAAGGCCTGCAGATGGAGGTGAAGTGACGCGCAGCCGTCATTTCGACGAGCAAAGCGGCGCATTCGCGCGATCCGTTGGCTTGCAATGACCGGGTGAGACCTGCGAACTCCCAAACAAAAACCCCGCGGCTTTCACCGCGGGGTTTCTTTTCGTCTCGTTGCGGCCCTCAGTGCGCCAGAATCGCCAGCAGCAGCAGCGCCACGATGTTGGTGATCTTGATCATCGGGTTGACCGCCGGGCCCGCCGTATCCTTGTAGGGATCGCCGACGGTGTCGCCAGTTACTGCCGACTTGTGGGCGTCAGAGCCCTTGCCGCCGTAATGGCCGTCCTCGATGTACTTCTTGGCGTTGTCCCAGGCGCCGCCGCCCGAGGTCATCGAGATTGCGACGAAGAGACCGGTGACGATGACGCCGAGCAGCATGGCGCCGACCGCGGAGAACGCCGCCGACTTGCCGGCCGCGCCGCCGCCGGCGATGAAGTAGATCAGGAAGTAGACGACAATCGGCGACAGCACCGGGAGCAGCGACGGGATGATCATTTCCTTGATCGCCGCTTTGGTCAGGAGGTCCACGGCCTTGCCATAGTCCGGCTTGTCGGTGCCCTGCATGATGCCGGGCTTCTCGCGGAACTGACGGCGCACTTCCTCGACGATCGCGCCGGCGGCGCGGCCGACCGCGGTCATGCCCATCGCGCCGAACAGGTACGGCAGCAAGCCGCCGAACAGCAGACCCACAACTACGTAAGGATTGTTGAGAGAAAAGTCCGGATTGACGCCCTTGAAGTAGGCGTGGTTCGCGGCGTCGGCGATGAAGAATTTGAGGTCCTGGTTATAGGCCGCAAACAGCACCAGCGCGCCGAGACCGGCGGAGCCGATCGCATAGCCCTTGGTGACCGCCTTGGTGGTGTTGCCGACGGCGTCGAGCGCGTCGGTCGACTTGCGCACTTCCTTCGGCAGGCCGGCCATTTCGGCGATACCGCCGGCGTTGTCGGTGACCGGACCGAAAGCGTCGAGTGCCACGATCATGCCGGCCAGCGCCAGCATGGTCGCGGTCGCAATCGCAATGCCGAACAGGCCGGCGAGGCTGTAAGTAACCAGGATGCCGGCGATGATGACGAGCGCGGGCAGCGCGGTTGCTTCCATCGAGATCGCAAGACCCTGGATCACGTTGGTGCCGTGACCGGTGACCGAGGCCGCCGCGATCGACTTCACCGGGCGATAGTCGGTGCCGGTGTAGTATTCGGTGATCCAGATGATCAGGCCGGTGACCGCGAGGCCGACGACGCCGCATTCGAGCAGCGCCATGCCGGTGAAGTCGACGCCGGCGAGCTTGTCGAAACCGATCAGGTAGTAGATCACGCCGGCGACGCCGACCAGCGACAGCACGCCGGTGGCGATCAGGCCCTTGTACAGCGCGCCCATGATCGACTGGTTGGCGCCGAGCTTGACGAAGAAGGTGCCGATGATCGAAGTGATGATGCAGATACCGCCGATGGCGAGCGGCAGCGTCATCATGTTGGTGAGGATCGGGGTCTTCGCAAAGAAGATCGCAGCGAGCACCATGGTGGCGACTGCAGTCACCGCGTAGGTCTCGAACAGGTCGGCGGCCATGCCGGCGCAGTCGCCGACGTTGTCACCGACGTTGTCGGCGATGGTGGCAGGGTTGCGCGGATCGTCCTCGGGGATGCCGGCCTCGACCTTGCCGACGAGGTCGCCGCCGACATCCGCACCCTTGGTGAAGATGCCGCCGCCGAGACGGGCGAAGATCGAAATCAGCGAGGCGCCGAAGCCGAGCGCGACCATCGCGTCGACGACGGTGCGGCTATCCGGGGCGAGGCCCATGCCCTTGGTGAGGATCGCGAAGTAGATGGTCACGCCGAGCAGCGCGAGACCGGCCACCAGCATGCCGGTGATGGCGCCGGCCTTGAAGGCGAGCTCGAGGCCGCCGGCAAGCGAGGTGGTCGCCGCCTGCGCCGTGCGCACGTTGGCACGGACCGAGACGTTCATGCCGATGAAGCCTGCCGCGCCCGAGAGGATCGCGCCGATGGCGAAGCCGATCGCGACCAGCATGCCCAGGAAATACGCGAGCAGCGCGAAGATCACGATGCCGACCAGGCCGATCGTGGCGTACTGGCGGCGGAGATAGGCCTGCGCGCCCTCGCGCACCGCCGCGGCGATTTCCTGCATCCGAGGATTACCGGCGTCCGCCTTCAGAACCGAATTCGTCGCCCAGATGGCGTAGAGAATGGAAAGCGCCCCGCAGAGCACGATCAACCACAATGCTGTCATTGAATTTGCCTCAGATCCTGGATGGCCCCACGCCCTTGCCGCGAACGCGGCGGGCGCTCAAAAAGGAGGCCAGCCCTGCCCAATAGGGCGGCCTCAAATCGGCCGGGACCATGCCAAAATCGTCCCCCCGGCGCAACGCCGTGGAGAGCAAAAACCGGCCTTTTTTGACCCCCCAACCACCGGTTTTGCCGCGACATTTTGGGATTTGGCTCCTAGGCGGCCCAATGCCCTAGCCCGGCGCCGGCATCGGCGGCATGGTAGCACCACCGGGAATCAACCTGGCCTCATAAGCGTTGCCATTCCGGCGCACCGCGAGGCCATCGGTCGGCATCATCGGGCCGAGCGGCACATCCCCGTCAGGCATGATCAACGTGGCATGGTCGTTGACGAAGACGATGACGTAGATGCCCTTTGGCAGATTGTTCCTGGCCCATTGCTGCAATTGGCCGAGATAGGGCTGCTTGCGCCAGGCGGACGGCGCGTTCGCGTCGACCTGCACATAGATGAATCCACTGAACGGATTGATGGTGACCACCATCCTGGATTGGTCGGGCTTCCAGGCCGGGCCGATGGTCGCCTCCGTTCGCCAGAGGCAATTGAACTCGGCGCACTGGTTGGGAAGCGCGTCGTGGATCGCGCAGCCCTTGCCGGGCTTGCAATGCGTGCACCATTTGCCCGCTACCTTGTTGATCTCCGGGATGTTGTAGACCTTGCAGCACATGGAACAGCTGCCGCATTCCCTTCCGGGAACGACCCGCGCATTGGAGTTGGCTATCGGGGCGGCTGATGTCATGGGATTCCAATTCTAGCAGGCTCGGCGGCCGATCAGAAATGACTATAGGACAGACGCTGCAGGGTGATCTCCTTTCGCTGTGCGTCCAAAAAGCGCGGAGCGGCGGTTCCCGCAACGATCGCGCCGATTGCGGTCAGCGCAACCCCTGCCCGCCGGGCTTCCTCCGCGAACGCTTTGCATCGTGCTTCGGGAACCGTGCACAGGATTTCGTAGTCGTCGCCACCGGATATCAGGGTTTCCAAGTTGATCACGCCACGTGCAAGCAGTGCTGCGGCCGCCGCCGAGGCTGGAATGAGCGGCGCATCGATGGCGGCGGAAACGCCTGATGCCGCACAGAGTTTGGTGAGATCGCCGGCGAGGCCATCGGAGACATCCATGGCGGCGCTCGCGTAATCGCGTACGGCCCTGGCCAGCGCGTTGCGCGGCTGCGGTACGCGATAACGGCCGACGAGCAGCTCCTTCGCCGCGGGATCGCTTGAGAGCGCGGCAGCGACCGCGCCGCCTGTGAGAATATCGAGGCCGAGCGCGGCGTCGCCGATCGTGCCTGTCACCATCACGCGGTCGCCGGGCTTTGCTCCGCTGCGATGGACGATCCTGCCTTCGGGAACGCGGCCGAAGGCGGTGATCGAGACGGTCAGCTGGCCCGGTGTCGAAACCGTATCGCCGCCGAGCAGCGGACAAGCGAACGCCTTCGCGTCCTCGCCCAGTCCGCTTGCGAACGCAGCAAGCCAGGCCTCATCCACCTTCCGCAGCGCCAGCGTCAGCACAAAGCCGGCCGGTGTCGCGCCCTTGGCGGCAATATCCGACAGGTTCACCCGCAGCGCTTTCCGCGCGACGGTGTCGGGGGGATCATTGGGCAGAAAGTGGACGCCCTCGACAACAGCGTCGGTGGTCACGACGATGTCCTCGCCGTGCGCCTTCAGCACCGCGGCGTCGTCATCGAGCGAGAACGCGCCGGGGGCGGTCGCCAGCGGCTTGAAATAGCGCGCGATCAGCGAGTCCTCGCCGGATGCGCCGCCGCTAGCCACGCGAAAACTCGTCGCCGCGGAACTGGCGCGCGATCTGGTCGAGCACGGCATTGACCATGCCGGTCTCCTCGCTTTCGACAAAGGCGTGCGCGACATCGACATATTCGGAGACCACGACGCGGCCCGGCACATCCTTGCGGTGCTCGAGCTCATAGGCCCCTGCCCGCAGCACCGCGCGCAGGATCGCGTCGATGCGCTTCAAGGGCCAGCCCTTCGACAGCGCGTCGTCGATCAGGGGATCGAGTTTGGTTTGATCGCGCACCACGCCGGAGACGACGTCGCGGAAGAAGGCGGCCTCCGCGGGAAGATATTTCTCGCCCTCGACCTCGTTGCCGAGCCAGTGGCTTTCGAACTCGGCGAAGATGTCGTTGATGCCGGCGCCCGCGATGTCCATCTGGTAGAGCGCCTGTACCGCAGCGAGCCGTGCCGCACCGCGCCGGTTGGCTTTCTTGTCGCCACCTTTGGCCGGTTTGCTCTTGCTCTCGGCCATCATCCCAAAACCTTCGCCAGACGGCGCTTGATGCGCAGCATTGCCAGTGCCGCGCGCGCGGCATCGCCGCCCTTGTTGAGCTCGCCCGCGCCGCGCCCGCGCCTGCTCCTCATTGTTGACGGTCAGGATGCCGTTGCCGAGCGGAAATTTTTTCGCGACCGCCAGATCCATCAGTCCGCGCGAAGACTCCATGGAGACGATCTCGAAATGGATGGTCTCACCCCTGATGACGCAGCCGAGCGCGATCGCCGCATCATAGGGCTTGCCGCCCTTCTCGCCGGCATCGATCGCGATCGCAATCGCCGCCGGAATTTCCAGCGCGCCGGGAACAGTGATGACGTCGTGGCCGACGCCGGCCGCCTTCAGCTCGGCAACCGCGCCTTCCAGCAGCGCGTCCTGGATGTCGTCATAGAAGCGCGCTTCCACGATCAGCGCGCGAGCGCCGGAAATATCGGTCTGGTCCTTCAACGGGGCGCGCCGCGCGTCTGCCATCTACTCTTCCACTTCGATCGGTGTCCTCATCCTGAGGAGCGGCCTCTTGGCCGCGTCTCGAAGGATGAGGATGTTTCCGGGCCTCATGGTTCGAGACGGCGCAAGCGCCTCCGCACCATGAGGGTTTGCAGGGCTTGTAGGCGTCGCAACCCACAAAGCCAAGCTACTTCATTTCCGTCAGCCGCGCCGCATAGCGCGCCATCAAATCGACTTCGATATTGACCTCGCTCCCCGCACGCCAGGCGGACAACGTCGTCACACCGAGCGTATGCGGGATGATCAGCACCGAAAACGTCACATCCTTCACCGTATTGACCGTCAGCGACACGCCATCCAGCGTGATCGAGCCTTTCGGCGCGATGAAGCGCGCCAGCTCGCGCGTGGTCGAAAGCTCGAACCGCGCCATGTCGGGGAGATCGTCACGGCTGATGATCTTTGCAATGCCATCGGCGTGCCCCGCCACGATATGGCCGCCCAGCTCATCGCCGATCTTCAGCGCGCGCTCGAGGTTGAGCCTGGTGCCGATGGCCCAGTGCTTTGCCGTGGTCATCGAAAGCGTCTCGGCCGCGGCATCGACGTCGAACCAGGTCTTTTGAGCAGAATCCTTGCCGCGATCGACACCCGAGGCCACCACCGTGAGGCACACGCCATTGCAGGCGATCGACGCGCCGTCTGCGATGGTCGCGCGATCGTAAGAGCAGGCAATCCGCAGCCGGTGCAATTGCCCTTGCGCGGTCGGCGTAAGGCTTTTGATCTCGCCGATGTCGGTGACAATGCCGGTAAACATTTGAGTTTCTTTAGTGGACCATGATCTTATCGGAAAACCGGTACCCACTTTTCCGGATCATGGTCTGCGCTCGTAGATGGTCAGAGTGTCCTTGCCGAGCGTCTCGCTAGCACGAAGTTTTAACGGCGGCGACTGCGTGATTTCCGACAGCGGCAATGCATCCAGCGCAGCAATGCCGTCCGCGCCGATCGGCTCCGGCCCGCGCAGCAGCCAGACCTCGTCGACGAGATCGGCCGCGACGAAGGATGACGCCACGCGGCTGCCGCCTTCGACCATCAGCCGCGTGATGCCCTTTTCGGCCAGCGCATGCACCACGGCCGCAAGATCAAGCCCCGCCGAGGTCGGCGCGATGCGGATCACCTGCGCCCCGGCCGCGCCGAGTTTTGCCACAGCCGGCGCTTCCGCGAGCTCGGAAGCCACGACCCAGAGCGGCGTCTCGCGCGCCGAATGCACCAGGCGACTGCTGCCGGGAATGCGAAGCGCGCGATCGAGCACTATCCGCACCGGCGAGCGCGCCGCCATGCCCGGCAGACGGCACGTCAGCAGCGGATCATCGGCCAGCACGGTGCCGATGCCGACCAGGATGGCGTCGTTCTGCGCGCGCAACAGATGCACCCGCGTTCGCACCGCCTCGCCCGTGATCGCGACCGGCTTGCCCCCGACAGCGCCGATCTTGTCGTCCGCAGATACCGCGAGCTTGAGGATCACATGCGGACGCTTGTCGCGGACGCAGCGGAAATGACCGGCATGGTCGCGGGCGGCTTCTTCCGCGAACAGCCCGACATCGACCGCTATCCCTGCCGCGCGCAGTTTCGCATGCCCCTTCCCAGCGACTTCAGGATTGGGATCCTCGATCGCCGCGACGACGCGCGCTACACCAGCCGCGATGATCGCATCGGCGCAGGGCGGCGACTTGCCGAAATGCGAACAGGGCTCGAGCGTCACGTAGAGCGTGGCGCCGCGCGCCGCCTCGCCGGCGCGCTTCAGCGCCTCGGGCTCGGCATGGGGACGGCCGCCGGGTTGGGTCCAGCCGCGGCCGACGATGACGCCATCTTTCACTACCACCGCCCCGACCGCCGGATTCGGCCAGGTCCGCCCCAGCCCGCGTCGGCCGAGCGTCAGCGCGAGCTGCATGAAGCGCCGGTCGGCTTGCTTGGCAGCTTCCTCGGCAGCTTCCTTGGCGGCGCTGGATTTTTCCCTGAGCTGATCTTCCAGGATACGGAAGATCATTTGCGGATCGTGACGACCCTGGCGTCGTCCTCGCCGGAGAGCTCGCCGAGCACCGCCTCGAAATCCTTCGCCTCGCGGAAATTGCGATAGACCGAGGCGAAGCGCACATAGGCGACGTCGTCGAGCTGGCGCAGATGCTCCATCACGATCTCGCCGATCGCCTCCGAGGAGACCTCGGCTTCGCCGCCGCTCTCGAGTTCACGTACGATGGCGGACACCATCTTCTCGACGCGCTCCGTCTCCACCATCCGCTTGCGCAAGGAGATCTGCACCGAGCGCATCAGCTTGTCGCGGTCGAACGGCACGCGGCGGCCGTTGCGCTTGATCACCGTGAGCTCCCGAAGCTGCACGCGCTCGAAGGTGGTGAAGCGGAAGTTGCACGCGACACAGACGCGCCGCCGCCGGATCACCGAGGAGTCCTCGGTCGGACGGGAGTCCTTCACCTGGGTATCGAGACTGTTGCAGCTCGGGCAACGCATCCGCTGAAATCCTTAACTGTAGATCGGGAAGCGATCGGTAAGCGCCTTGACCCGTTCCTTGATCGCGGCTTCCACCAGCGACGCCTTGCCGTCCTGCGACTGCGCGATCGCACCCAGCACTTCGGCGATCATGCCGCCGACCTGTTTGAACTCGGCGACGCCGAAGCCACGCGTGGTCGCGGCCGGCGTGCCCAGCCGCAGGCCGGAGGTGACGAAGGGAGTCTCGGGATCGAAGGGAATGCCGTTCTTGTTGCAGGTGATGGCCGCGCGCACCAGCGCCTTCTCCGAGACATTGCCTTTCAGCCCCTTGGGGCGGAGGTCGACCAGCATCAGATGGTTGTCGGTGCCGCCGGAGACGATGTCGAGGCCATTGGCGCGCAGGCTTTCCGCCAGCGCCTTGGCGTTTTCCACGACGTTCCTGGCATAGATCCTGAAGTCCGGACGCAGCGCCTCGCCGAAGGCTACCGCCTTCGCCGCGATCACATGCATCAACGGCCCGCCCTGCAGGCCCGGGAAGACGGCCGAGTTGAACTTCTTGGTGAGCGTCTCGTCGTTCCACAGCATCAGGCCGCCGCGCGGCCCGCGCAGCGATTTGTGCGTGGTCGTGGTCGTTACATGCGCGTATGGCACGGGTGAAGCATGCACGCCGCCGGCGACGAGGCCGGCGAAATGCGCCATGTCGACCATGAAGTAGGCACCGACACTGTCCGCGATCTCGCGGAAGCGCTTGAAGTCCCAGGGGCGCGAATAGGCCGAGCCGCCGGCGATGATCAGCTTCGGCTTCACTTCCTCGGCACGGCGGGCGACCGCATCCATGTCGATGATCTGGTCCTCGCGCCGCACGGTGTAGTGCTGCGCCTTGAACCATTTGCCGGAGATGTTCACGGGCGCGCCGTGGGTGAGATGGCCGCCGGCGGCGAGATCGAGGCCCATGAAGGTGTCGCCGGGAGCTAGCAGCGCCAGAAACACCGCCTGGTTCATCTGGCTGCCGGAGTTCGGCTGGACGTTGGCAAACTGCGCGCCGAACAGCTTCTTGGCGCGCTCGATCGCCAGCGTCTCGGCGACGTCGACCCATTCGCAGCCGCCATAGTAGCGCGCACCCGGATAGCCTTCCGCATATTTGTTGGTCATCACCGAGCCCTGCGCTTCCAGCACGGCGCGGCTGACGATGTTTTCAGAGGCGATCAGCTCGATCTCATGCCGCTGCCGGCCGAGTTCGCCCTGGATCGCGGCGGCGATGTCCGGATCCGCCTGCGCGAGGCTGGCGGTAAAGAAGGAATTGGGGGCGGAGGCAGTCTTGGCGCTGGAAGATGGCGGGTTCATCGCGGAATATCCTCAACGCCGCAAGCTCTTGGATGGGCTGCGGACGGTCCTTGGGTGGCGGTCGGAAGCGGTACGGAGCCGATTAGCATATTGCCCCGCCCCGGCCAAGCGATTGCGGGTCCGGCCGACCAATTATGCCAGATATGGTGGGGATTTGGGGAGATTAGGTAGCCATCCCAGGGTACCGGGCTGCGCCCCGCCCCCGATGTCGTCGCCCCCGGCAAATCAGCTTCTCCCGCTCGATCGCGTGAGCGGCGTCACGCACGGCGCAACAGGCCGACGCTAATTTCCGTTCAGCGATTCACTTATCCGGACCTCCACAAGACCACGCAGATGACCCGGTGCGAACACGAGGAACTTCAACGAAGGCTGACGCGGGCCCGCAGGCTCGCGCTGGAGCCCAGCGACGCATTGTCGCGAGAACGGGCGGCCCAGGCGATCGAATATCTGGAATACCAACTCTTTGCGGGCCGGCTCACGGCGCAGGCCATTCAAGCTGGCTATTGAGACACCTTCTCACCCGATCGTGAAGCCGAATTGCGCCGCCGCGTCTTGGGTTGGCGTGACCAACTTCTAAGTGACTCCCAAGAGGAGCAAGCCATGTCCGATGCGTCGGTTCTCCGGCAGAAAGCCGAAATGTTCGAGCGGCGCGCCCAAAGCGCTGCCGACCCTGTCTCCAAGCACCATTATCGGGAGATGGCCGCGCATTACCGGAAGCTGCTGGTCGAACATCTCGATGCGCGCTCGCACGAGCCCGCCGAATAGCGCGGAGCGCGAGACCGGCCCTACCCCTTCACTGCATTGACCTGCGCGCCAGAACCGTCGCGGTTGTAGATGTCGTCGCGGAATTGCACGACGCCGTCGGGCGTGGCCCAGGCCGTGACATAGACCCAATAGAGCGGCACCGGCTTTGCCACCTTGGCGTCCTTGCGCTCGCCGGAGGCGATCACCTGGTCGATTTCGGCGTGCGACCAGCCGGGACTTTCCTGCAGGATCCAGTAGACCAGCTCGCGCACGTTCTGCACGCGCATGCAGCCCGAGGAGGCAAAGCGGAAATCCTCGCCGAACAGATTTTTGGCCGGCGTATCGTGCATGTAGACGCCGAACTGGCTCGCGAAGTTGATGCGGATGGAGCCGAGTGAATTGAAATTGCCGGCGTCCTGCTTGAATTTGTAGTTCACCGCGTCCGTCGAATACCAGTCGATCTGCGACGGCGGCTGCTCGTTGTTCTTCGCGTCGTAAATACGGATATGGTTGTTGGTGAGGTAATCCGGCTCGGCCTGCATCTTCGGGATCAGATCCTTGCGGACGATCGAGACCGGCACGGTCCAGAACGGATTGAAATTGATCTGGATGATCTTGCTGTTGATGTCGGGCGACGGCCGGTCGGGCTTGCCCGCGACTGCGGTGTGACGTGTCACGGCAACGCCGTTCTCGATCGCCTCGATCTGCGCGGCGGGAATATTGGCGACCACGATGCGGTTGCCGAGATTGCCGGTCAGCGTCTTCAGCCGCGTCGCGTTGATCTTGAGCTGCTGCAGCCGCAGCTCGGCCGGCACGTTCAGCGCGCGCAAGGTCGTGTCGTGCACGACGCCGTCGGAATGCAGCCCATGGCGCACCTGGAAGCGGCGCACGGCGGCGTCGACATAGGAGTTGAAGACCTGCGGCTCACCGGAATTGAGCTCGAGATCGCCGACGAGCGAAAGCCGCTGGCGCAGGTGCGGGATCGCCGCGCTCTTGACGCCGACCCGCGCGCCTTCGGCGATCGCAGGCACCTCGGGCCAGCCGCCCTTGGCGACGATCGCCTCATATTGTCGCGATCGAAGCCTCCGTGGTCTGCGCAGTAGACGGCGACAGCGTCGGCAGCGTCTTCTTCGGCAGCTTGACGTTGCGGGAAGTGCTGTCAAAGCCGCTGTCGAGGCTGGAATCCTGGTTTTCCTGGATTAGCACGTTGAGCATCTCGTCCGGCGTCTGCTCCGCCGCGCGCGCGTTTGCCGCAAGCGCACGTCGGCCAGGCCGGCGCCAAGGCTCAGGATGTTTCGGCGGGTGAACGGGCTGGTCATGGGCGGACTGTAGCAAACCCGTTTTTCAGGGATAAGCCCGCCTGGCCGGCTTTCGCAAATCTGTGATGCGCTTTTTGGCTTACGCTTACAACCCCGTATATCCGGCCTTGACCGGATCGGTCGAGCCGTCGAGCTCGCGCAAGTACGTCAGGCCGCACACGGTGAGGCGATGGGTGTCGCGCTCGCCCGCTTCGAACAGCTTGTTGAGATACTCCGTCACCTTGGCGCGCGCCTCGGCGCTGGCCGCAGCCGAGCGGTTCACCAGGAGATCATAGGTCTGCATGATGCGGTCGATGGCGGCTTCCATGGCATCCCCCTGTTCGTCGTCAGACACGTTCGAGTGCTTCGAATTTGGCGATCGCCTTGTTGGCGAGCCTGATCTTGTTCACTTCACCGCGGTGAAACATCTGCACGATGATCTCGAGCAGCCGCTCGTCGGTGACGAAATTGTCGGCCATCGCGCCGGTGCGGCGCAGATAATTCGAGGCGATGGCGTAGGCATCGCCCACCACCCCCATATTCATCACCCGCACACCGCGTTCGACCAGCATGGCCCAATCCTCCGCTTCGGACGGATAAGCCCTGAGCGCGGAACTGGTTCCATTTTGGGACGCGGATTTCTTATCAACATAAAAATGAGAGTCAGATTTGGAACAAAATTTTTCCGGTAAAACCACGCGTGCTGCGGATTTTATTGCCGAATCGTGAACCGCATCGCGATGTCGAAGCACAGATTGGCATGTCGAGATGCCCGCTATTTCCGTTCGCGATTTTTCTGTTCGTGACTCCCGCACTTGCGGCCGATCCGAACGAGCTCATGCTCGCCGAGCATCAGGCGTTGATCGAGCAGATCACAAGATGCGTGCCGCCAACCAACATGACGAAGAGATCGATCACCACGATCGACCTGCGTCTCAATCCGGATGGATCGGTTGCGGCGGAATCGAAAGTCGTCGCGAGCCCAACGCCCGAAATTGGAAAGGCGATGCTGCGGGCGGCATTGATGTGCGGGCCCTACCGGCTGCCGGCGCAGAAGTATGAAAAATGGAAGCAGATCCTGGTGGATTTCGATCTGGGTCCGCCGAAGCAGAACTACTCGAGGCGAAACCGTTCCACTTTTCCATCATGCGCTTGAAAAAACGACAAAGCACACCGGCCGGGGCACGGCCAATGCGCCTTAAGGGGAAGGCAACTTGGAAGGCAACCAGGATGGCCTGCCGGTCTTCTCTAGTGGGCCGGCTTGGCCGAAGGTGCTTACAGGCGATAGAGGATCTGGTCGGTCCAGAACCGCTCGAGGCGGTGCAGCGACTTGTTCAGCGTCGCGAACTCCTCGTTCGAGATGCCGCCGACCTGCTCGACCGTCTTGACGTGCTTCTGATAGAGCGCATCGACGATGCGGCGGATCTCCTGGCCCTGCGTGGTCAGGCGGATGCGGACCGAGCGGCGATCAACGCGCGAGCGCTGATGATCGAGGAAGCCGAGCTCGACCAGCTTCTTCAGATTGTAGGAGACGTTGGAGCCGAGATAGTAACCGCGCGTGCGCAGCTCGCCCGCGGTCAGCTCCTTGTCGCCGATATTATAGAGCAACAGCGCCTGGACCGAGTTGATGTCGGAACGGCCACGGCGATCGAATTCATCCTTGATGACATCGAGCAAGCGGCGATGCAGCCGCTCCACCAACGTCAGCGCTTCCAGATAGAGTGGCTGCACCGGCGACTGGCCTGCAGCGCGGTCAGCGGTTTCCACCGCCGTCGCAACAGCATTCTTCATGACACTTCCCCTGTTGTCGTTTTATCGACTTATTCGACGAAACTTTTGTCCCGCCTGATAGCTGCAACGTAAGGGGCCGATTTGAAGAACCGCTTAAATAAGACAATAAAGAGAGAATGAATTTAAGACAGTGAATTGTGGATTAAGCCCGTGGATAAAGGACTTTTCGCAACTTTCTATTGACGGTGGAGAAGCGATGTTCACGCTTTCGTCCGCCGCGGTGTCGCATTCCAAAACACCTCGCCTCCCGTTCGAAAGGCTGGCTTAGGAGATGTGGCGGCACGCTTAAGAGGGCCAAAACCTTAATCGGGATTCACCTAAAATTTGAGGCGAGCCGATTTTGGGACACTCATCCCTTTCTTTCGCGATACGCGTTCACGTTGCTATGGCGGCCGCTCGCGAGCGGCCATCCAGGCGAGCGCCAGATAGGCGGCGAGCATCACCGCTTCGCCGCCCACGACCACGGAGGCTGCCGCCGTAATTCCCGGAAACATCAGCTCGATACCGCCATCGACACCACGGTGGTAAGCCACACCACCGCGCCCCAGGGCGTTGCGAGCCACAGGCCGACGGCGGCAACGAGTTCGATCACGGCGAGATCGACGGTGGCGGCCTGCCAGGCCATCGGCTGGTTCTCGAAGGCGTCTTCCTCGCCGCCGATGAAGCCCGTGACCTGCGCCCAGTGATAAAGGCCCTTCAGGATCGAGATCACGGCCATGATGCGCAGGAACAGCACCAGCCGCCGCGTCCAGACGTTCTCGTCGCCCTCGATCCGTTCGGACGAAAGCGCGGCCGACATCATGTTGTCGCGGGGGTCGCGCGAGGAGGCGTCAGACATGGGGCTTCACCCCCACGTTAACGGCCAAATCGGTGATCATGGCAGCAGTCATAGGCCTCCCCTCGGGCCAAAATCAACCTTTGCGGCTGGTCAAATGACCGACCCGGGCCTAGATGTTAGAATTGGAAGACTTCCAGTCCGCCGGCTCAAACGAGGCAATCCCACTGCAATCCCATGGCGATCAATATCGGGGGTCCGATCGAAATGCGCGACGTGTCGCGGCAGCGATCCTCGCCCACCCGCCCCTGCCCTCGATCTGACGATCCGACCGCGCCGCAACCGCAAGGCGGAATGGGCGCGGCGCATGGTGCGCGAGAACTGCTCACCACGGACGACCTGATCTGGCCGCTGTTTGTCACCGCGGGCCACAACACGCGCACGCCTGTCGCCTCGATGCCCGGCGTCGACCGGTTGACCGTCGACAGGCGGTGCGCGACACCGAGCGCGCCATGAAGCTGAACATTCCCTGCCTTGCGCTGTTTCCCTATACCGATCCGACGCTCCGCGACGAGCAGGGTACGGAGGCGGTCAATCCCGACAATCTCGTTTGCCAATCCGTGCGCGCGATCAAGCAGGAGTTTCCCGAGATCGGCATCCTTTGCGACGTCGCGCTGGATCCCTTCACCAGCCACGGCCATGACGGCCTGCTGGAAGATGGCAGGATCCTCAATGACGAGACGGTGGCGGTGCTGGTGCGCCAGGCGCTGGTGCAGGCCGAAGCGGGCTGCGACATCATCGCTCCCTCCGACATGATGGACGGCCGCGTCGGTGCGATCCGCGAAGCGCTCGACCACGCCGGCTTCCTCGACGTGCAGATCATGGCCTATGCCGCGAAATATGCTTCCGCCTTCTATGGCCCGTTCCGCGATGCCATCGGTTCGGCGAAGACGCTGACCGGCGACAAGCGCACCTATCAGATGGACAGCGCCAATTGCGACGAAGCGCTGCGCGAGGTCGAACTCGATATCGCGGAAGGCGCGGACATGGTGATGGTGAAGCCCGGCATGCCCTATCTCGACGTGCTGCGCCGCGTGAAGGAAACCTTCGGCATGCCGACCTTCGCCTATCAGGTCTCCGGCGAATACGCGATGATCGCGGGTGCCGCGCAGAACGGCTGGATCGACGGCGAGCGCGCAATGATGGAGAGCCTCGTCGGCTTCAAGCGTGCCGGCGCCGACGGCGTGCTGACGTATTTTGCGCCTCAGGCGGCGGAGAAACTGAAAGCCGGACACTAAGCCTTCGTCAGGGCACGGCCTGCGCCGTCGGACGCGGCCCGCACAGGGCGCGGAGCGCTTCGCGCCGCTCCTGCGAAACGACCGTCAGCGGATAGACCGGCGCCCGCGTGTCGCGCGCGAAGAACGGATGCGGCCAGGTCTTTCCGCCAAGCCGCCAGCCGAGCACCTTGCCGATGGCGCGCAGGAGCAGCGACAGGTTCAATCCGGTCGAACCTGCCGGCGGATCGCCAATGGCATATTTCCCAAGGATTGCGCCGATCGGCGCGCCAAAGACCTCGTCCGGCTGCGGCGCATCAAAGACCTGCACCGGGATGCCGACGAAGGGAACGGCGGGACCGAGCGTGTTGCCGACAGGCGTGTTGCAGCACTTCGTGTGCCAGCGATAGAGCCCGTTGGGCGCCAGGCGCAATCCGGCGATCCGATCCTGCCCTTTCGTAAAGCTGAGCGCGGCGGGCGCGACCTGGACGATGTCGGTGCCGCCTTTGTCATTGAGGAGGTCGGCGCGTCCGAGCTGATGGGCAAAGGCCTGACAGTCGTCGCAGTAGCAGACCACGCGATTGACCGTCTGCGGCGACGCCCTGGTGACGATCCCCCGCACTTCCCCGCAGCGACAACGCACCTCGATTGGTCCGCCCATGTGTCAAGCCTTCGTCACTGCCGATGGTACCGATTGCCTGTCCAAATTAGCCGCCTGCCCGGAGCGATCCAAGCGGCGGATGGCCGCCAAACCGCCGGAATATTTCTGCTTGTTCAAGTCGCCATGGCCTTGCGGCGGGGCGGGTGGTTCCCATGTCCTTGCGCGAGGCATTTTCCCGGGAGGGTGAGACATGTCCTACAGCGGTTCGGGCAACAGCGGCGGCTGGAGCAACAGCAGCGCGCCGCATTACGAGCATGCGTTCGACCCCTATCTGGAGCCGGAGCTGTTCCGCGGCGTGCTGATACGGCGCGTCATCGCCTTCATCATCGACGTGATCGTGCTGTCGATCCCAGTGGTGCTGGCGATCCTGTTCATCGCGGTGTTCGGCCTGATCACGCTCGGCCTTGGCTGGGCGCTGTTCTGGCTGGTTTCGCCGGCCTCGATCATCTGGGCCATCGTCTATTACGGCTCTACACTGGGCGGGCCGCATTCAGCCACCATCGGCATGCGGGTGATGGATCTGGAGCTGCGCACCTGGTACGGCGCACCCGGCTATTTCGTGCTGGGAGCTGCGCATGCGGTGCTGTTCTATGTCTCGATCTCGGTGCTGTCGCCGCTCATCCTGCTGCTGGGGCTGTTCAACGCCCGCCGCCGGCTCCCGCACGACATCGTGCTTGGAACCGTGGTTA